>QHTD01000021.1 GCA_003220675.1 Candidatus Rokuibacteriota bacterium | reverse complement strand
AGCGCGGAGAGGAGCTCTGGAGGGCGCTCGGGCCCGTCGCGCGCGTCGTGAGCGCCGACGGCTGCCGGCGACGGACGCTCGAGCTGGAGCTCCGGGTGTCGCCGCCGCTGCCGCACGGCGTGGATGGCTCGCCGCTCGGGGCCATCGTCATGCTGACGGTCGTCGACCCTGGGGAGAACGAGCGCTTCGTCTTCGCCTCCGACGTCCAGGGGCCGCTCTCGCCCGTGGCGGCGGCGTACCTCATCGCGGAGCGCCCGACGCTCCTCTACCTGTCGGGGCCGCCCTCGTACATCGAGCGGGACGTGGGCACGGCCGTGATCGAGCGCGGCATCGACAATCTGCTGAGAATCGTGGGCGTCACCGGCTGCCGCGTGATCATGGACCACCACGCGCTGCGCGACACGCGCTTCACCGAGCGCTTCCGTCGCGTCTGGGAGACCGGCGCCGTCGTGACGGCCGCAGGCTACCTGGGTCGCGCGGAGGCGCCGCTCGAGAGCCGCCGACCGCACGCGTGGGCGGCGGCGCGCAAAGCGCCGGCGAAGGTGGGAGACCGCCGTGCTATCATGACGCCCGCGACGCGCAGGATCGCGAAAGGGGGACACGAGAGGTGAGTACCGCCACCGAGAGCAAGGCCCTCAATGTCGGCGACACGGCGCCCGACTTCACGCTGAAGACCATCGGGCTCAAGGAGGTCAGCCTCAAGGACTTCCACGGGAAGAAAGTGGTGCTGTTGTTCTACCCGCTCGACTGGACGCCGGGCTGAAGCACCTGCATGCCCGCCTTCGACAAGCGCATCGGCGACTTCGAGGCGGCCAATACCCAGGTGCTGGGTATCAGCACGGACAGCCCCTTCAGCCACGAGAACTGGGCGAAGACGGTCGGCATCAGCCGCTATCCGCTCCTCTCCGACGTGCAGCGCAGCGTCGTGAAGGCCTACGGCGTCTACTGGCCGGACTGGAACGCGAACGTCCGGGCCACGTTCATCCTCGACAAACAGGGCAAGGTTCGCTTCGTCGAGCGCTACGGCAAGGGCGAGCTGCCGCAGCCTGACAAGATTCTGGCGGAAGTCAAAAAACTCGGATAGGCAGAGACAGCACGGGGGAGGGTCCTCCGCTCGGAACGACACTCGCGCGGACCCTCCCCCGTGCCGTCTCTGCCTCCCCATTTCTTCGGCGCGCCCAGACCTTGCCGCCGCGCTGGTTCGCCCTAGCGAGCGCTCGCCCCTCTGCCTTCGGCCTGGAGCTTCCCGCGCGAGCGGGTGGTGAGGGCGACGCCGGCCAGGACGCTCGCGGTGCCCAGGATCTGCCAGAGCCCGATCGGCTCTCTGAGCAGAGCGCCGGCCAGCGCGATACCGACAAGTGGTTGGAGGTTCAAGAAGATCGCCGCGCGGCTCGGGCCGACGACCTCGACCACCCGGTACCACCAGACGTGGGCGACGGCGCCCAGCACGCCCTGGTAGAGGACGACCGCCCACGCCGTCAGCGAGCCCACGCGCGGCGCGGGAAAGAAGGGCGCTGCCACGAGGGCCGTCGGCAGGATCAGGAGCGTCCCGCATACGTACGCCCCCGTCGTCGCGAGGGCGGGCGAGAGGGTGCCGAGGACGTGCTTGCCATAGACCGTGTACGTGGACCAGCCGACGAGCGAGGCGAGCACGATGAAGTCGCCGACGCGGAGCTCCTCGAGCCGGAGCGCGGCGAGCCGACCGCTCGTGACGACGAGGAGCACGCCGAACACCGAGACGGTGACGCCGAGCCACTGGAGTGGCTCGAGCCGCTCGCCGAGATAGAAGCGGGCGCCCAGCGCCACCATCACCGGCGTCGCCGCCTGGAGGATGACCGCGTTGCCCGCGGTCGTGTAGTAGATCGCGACGTACGAGAACTGGGTGGAGCCCCAGATGCCGGCGACGCCCAGGACGAGGAGGGCCCGAAGCGCGTGGGCGCCCAGCCCGCGCGTCGCGTCCGCGCCCGCGCGAGCCAGCAGAAGCACGAGGAGCCCTGACGCGACGGTGCAGCGCACGGCGGCGAGGAAGAAGGGCGGGAAGTCGCCGAGCGCGAGCTTGGCGGTGGCGGGATAGCTGCCCCAGAGCGCAGCGATCACGACGAGCGCCACGTAGGCGCGCGTTTGACTGAGCGCGGGCACCTGCCTATCATAAGCCGCGCGTCGATGGCCGATCACATCCTCGAATCGCGCGTGTGGCTCGCCAAGGCGCGTCCCGAGGTCTTCGCATTCTTCGCCGATCCGCGAAACCTGCCGCTCCTGACGCCGGCCGCGTTCCGCCTGCGGCTCCTCTCGGAGCCCGCGCCGATGGCCGCGGGGAGCGTCTACGACCTGGCGCTCTCGTGGTTCGGCGTCCCGATGCGCTGGCGCGCCTTCATCCGCGAGTTCGATCCACCCTACCGCTTCGTGGACGTGCAGGTGCGGGGCCCGTACGCGCGCTGGGAGCACCGCCACCGGTTCCTCGAAGCGCGCGGCGGCACGTGGGTGGAGGACCGGGTGACCTACCGGCTACCGCTGGGACCGCTCGGGCGCGCCGCGCACGCGCTTGTCGTCCGGCGCCAGCTCGCGGGGCTGTGGGCCCACCGCGACCGGCGCCTGGGGGAGCTCGTGGCGCCGGTCAGCTCGTCGGCAGGGTGACCCCGAGCTTCTCGAGCCGCGGCCGGACGCGCTCCGTCAGGAGCCCCAGCCGCGCGAGGTTGCCGACCATCGCGGCGTGCATGTCGCGCTTGAAGACCTTGCGGAACGGCGCGTAGTCGTTGCGCGCGGCGACGTCGCGACGGTAGCGCTTGGCTTCCTCGATCTGGGCTCGGCTGAACCCGACGTCCTCGTAGGCCTCGAGCGGGAAGAAGCCTGTCAGCGTCTTCTCGACGGCGAAGCAGGTGTAGTCCTCGAGCTCGCCCCGCTCGGCGGGGGACGCCCCGTGGACAACCTCGGGCAGCGCGAGCATGCCGAAGCCCATGTGCCGGGACTCGTCCTGGAGGATGCGACGGCACACCGCCTCGAGGACCGGATCGCGCGCGCTCTCGGCCATCATCTTGAACAGCGCGACGGCGAACGTCTCGGCCACGAGCTGGAGCCCGATCGTCTTCAGGTACCACCGGCTGTCACCCAGGATCGAGTCGAAGACGTCGCGCGCGTTGGTGGGGATCGGGTACTTCCGGTTGTCCAGGCGCTCGGTGATGTAGCGGTCGAGGACCTCGTTGTGGCGCGCCTCGTCCACGACCTGCGTCGCCTGGAAGAACTTCGCGTCGGCGTCCTGGACGATGTCCACGAGCTGGCTGCACGCGAGGAGCGCGCCCTGCTCGCCGTGCATGAGGGCGGAGAGACGCCAGGCCGCGACGCGCCGGTTGAGCTCGACGCGCTCGGCCTCCGACAGTCGTTTCCAGAGCGGGCTTCCGTAGATGTCGATGAGCTCGTCGGCGATCGCGCGCCCGTCGGCGGGCTGGGGCGTGGACCAGGCGATGTCGTGCGCGGCGTTCCACTGGTCGCGCTTCGCGTTCTCGTAGAGGCGCCGCATGTCGGCCTCGGTGACACCGTACTCGAACGTGAACGTCGTGGTGAACGACGTCGGGATCGCGCGGCACTCCATAGCGGTCTCCTTCTCGAAACTCGGGGGATCGGCCCGCCTACGCTGCGGTGCTATCACGGCGCACGCCGTCGGGTCAAGCCGGCGCGTGCTACGCTCGGCCCGATGCGCCGTCGTCCGGACGAGCTCGGCGCCCACATGTCGATCGCGGGCGGTCTTCACCGCGCCCTCGAGCGCGGATGGGCGCTCGACTGCGGCGCCGTGCAGATCTTCCTGAAGAACCAGCGCCAGTGGCGCGCCAGGCCGATGACGGACGCGGATGTCCGCGCCTTTCACGCGGCGCGCCGGCAGACGGGCATCCGCCACGTCTTCGCCCACGCGAGCTACCTGATCAACCTCGGCGCTCCGGGCGACGCGGCGTGGCGCCAGGCCGTGGACGCCTTCACCGACGAGCTCGAGCGCGCGGAAGCGCTGGCCCTGTCCTGCGTCGTCATTCACCCCGGCTCCCATCTCGGAGCGGGCGTCGAGGCTGGCCTGGCGCGGGTCGTGGCCGCCCTCGACGAGGTGACGCGACGGACACCGGGCCACAAGGTCAAGATCGCGCTCGAGAACACCGCGGGCGCGGGCCATGTCATCGGTCGCACGTTCGCGGAGCTCGGCGCGCTGCACGCGCGCGCGGCGCGGCCCGAGCGGATCGGGATTTGCATCGACACCTGCCACCTTTTTGCCGCGGGTTACGACGTGCGACGCGCGCCGGGCTACCGGCAGGCGATCGGGGAGTGTGGCGTGGCGGTGGGCTTCGCCCGCGTGCTCGCGTTCCACCTGAACGACGCCAAGGCGCCCCTCGGCTCGGGGCTCGACCGTCACGAGCACATCGGGCGGGGACACCTCGGGCTGGCGCCGTTCGCGCGTCTCCTGACGGACCGACGGTTTCGTCGGGTGCCGAAGGTGCTGGAGACCCCGAAGGAGCCCGAGCCGGCCGCCGACCGGCGCAATCTCGCCCTCCTGCGATCGCTCAGGCGCCGACGGCGCTAGCGGCGCGTCGGACTGACCGCCGCTCGCGCGCGGGCTTTGCCCGCGCAATCGATCCTGGGGGGAGGCTTCGGAAGGGGGGCGAAGCCCCCCGCCGAGTAAACTAACGGGAGCTTCGCACGCCGACCCGCCGACAGAGCGCCCGCGCCGGACAGGTGGAGCACCGCGGCGAGATCGGCGTGCACACGTTCTGGCCGAAGGTGACGAGGAGATCGTTGTAGCCGATCCAGTAGCGCTTCGGCAGCTTGGCCCGGAGCGCCATCTCGGTCTCCTCCGGCGTCCGCGTCCTCACGTAGCCGAGACGGTTGGAGATCCGGTGCACGTGGGTGTCGACGCAGATCCCCGGCTTGCCGTAGCCCATCGTCACGACCAGGTTGGCGGTCTTCCGCCCGACGCCCTTGAGCGTGAGGAGATCGTCGATCTCGTCGGGCACGCGCCCGCCGAAGCGGTCGAGGAGGTCGCGGCAGATCCCCAGGATGACGCGGGCCTTCGTCCGGTAGAAGCCGACGGGGTAGATGAGCCTCTCGATCTGGCGCGGCGAAAGCTTCAACATGGCTTCGGGCGTGTCGGCGACGGCGAAGAGCCGCGCCGAGGCCGGGCCCGTGGTCGTGTCCTGGGTGCGTAGCGACAGGATGCACGCGATGAGGACGCGGAAGGGGTCGCGGCTCCGGTCGGCGATGACCGCGAGGGCGGTCGGGTTCCATCGCGGCGCCGTGCGCTTCAGGCGCCGGATGACCTCCGCGATCGCTACTTGGCTCTGATGGACTCGAGGAGCTGTCGTGCGCGTGGCCGATCCTTCACGGTCCAGTCGGCAACGAACGTCGGCGCGGTCTCGTCGATCACGCGCTGGAGCTCCCGGCGCGCCTCGGCGTAGCGGTCCGTGGTGATGTACAGGCGAGCGAGATCGATCCGGAGCACGGTGAACTTCGGATCGATCGCGAGCCCCTTCTTGAAGTGCTCCTCCGCCTTCTCCTTGTCGCCCCCGAAGAGCCCCGGGACTTCCGTGTAGACGTTGCCGGCGAGCGAGTGGGCGCGCACGGAGCGCGGGTCGAGCTGGAGCAGGATCTCGATCTCCTCGCGGAGGGTCGGCAGAAGGAAGAGCGAGCGGAGCACGCCCTTGGTCTGGCCCCAGCGGCCCGTATTGATCGCGTACCAGAGGTGGGCATCGTGGTTCCGCGGCGCGAGCTCCACCGCGCGCTTCCCGAGCTCGCGGCCGCGGGCGTAGGCGGCGAGCTTGTCCTCGGGAGTCGTCGCGCGGACGTCCCCCCAGAGGAAGCTCACGTAGGAGAGCATGATCATCGTCTCGACCTGGCTCTCACGCTTGAGCGCGTCTTCGAGGAGGTCGCGCGCGCGGTCGATCGCCGTGAGGTCCTCGTCGTAGCGCGAGATGAGCGCCTGCGCGTCGGCGACCGGCGTCTCCGCGGACGCTCGAAGTGGGACGAGCAGCACGATCACGACGAGGGCGAGGCGGGCGAGCATCGCCGCGAACTCTACCGCCGTGGTCGGGCCCCGTCAACTTGACACGCTCCGGCGCTTCGCCGATGCTCCTCTCGGCATGGGAGTCGTCAGGAGCCTCGCCGTGATCGCGATCGCCGGCTGGCTCGGGATCATGGCCTTCGTCTCGTTCGGCGTCGCGCCGCGCATCTTCCGCGCCCTCGACCGCGCGGTCGCGGGCGAGGCCGTGGCGGCCATCCTGCCGCGCTACTACGACTGGGGGCTGGTCCTCTGCGGGGTCGCGCTCGCCGGCTGCGTCTTTCAGGTTCTCTCGGGCAGGGAGGGCTGGTTGCGCCCGCTCATCGGCGCTGCGCTCTGCGGCCTGATGTGTGGGCTCCTGGCCTGGGCGTCGACGGTCGCGCTGCCGCGCGCCGAGGCGGCCCGGCGCGCCCGCGACGACGCGGCGTTCGCGCGTGCCCACCGCGCCTCCGTCCGGGTCAACAGCGCGACCATGGTGACGGCCGCGGCCTTCCTCGCGCTGGAGACGCTCAGTCTGGCGGCGCGGCGTGGCCGATGAGCTCGAGCAGCGCACGCACCCGGTCGGCGACCGCGGAGGCCGGCTCGTGGGCGAGCGCCTCGCACCCGGCCAGCAGGATCCAGGCGAGCGTGTCAGGCGTGGCCTCGATGCGGCCGCGCTGATCCTTCGGCGTGGCCTCGACGATCTCCTGGAGGGAGAGGCGCACCTGCTCGCGCGCCCATGCCAGCGCCAGCGCGGACGTCTTGTTGCCGCGGCTTCGCATCCAGGCCTGGGCGACGTCGCGGAGGAGGGGCGCGCCGGGCGCCCAGGCGGCGGCGAGCTTCTCGAGCGCCGCCGCGAGCGGCAGCCGCGCAATGTCCCGCGCGAGACCCAGCAGCTGCTCCTCTGCGGGCGTAGGGTACGGCGCCGTGACGGGCGTCGTGCGTCGCGGGACCCGCTGACGCTTGCGCGTCGAGGAGCGTTTGCGCGCGCGGTCCATCGACTTCAGAAGATAGCAGTTGTCGGCGTAGGCACTGAAGCTTTCGGCCTCGAGTAGCGCCGAACAGGGGCCGGGGACGGTAGGCCGTCTGAGACCCGTAGCTTCTACGCGTTGTCTCGGCGCCGAGCGGACGGACCGACCCCGCGTAGGGAGTCATAGCGTGGTCGAAGATGGCCTACCGTCCCCGGCCCCCGTTCGGCGCTACTCGTACCGGAGCGCTTCGATCGGATCGAGGCGTGCCGCCTTCCGCGCAGGATAAAACCCGAAGAAGACCCCGACCGCAGCGGAGAAGCCGAAGGCGAGCGCGATGGCTTCCGGCGCGACGAGCGTCCGCCACTCGGCGATGTAGCTGATGGCGCGCGAGCCGCCGAGGCCGAGGGCGATGCCGATCACACCGCCGATCAGCGAGAGGGTGATGGCCTCGACCAGGAATTGGACGAGGATGTCGCGCCCGCGAGCCCCCACCGCCATCCGGAGGCCGATCTCTCGCGTCCGCTCCGTCACCGACACGAGCATGATGTTCATGATCCCGATGCCGCCGACCAGCAGTGAAACCGACGCGATGGCCGCGAGCAGATAGGTCATCACGCGTGATGACTCTTCCTGTGTCTGGAGCACCTCGGCGAGGTTGCGAAGCCAGAAGTCATCCTCTTGATCGAGCTTCAGCTTGTGGCGTTGTCGGAGGAGCGCACGGATCTGGACCTCGGCCTCGGCCATGTCCTCGCCTGGGCGGATCTTGATGGAAATGGTGGAGACCGCTCGCGGGTTCGCCTTGGTGACGCCAAGGATGTTCTTCTTCGCGGCGCCGAGCGGCAGGAGGATGACGTCGTCCTGGTCTTGTCCCCACGAGCTCTGCCCTTTGCGCTCGAGCACGCCGATGACGAGGAACGGGATGTTTCGGATGCGGATGATCTGCCCCAGGGGATCGGCGTCCGCGAAGAGATTCTCGACAGTCGTTTGGCCGAGCAGCGCGACCTTCGTCGCGCCCTCGACGTCCTCGCCCCCGATCGGCCGCCCGGCAACCACCGACCAGTCGCGCGCTTCGAAATATTCGGCGGTGACGCCCTGCACCACGGTGGCCCAGTTCGAGTTGCCGTACACGACCTGCTCGGTCCCGCGCACGGACGGTGCGGCCGCCTGGACCGTCTGCACCTCGCGCTGGATCGCCCACGCATCATCCTCCGAGATCGTGGGCCGACTTCCCTGGCCCAGCCGGATGCCGCTCGACGTCACGCTGCCGGAAAGGACGACGATCAGGTTCGAGCCGAGGCTCTGGATCTGCTCGGCCACACGCGCCTGGGCGCCGGAACCCACGGCCACCATGGCGATCACGGCGCCGACCCCGATGATGATGCCGAGCATCGTGAGAGCGCTTCTGAGCTTGTTCACCCGCAGCGCGCGGATGGCGACCCGGGCGCTCTGCCAGACGTTCACGCGACGACCTCCGCCTCACCCGACGCCCGCGCCTCGGCGGCGTCGCGCGGCGAGGCGACGGGCTCGTCACGCAGCAGCCGTCCGTCGCGAAACGTGAGCACGCGGCTCGCGTAGGTGGCGATGTCCGGCTCGTGGGTCACCAGGACGATCGTCATTCCCGCCCGGTTCAGCTCCTGGAGGAGCGCCAGGATCTCGATGCTGGTTTGTGTGTCCAGGTTCCCGGTGGGTTCGTCGGCGAGGATCACGGATGGGTCGTTGACGAGCGCCCGCGCGATGGCCACGCGCTGCTGCTGGCCGCCCGAGAGCTGACTCGCATGGTGCGATTCCCGGTCGGCGAGCCCGACCGCTGCCAGGCGCTCGCGGGCGCGAGCGCGGCGGGCGCGCGCCGCAAGCCCGGCGTAGACCAGGGGGAGTTCGACATTCTCGAGCGCGCTCGTGCGAGACAGGAGATTGAACGTTTGGAAGACGAAACCGATCTTGCGGTTGCGGATCCGCGCCAGCTCATCCGGCGAGAAGCCGGCGACGTCGGCGCCGTCCAGCACATAGCGCCCGGCGGTCGGCGTATCGAGGCAGCCCAGGAGATTCATGAGGGTCGACTTGCCCGAGCCCGACGGGCCCATCACCGCCACGAATTCGCCGCGGGCGATCGTCACCGAAACTCCCCGGAGCGCATGGATGGTGTGCGGTCCGAGGCGATAGTCCTTGGTCAGGTCCTCGATGGCGATGAGCGTCATGCTCAGAGCCTGAGCCGCGGACTGCTGCCCGCGCCTGGGGTGGGGCGGCTTGGCGTTCCGGGCGCGCCCGCGGTCCCCGTGATCACTTCGTACCCTTCCTTCAGCTCGCCCTGAAGCACTTCGGTCGCCGCGCCGTCACTGAGGCCGAGCGAGACCGCGATCGGCGTGGGCCGGCCATCCGGACCGAGAACCCAGACGCGGCCTGGGACACCATCCGCGGGCGTCGTGGTGGCCGCGGCAATCGCATCGTATCGAGTGCGCTGATCCGGTGTCAGGATCTCGCGAATCCGCGCCCGCGTGGCCTCCCTGACCTCGTGCGATCGCACCTTGCGCTCAGGCTCAGGCAGCGCCGCATCTCTGATCACCCTTCGCTGGTCACGGCCGTCCCCGAGGATTCGGTCGAGCTGCCCCGCTTGCCCGTCGCTCAGCTTGAGCTCGCGAACCAGCCGCTCCCGCGTCGTCTCCTGAGCCGACGCTCCATCACTGCCAGCGCTCACCGCGGGCCGTTCCCCCGGGGACGCGGCCGTCCCGACTTCGACGCCCGTCGGGCGAAATCGTAATGCCGCGTTCGGCGCCTTCAGCACGCTCGCTTTTTCGGCCACGATCACCTTCACGTTCGCCGTCATGCCGGGCATGAGCCGCCCCTCGGGATTGGCCACCGCGACGACGACAGTATAGGTGACGACGTTCTGTACGGTCTGCGCGGCCTGGCGAATCTGCACGACCTGCCCGGTGAACTTCGCGGTTGGAAAAGCGTCCACGGTGAAGACCCCTCGGTCACCGACTTTGATCCGGCCGATATCCGCCTCGACCACGCTCGTCTCGACCTGCATCTTGGTCAGGTCTTGAGCGATGGTGAAGAGGGTGGGGGCCTGGAGGCTCGCGGCGACGGTCTGTCCGACGTCCACCGCCCGTGAAACGACCACCCCGTCGACGGGCGCGCGAATCGTCGTGTGCTCGAGGTCGGCCTGCGCCTGATGGAGGGCGGCCTGCTTCTGCTTCACCTGGGCGCGTGCTGAGTCGAGCGTGGCCGCGGTCACGCGAAGCTGGGCCTGCGCGGAGCCGATCGCGGCGGCGAGCGATTGTTCCCTGGCCTTCGCCGAGTCGAGCTGCGCGGCGGCGGAGTCGTAGGCGGCTTGCGAACTGTCGAGATCGCTCTTGGCGATGAGCTCGCGTCGGGCGAGCTCCGTCTTGCGATCGAGGTCGCGCTTGGTGTCCATGACCGCCACCTGGGCCTTGGCCGTCTGGGCGCGGGCTTCCGCGTGCGCCGCACGCGCGTTCTCGATGTCTGCGCGCGCGCGCTCAACCTGCGCCTCCTGGGTGACTACCGTCGCCTGTGTCGACTCCACATCGGCGCGCGCCTGGGACACCTTCGCCTCGAAAATCTCCGGATCGATCTGCGCGATCACCTGGTCCTTCCGGACCACGGAATTGAAGTCGACGAGTAGCTTCTGGATCTGGCCGGACACCTGGGTGCCCACCTGGACGCTTACGACGCTGTTGAGCGTCCCGTTTGCGGCCACCACCGCGGTGAGGGGGCCCCGTTCCACGCGGGCAACACGGTACTTGGGCGTGCTTCCACTCCCTCGGGCGAGCAAAAAGCCGGCCACGCCGGCGCCGGCGAAGAGACCCACGAGCACGACCACCCAGATGCGCTTCACTTGTGGTTGGACCATCCCGTGTGGTTGGACCATCCCGCCATACACCGTATTCTACCGCCAAGCGGGCGGGCGATCCGGGCTGGCTCCTGACCAGAGGAGATGTGATCGGCAGACTGCGCGACCCCGTGGATCATGGTCCGTCGTGCCTACTAGACTGGGAGGGCTGCCGAGTCAACGCGCGACCTCAAACTTTCGGCCAGGAGCGATGCTCTCGGACCCCACTCTTTGGGCTGGCGCGAAACGACGCAGGCCAAGCGAAGAAGGGATGCTCGATAATAGAAATCGATTCCCGTCTTCAGCGCAGGCGGGGTGGGTAGGCGGTACGCGGCCAGGAACACCTCGGCATACCTCCGCGTCTCCTCCTCGGTCCAGCGGAGCTCGGCTCCCGTGTATTTCAGGTAGGCCAAGAAATTTCCGACGTCTCTGGCGGGATCGGCGTTGCCAATCGTGTCGAAGTCGACGATCGTCACCTCGTTGTGTCCTATCAAGACTTGCTTGTGCCAGAAATCCCCATGAACCAGGACAGGCTCAGGGCAGCGGATATGATGAGCCGACTCGCTGATGCCGCGTAAGCATGATTCGAACGATCCCGCCAGATCGGGATAAAGTTGAACCGCCCTCGCGACCCACTGCTCCAGACTGGAGACTTCTTCCTCGACCTCGTACTTCTTGTCGACAGTCGAGGGACACGCATGGATCTTGCCCAAGGCGCGGGCTGCTGCCTGGAGATCATCGATCACGTGTGGGGAGGAGAAGCTCTTCGCCAAGGAAGGACTGGGGACGTCCTCCATGAGCACCATATGGAGTTCGGGGATGTAGCCCAACGGTTCGGGTATCCTGATGCCGTCCGAGGAGTCCCGGCCGAAGCGATTCCGGTAAAGCCCAAGCATGATTGCGAACACGTCCGCCCCATCCGCCCTGTTGCCGTATGCCTTCCCGATGAAACTCCGCTCATGGACGTCGCCAGCCTCGAGACGCGAGGCCCCCAGCCGGTATCGAAGGACGCATCGCTTGCCTGGCCTATAACGGAGGATGTCGACCTCGCATCCGCTCAGGCTCTCCTTCCGATGCATACTCCTGTTCAAGCAGTCGGCGAGAAACGGCTTGATCGCGTGTGGATCTAAAGCGACCCGCAGGCTCGGGAGCTTCGCGTCGGCGGATGGAGAGGCGAGCAGGAGCCTAAGCTCGGGGACGTACTGCACGAATCCTGTGAGGGCCGAATCGGCCACGAGGGGGCCCTGGCCCTTCAGGCTCTCTAATATTTTCTTGTATTCCTGGTCGCCCTCTTCGTCAGGGTAGATCTTCCCCACAATCGTCGCCCGAACCTTGTCGCCTGTGCTTGGCCTCGTGAGCTTAAATCGGTACTCCAACTCGAAGGCGCCCTCCTTCGTGGGCTGAACCTTTCTCACCTTGCATCCTCTGACGAAGAGGCCACTCGCGCGCCACGAGGGGCACCTTTCGACGATCGCAATGATCTCGGACGGCGCCATCGCGGTATCTAAGGCGTTCAACACCTGGAAATGAGCTCCGGTAGGGTTCACCATTCCGTCATTCAGCGAGGATCCACGGCGAGCTGCTGAAGCTGGGCCTGACGGTATCGCAGGAGCCAAGAGGCCTTCGAGGATCACGGGCGAAACTTTCGACGACCAGGGCTCCCACATAGCCGGGTTCGGGATTCAAGTCTCGCACGGACCAGCGCGAAAGTTCCGCGGGATCGTCACACACATTCAACAGGGCGGCGCGGCCGGGCGACACGGAGACCTCGACGCGGTCCAACGGCCATGTCACTCCCATTCCCCGGGCCTTGAGGTAGGCTTCCTTCCGCGTCCAACAATGGAAAAAGGCTCGCGTCTGGGCCGAAGGCGACCGACCCCGAAGGGCGGCCGCTTCACGTGGCGAAAAGAACCTTTCGGCGATCTCGAGCGAATCGACCCGGGCGTCTAGCCGTTCAACGTCTACCCCGACTTCCCGACCGTGAGTGACCGCGATCACGGCCAAGTCGGCGGAATGCGCCAGATTGAATCGGATCGGCCTCACACCGGTCTGACCGGCGAGGGAGGGCTTGCCATGGCGGTTGCACTCGAATCGCAGCCGTTCGGGCCTTGTTCCCAAGTACCATCCGAGGACCGCCCGTAGCACCCCACGCCGCACCACGAAGCGGCGTCGATCCTGCGCGAATCGGAAACGATCCGCTCGAAGCTGTTCATCCGCCGCAAGGCGGGCCTCGAGCTGGCGCACGACACCCTCATGAACCTCCAGGGCGACTCGCCAGACGTGCACGTCGTCGTGCGTCAGCGTCACACCCGCCGGCGGGTCGCACCAAGGGAATCGGCGTGGCGAATCGAATGTGCGACTTGCGAGGACACTGTTGGGCGCAGTGTGCATAGGGAGCAGGAACTGGTTCAACGCACGGCGGGCTGATGGCCCTGGGCCTCAAGCAAGCAGGCACGCAGCTTTGCGCCCAGGACACGTAGGTTCCGTTTGCTCAGTATTGTGTTGTGGTCCCCAGGGACGGCGTGCACCTCCAAGCCACCGCGAACCCATTCGCCCCAGCCGTTGCGCGGGTCGACGACCGCCGCCGAGCTTTCGGATGTTTCAGCAGGTGTGTCAGCGGCGCGGAAGAGGATCGCCTTGCCGGCATAGGGCGAAGGGTCGTAGCGGTCTGCCGCCTGTCTGTTGGCCTGACTCACGCGTTCCAGCCAGTTCAAGAGGGAAGAGCCGGCGTCGCGGCGAGTGTCGCTACGCTCCATCGTTCTTTCCGACCGCCTAGATTTCCTGGACAAGCCGGGAGCGAGGGTGTCGAAGAAGGCCAGCATCGCGACGTGGTCACCTCGGGCGGTCAGTTGCCGGGCGATCTCGAAGGCCACCAGACCCCCGAACGAGTATCCGCATAGATAGTATGGGCCTCCGGGTTGGACGTGACGCATGTGCCGCATCAACTCGGCCGCCATGTCCTCGACCCTCGTCAGCGGCGCGGTTTGACCGTCCAGGCCCGGGTACTGCAGGCCGTAGACAGGCTGGTCATCTCCAAGGGGGCGCACGAAGTGGCGAAAGCGAAACGCGTGCCCGTGAAGCCCCGACACGCAGAATAACGGCGGCTTCTTTCCCTCGCCCTGCAGCACGACGAAGCAACCGGAAGTCGCAGACGACGGCGCGGTGCAAATCATGGCCGCCAGTTGCTCGACCGTCGGCGCCTCGAAAATGCTGGCCAGGGGCAGGCTCCGCGCCAAACGCCTCTCGATTTTGACGAACAGGCGAACGGCCAGCAGCGAGTGCCCGCCCAAATCGAAGAAGTTGTCCGTCACGCTGATCGGCTCAATGCCAAGCACTTGCTCCCAGATTTTGGCAAGGCGTTCTTCGATGACATTCCGTGGAGCCACGTAACCGGACTTGCGTTGCGACCGCGCCCGGTCACGGGCCGGAAGCCTCCGACGATCGACCTTGCCGCTGGGTGTCAACGGTAGCGCGTCCAGCATCATGAACGCGGAAGGGACCATGTACTCCGGGAGCTTTCGCTTGAGGTAGCTGCGGAGTTCCCCGCTCTCGAGGGTCTGGTCCGAGCCTGGGACGATGTAGGCCACCAGCCGCTTGTCGCCGGGCGAATCTTCTCGGGCGACGACCACAGTCTCCTGCACCGCGGGGTGCTGACCCAGAACCGCCTCGATCTCCCCCAACTCTACCCGGAACCCACGCAGCTTCACCTGGTGGTCGAGCCGGCCGAGGAACTCGATGTTGCCGTCAGGACGATAGCGCGCGAGGTCGCCGGTCCGGTAGAGCCGCGTACAGGTCTCTCCGCCGAACGGGTTCGGGACAAATTTTTCCGCGGTCAGGTCAGGGCGGTTCAGGTAGCCGCGCGCCAGGCCGTCGCCGCCGATATACAGCTCGCCGGGCATCCCAATCGGTACCGGCTGCCGCTGCGGGTCCAGAATGTAGGTCTGCGTGTTCGCTAGAGGGCGGCCGATAAGGATGGTGTTCTGCCCGCGATCGCAACGCCAGCACGTCGCATCGATACACGTTTCAGTGGGCCCGTACAGGTTGTAGAGCTCGACGTCGAGGCGCGCAAACAATCGCTGGGCCAGCTCAACGGAAAGGGCCTCGCCGCCGCAGAATACGCGCCTGAGGGTGGTACACGCACTGAGTCGCGGCTCTTCCACCAGCATCCGCAGCAGCGAGGGGACGACCTGAATGGAGGTGATCCGTTGTTGCGCGATCGCCGCAACCAGATACGCGCTGTCCCGCTGCCCATCCGGCCGGGCGAGGATCAGCCGAGCGCCGGAGAGCAACGGTGCGAAGAGCTCCCAGACCGAGACATCGAACGTCAAGGGGGTGTGCTGTAACTCTCGGTCCGACTCGCTCAGTGGAAAGGCCGACTGCACCCAGTGCATATGATTCGCGAGGGCCCGGTGCTCGACCATGACTCCCTTGGGCTGCCCCGTAGACCCCGAGGTATAGATCACATAGGCCAGGTTGCAGGCCGTCACCCCGCTCGCCGCGTTCGCCCCACTGTAGGTCCCGACTGCATCCCAGTCGGCGTCCAGACAAACCACGTGTGCTACCGACTCAGGCATGGCCTCCCTCAGGCGCGCCTGAGTCAAGAGCACCGGAGCCTGGGTATCCTGGATCATGAACATCAGCCGTTCCTTCGGATACGCCGTGTCGAACGGCACGTAGGCGCCGCCGGCCTTGAGAACGCCCAGGATCCCAACCACCATCTCCAGGCTGCGCTCCATGTGAATCCCGACCCGCGTCTCCGGCCCGACTCCAAGCGTGCGCAGGTGGTGTGCCAGTTGATTGGCTCGCGTGTTCAGCTCACGGTATGTCAACTGCTCGTCTTCGAAGACCGCCGCCACGGCGTCGGGCGTGCGCCTCACCTGCGACTCAAACAGCTCATGAATGCAGGCATCCTTGGGGAAGTCGGCTGCGGTGTCGTTCCAGTCGACCAGAATCTGACGACGCGTCGCCTCGGTCAATAACGGCAGATCCGACACGGGCCGATTCGGATCGGCCAGAATCGCCTTGAGGAGGGTCTGAAGGTGCGCCAGCATCCGAGCAATCGTGGCCGATTCGAACAGGTCCGTGTTGTACGTGACCATACAGGACAGCCCCTGAAGGGTCTCGGCAACCTCCAGCGCCAGATCGAAGCTTGATACACCGGTGTCGATGTCGAACGCGTCGATCATCAGACCGGGCAACTCCAGTGGCTTCTCCGGGGTGTTCGTGAGCAGGAACGTCACCTGGAAGAGCGGGCTGTGGCTGAGGTTTCGTTCCGGCTGCAGTTCCTCCACCACCTTCGCGAAGGGGAGATCTGCGTGGGCATGCGCGCCCAGTGTCACTTCTCGCACCCGTCCCAATAGTTCTCGAAACGTCGGATTGCCCGAAAGGTCGGTCCTCAGCACGAGCGTGTTGGCCAAGAACCCGATCAATCCTTCGGTCTCGGCTCGATTGCGTCCCGCGATCGGCGAGCCCACCACAATGTCGTCCTGCCCCGTGTGACGGTGCAATAAGGTTTGAAACGCCGACAACAGCGTCATGAACAGCGTAGCCCCCTCGCGATGGCTCAGCTCAATAAGCCCGCGGGTCACGGTCTGCGGCAGCAGCCGGTGCGCTCTCGCAGCCCGATAGCTTTGGACGGGTGACCGTGGTCGATCCGTCGGGAGTTCCAGAACCGGCAGGGCGCCGCTCAGTTGTTCTCTGAACAACACCAGCATTGACCAGTCGTCCGATACGATCTGGTGCATGCTCGCGAGCAGCACGTGCTCCGCCTCGCGCAGCCGATACAGGCGGAACCGCCAGAGCCGACCACGCGCCAGATCGAAAGGCCGCCTGGCCTCCTCGGTCGCTAGCCGCTTCGCGGCGCTCGCGCGCTCGCTCGGCGGCAATCCCTGCAGGTCGATCACGGGGAGCTCGACCGTCTGGCTTTCGGCGATGATCTGGCGCGGCCTTCCATCCACCGCGACAAACGTCGCGCGCAGCGACTGATGGCGGATGACGATAGCCTCCAGCGAGCGCCGCAATGCGCTGACGTCGAGCGTGCCTTGCACCCGCACGGCCGCGGAGATGCTATCAAGTGGACTGTGGGGCTGCAGTTGAGCCAGGAACCACAACCGCTCCTGGGCGAAGGACAGAGGGCAACGGTCAGACTTTGCCCTTCGAGGTATCCCGCCTGGATGGGCAATCGCCGGTACGCTCAAAGCTCTCCTTTGCCGCGTAGCACTTGATTCACTACTTCGAGCAACCTCTCACCGATCCGCCGCATGGAATAATGCTCCAAGCAGCGCTCCCGCGCACGTTCTCCGAAGACGCGGGCCTCGTCAGCATTGTTCAGCATGTCGGCGATGGCCCCCGCCAGCCTCTCCACGTCGCCTGGCGGCACCAGTCGGCCACATCCTTCGAGGACCAAGGGGAGGTCAGAAACCGAGCTGGCCACGATCGGTTTCGCCATCGCCATGGCATCGAAGACCTTCATGGGCATCTGGTAGCGCGCGGGCTCGCTGTCCGACTGCGAAATGGCAACGACGTCCGCAGCCGCGAGCATGATAGGGAGAGAGCAATACGAGGTCATGGGGATCCGGTCAAGAGGGAAGCGTCCCCACTCTGGCCCGGCAAGGTCATTGGATCGGCAGGGGACCGCAAGGCGCGCACCCGGCACCCTGGCCACAGCTTGGGCCAACGGTTCCAGACCCTTGTGGGATCGAGGGGTTCCCGGGAAGAGGACGGTAGGGCCGGTGAACCCGAGAGTCCGCCGAGCGCTCTCTCCGTCGATGGCGGCCGGGTCGAACAGTTCCGTCACGCAGCCGTGCGGGACCAAGGTCCCACCAAAACGTCGCTGGAGCACGGTCGAGGCCACCGTGATGGCCGAGGCCGCCCCCGTTGCCTTGGTGAGCAGCGATACATAAATAGGGCATGCTGGTCGCGAGAGATCCACCATCAGAGGCTTGGCCGCCCAGTCGGACCGGGGGGCGAGCGCCACGTCCAAATCGTCGAGGTCTAGGACAACGGGGACCTGTCGGCGTTCTGCCGCGACCAGGGCGACGCCGAACGACGCGAGGAAAGGTTTGACCGCAATCAGCACGTCTCCGTCCGCTGCCTCCACGAGCGCGAGGAAGGTTTCGTAGAACCGGGGGAACCGTCGCTTTCGAACCGGTCGAATCCATGGCTCCTGCGGCAGGGCCGGCCACGCCCCCTTGCGGCTCACTGAGCCAATGAGCTTGACTTCGGCGAAGGTCCTGGCCGCTTGCGCCAGCCGATGGGCGCGCATGACCGCATTCGAGGAAAGCTCGTGACAAAGGATAGTGACTTTCATCGGAGGTGACGGAGGGCTTCTGCGGTGAGTTGGGGCACCAGATAGGCGTCATTCGGCCACAACTCGACCGAGATGTGGGCGATTCGCATCAGTCCGGCCGCGACGTGGAAGCGGAGGCGCGCTCCAATCGCGGTTCCAGGGCGCAGCAACGTGTACGTCTGGACGATTCGATCGAGCACAATCCAATCTGGTGGTCTCCCCTGGCGCAGAGCCCAGAACCAGCACCAGGTTCCCATCGAGGCGATGTCGCGCGCGGGGTCGGCGCGCTGAAAACGATCCCAGTCGATCAGGGTGAGCCGATGCGATGCCACCAGGATGTTCCGCGGGGAGAAGTCCCCATGGGATGGCACCAGCTCTAGGTCCTCGACCTGGGCCGCTTCCAGGGCTCCAGCCAACTCCCGGAACACGCTCGCGAAATGAGGAGCGAGCTCGGCGACACGTTCTGCCTTGCGCTTCGCCGACCGGACGATTCCTCGAGAGCTCCGTCGCCTGCGTGGTTGGGCATCGCACTCGTGAAGCGATGCCAGCAGCGGCACAGCACCCGCGATGACGCTCGCGTCCAACGCGCCTAGCTCAATCAAGGGACGGCCTGGAAGGCGCTCCATGATGACCACCCGAATATCAGGCAGATAGTCGATTGGTCGCGGAAGACCGGGTGGGCGTCGTCGTTCGCCGAAGGACGACCGCCATAACTCGTGCATGTTGGCAAACGTACTCTCACCGTCACCAGCGGGAAACAGCTTCGCCACAACCGGCGCTCCCGTTCGCGTGACCAGAGGCAGGGTTGCTCGGTCGGGCCTCCCAATGGCGAAGTCCGGCCCATCGGTCGTGTAACCGGCGCGACGCAGCGCTTGAAGTATCTGTTCCATCCCGCCTACCCGTGCTCCGGCACCGATCTTTTCTCGTGCCCGCTGTACCCACTATCCTCACAGAGCTGGCGATACAGACCCTCCGCTTCCACCAACTCTCGGTGGCGCCCTCGCTGG
>QHTD01000020.1 GCA_003220675.1 Candidatus Rokuibacteriota bacterium | reverse complement strand
TCGAGCGCTTCCATGACGACGGCCGCCGCCGTGGCATCCAGTCCGGTGAGCGGCTCGTCCAAGATAACGATCGGGGCGTCGCGCACGATCGCTCGAGCGATGGCGATGCGCTGGCGCTGCCCGCCAGAGAGGGTCTCCCCTCGCTCTCCGACCACCGTGTCGTAGCCTTCAGGTAGCTCCATGATGAAGTCGTGCGCGTTGGCCGCCCGGGCCGCTGTCTTGATTTCCTCCAATCTTGCGGCGGGCCTTCCATAGGCGATGTTCTCGGCGATGCTGGCCTGGAGCAGAACCGACTCCTGGAGCACCACACTGATTTCCGAACGCAGCGAGGGAAGAATCCAGTCTCGGATGT
>QHTD01000019.1 GCA_003220675.1 Candidatus Rokuibacteriota bacterium | reverse complement strand
ATCAGGTAGAGATCGGTCGCGGGTAGGACGAGGATCGAGATGCCGGCGTCCCTGACCCGGCCGGCGAGCGGCGCCAGCGCCGACGGCTCGAGAGCGCCGAGCGCCGACACGTGGCCCGCACAGACGCGTCCCTGCCAGCCACGCGCGATCGCGAGGTCGGCGACCTCGCCGATCAGGAGGTCGCCGGGCTCGTCGAAGAAGTCGAGGTGGAGGTCGACGTCGCGGTCGAACTCGCGGGCGAGGTCGAAGACCAGTCCCAGGTGCGCGCGACCGTTGATGTCGTTGTAGGGCACCCCGCCGACCGCCTCGCCGCCCATCTTCAACGCCGCGCGCATCAGTGGCTCGGTCCCGGGCGCCTTGAAGATCCCCTCCTGGGGGAAGACGCAGACCTGCAGATCGATCGCCCACGCGTACTCCCGCTTGAGCGGGACGATCGCCTCCATGCCCCGGAGCCCCACGATAGGATCGACCTCGACGTGGGTGCGCATGACGGTCGTGCCGCGGCGGATCGCCATCTCCAGGGCGCGCCGAGCCCGACGCTGGATGTCCTCGAGCGTGAACGCGCGCTTGGCCTCGGCGGTCGCACGGATCGCCCCCTCGACGGTGGCCGCTCCGCTCGGCGCCCCGGCGCCGAGCAGCGCCTTGTCGAGGTGGAAGTGCGACTCGACGAGACCGGGGATGACGAGCCGGCCCGCGGCGAGAATCTCGTGGGCGCCTCGCTCGGCGATGCACGGCGCGATCCGCGTGATCCGTCCGTCGGCGATGCCGACGTCCACGGGGCCGACGCCGCTCGGCAGCCGGGCGCTGCGGATGACGAGGTTCACGACGCAGCGCCCGCGGGCGAGCGCGCCTGCCCGAGGTAGGCGCGCGCCACCCGCGCGTCGGTTAAGAGGTCGTGCGCGCGGCCGGAGAGCACGATGCGGCCGCGCTCGAGCACGTAGCCGCGGTCGGCAATCTCGAGCGCGGCCTCGGCCATCTGCTCCACGACGAGGAGCGTCAACCCTTCCTCGCGGAGGCGGGCGAGCGTGGCGAAGACCTCGGCGACGAGCCGAGGCGCCAGCCCGAGCGACGGCTCGTCGAGCAGGAGCAGCCGCGGCCGCGCCATGAGGCTCCGCGCGATCGCCAGCATCTGCTGCTCGCCGCCCGACAGCGTCCCCGCAGGCTGGCGCTGCCGGTCGCGGAGGATCGGGAAGCGATCGAGCTGGCGCTCGATGTCCTCGGCCACCGAGCCGTCGCGCCGCGCGTAGGCGCCGAGGCGGAGGTTGTCGAGGACGGTTTGGTCCTGGAAGATGAGGCGGCCCTCGGGCACGAGCGCGATTCCATGTCGGGCCGTCCAGGGCGCCTGGCGGTTGACAAGCTCCCGGCCCTCGAAGCTGATCGAGCCGCGGGAGGCGCGCACGATCCCCGCGAGCGTCTTGAGGGTCGTGCTCTTGCCGCTTCCGTTGGCGCCGAGGATCACGGTTATCTCGCCGAGCCGAACGTCGAACGACACGCCGTGCAGGACCTCCATGCGACCGTACGCCGCCCCGAGCTCCCGGACGTCGAGCAACACCGTCCCCAAATCCCGATGCCCCTCACGGCCAGAGGCAGGGGACGGGGGGCCCTGCTCGACCACGCTAGCACTCCGAGCGAGAGCTGGATCCCCCGGCTCCGTGCCGAGACGACGTCCAGAAGCTCCGGATCTCGCGGTGATCGCAGCCGAGACGATCATCACCAAGTCCATGTGGTGGCCGACCAAGAGTACCGAGGTGCCCGCCTCCCGGATCCGCGCGATCAGCTCTGCGAGGCCGGCGATCTCCTCCTGCGAGAGCCCGGCCGCCGGCTCGTCGAGCAGCAGCACCGCGGGCCGCCGTGCGAGCGTGCGGGCGAGCTCAACGAGCCGCTTGTGGCCGAACGGCAGATTCCGCGCCAGCTCGTCAGGGTCGCCCCGGTAGCCGACGAACGCGAGGAGCCCGCGCGCCTCCATGGTGAGCCGCGTCTCGCCCGCGCTCACCGCGGGAAGACCGACGAGCGCGGCGGCCAGCGAGCCCGGGCGGCCGCCCGTGAGACCGACCATCACGTTCTCGAGGACGGTCATCGTCTCGAAGAGGTGCGCGGTCTGAAACGTCCGGCCGATCCCCGCGCGCGCTATCCGGTGGGGCGGGAGCCCCGCGAGGGAGCGCGGCCCGAAGTCCACCGCACCCGCCGACGGACGGTAGTACCCGCTCAGGATGTTGAGCAGCGTGGTCTTCCCGGCGCCGTTGGGCCCGATGAGGCCGTGGACGCGCCCCGAGAGGAGCGTGAGATTGCCCTCGGCGAGCGCGGCGATACCGCCGAAGTGTATCTCGAGCCCGCGGGCGTGGAGCGGCGGAGCCTCCCTCGTCCCCGGCCGCCACGCCCGAGGCGGCGCGTCGTCCGCGGGCGATCGCAAGCGCGCGCGCTGCACGAGAGCGCCCACCACGCCGCCCGGCAGGAAGTAGATGCTGCCCAGGAGCAGTGCGCCGTACATCACAAGCCGGTAGTCGGCGAGCCGGTGCAAGACCTCGGGAAGAATGATGAGCACACCCGACCCCACGACGGGCCCCGTCACGCGGCCGAGGCCGCCGAAAAGGACGATCAGGAGGAAGAGGATCGAGGTCTGCATCGTGAAGCTGTCCGGGCTCACAAAGCCGGCGAGGAACGCGTAGAGGCACCCGCCCGCGGCGGCGAACGCGGCGCCCAGCGTGAAGGCCACCGTCCGGACGAGGTAGGGACTGAGCCCGAGCGACTCCGCCGCGATGTCGCTGTCCCGGACGGCGCGGAGCGCCCGCCCCCACGGTGACCGGCCGAGATTGTATGCGAGCGCGAGGCTCGCGAGGACGGCGAGTCCGACGACGTAGTAGTAGCGCGGGAGCGTGAGCGGCAGGCCCGCGAGCGAGGGGCGCGGGATGTCGGCGATCCCGCCGAACCCGCCCGTGAGCCCGTCCCATTCGATCAGGCCGTGCTCGACGATGATGCCGAAGGCGATCGTCACCATCGCGAGGTAGGGCCCGGAGACACGCAGCGAGGCCAGGCCCAGGACGGCGCCGACGACGATCCCGACAACCGCCGCCAGCGGGAGCGCGAGCCAGAAGGAGAGCCCGCCGCGCGCCGCGACGATCGCGCCGGCGTAAGCGCCGAGCGCGTAGAAGCCGGCCTGCCCGAGCGACACCTGCCCCGAGGCCCCGACGAGCACGTTGAGCCCGGTCGTCACCACGATGCTGATGCCGATCAGGATCGCGACGAAGAGGTAGTACGTGTTGCTGGTGACGAGCGGGACCGCCGCGGCGACGACGAGGACGAGCGCGCCGGCGATTCGGAGCACGGCTAGACGCGCCGGGGCGTGGGGACGCCGAAGAGCCCCCAGGGACGGGCCAGCAGCACGAGGACGACGAGGGCGAAGCCGATGATCTCCCGGACCCCCGTGCCGAGGTAGCCCGCGACGACGGATTCCACGATCCCGTAGAGGATTCCGGCGACGACGATCCCCCGCGCGCTCTCGATCCCCCCGATGATGGCCACCGCGAAGGCCTTGAGGCCGATCGTGGTGCCCATGGTCGCGGAGACGTTGAGGAGCGGCGCGAGGAGGATCCCGGCCACGCCGGCGAGCACCGAGGAGAGCGCGTAGGCCACACTGATCGTCCGCGTGACGTCGATCCCCATGAGCCGGGCCGCGTCGTGGCTCCACGCCACGGCGCGCAGCGCCCGGCCGGCGAGCGTGCGGCGGAAGGCCAGCTCCACCAGGACCATCAGCGCGATGCCGACCAGCGGGACGAGCAGCTCGTGCGGGTAGACGCCGGCGCCCAGCACGGTCCAGGGCGTGACCGCGAGGCTCGAGGGGAACGCCCGCGCGTCCTTGCCGAAGACGAGCATGACGACATTCTCGGCGATGATCCCGAGCGCGATCGTGGCGAGGAGCCAGGCGATCGACGACGCGCGGAGGAACGGGCGCACGGCCACGCGCTCCACGAGGACGCCCAGCGCCGCCAGCGCGATCAGCGTCACGACCACGGACGGTACCCATGGCCACCCCGCGCCGACGTGGAGCGCGTAGGCGACGACGGCGCCGACCATGACCGACTGGCCCTGGGAGAAGTTCACCGTCTGGCTCGTCGCGTAGGTGATGTTGTAGCCGAGCGCGACGAGCGCGTACATGCTGCCGAGGGCCAAACCGCCGAAGACGAGCTGGACGATCATCGACGTGTCAGGGGCGGGGAGCGGCGGGACGGTGCGCGCAGCGCGCCGCCCCGCCGACGCCTACTTCGTCGAGACGGGCACGATCTTGCCCTGGCGCCACGTGACCAGGATGTAGTCGTCCTCGTTGAGCGCGTCGTGCTCCTCGGGCGTAAACGGTCGCCGGTAGGTCTTGATGAGCCCGCGGTACTCGCCGAGGGTCTCGAGGGCGTCGCGAATCCGGGCTCCGTCGGCGGCGCCCGCACGCTCGACGGCGAGCGCGACCAGGTGCATCGCATCGTACGCGTTGGCCGTACCGACCGGGGCGAGGATGTCCTCCGGCCCCTTGATCCCGTACTTCGTCTTGAGCGCCGCGATCACGCGCGCGCCCGCCTCGCTCTGCTTGCCGAAGAACGAGTAGGTCTGGACGAACACGACCGACTCGGAGAGATCGCCGGTCAGCTCCGCGAACCGGCCCCCGCTGATCCCCCAGTGCGAGACCGTCGGGACGCTCCAGCCGATCTTCGCCCGGCTCCTGACGACCTGCGCCCCCTCCGGCGCGTTGGCGACCATGACGAGCGCGTCGGCCCCGCCGTTCCTCAGGCGCAGGAGCTGAGCGCTCATGTCGGGATCGTTCCAGTTGAACTTCTCGAAGCCCACAGGCTGGGCGCCGAGCTTGCCGAACCACTTCGTGAGCCCCTCCTGGTTGGAGGCGCCCCAGGGTGTGTTCTCGAGGATGACGCCCGGCTTCTGCCTGCCGAGCTTCTCGATCACGTGCTTGGCCAGGAAGTGGTCGACGACGTCGTCGTTGGCCGAGACGCGGAACATGAAGTTCGGGTTCCGGCCGTTGCGAGTGATGCCCGTCGCGGCCGCCCACGTGCCGACGTAGGGGACCTTGAGCTCGTGGAACACGGGCAGCATCGCGAGCCCGACCGGCGAGTGGAGGCCGCCGAACACGGCCACGGCCCCCTCGCGCTCGATCACGTCCCGCGCCGCCGTCACGCCCTTCGACGGGTTGCCCTCCTCGTCGCGGATGACCAGCTCGACCTTGCGGCCGCCGAGGAGGCCGCCCCTGGCGTTGATCTCGTCGATCGCGACGGTGAGCCCCCGCTTGATCGCCTCGCCCGACAGCGCCGAGCCGCCGGACATTGCGGCGACGAGCGCCACGCTGACGGGTGGCTTCGCCTGCGTCCACCCGCGCGTTGCCGTCAGCAGGAGCACAACCGCCAGCAGCAGGACCACGACTCCCGGGAACCTCGCGCGACGCATGGCTCCTCCTCCGGATCAGAGTGACCGGATACTACCACGTCGGCGGTCGCGCTAGCCTGTGACGGCGCCCGCGGTGAGGCCTTCGACCATATAGCGCTGGAGGTAGGTGTAGAGGGCGATCACGGGCAGCGTCGTCAGGACGGACGCAGCCATCAGCTCGCCCCACAGGAAGATGTCGCCGAACATCAGGTCGTTCAGGCCGACGGGGATCGTCTTGAGCTCGGTGTTGTGCACGAAGACGAGCGCGTAGAGGAACTCGTTCCAGGCGAGCGTGAACGCGAAGAGCGCGGCCGCCAGGATGCCGGGCGTCGTGAGCGGGAGGATCACGCGCGTGAACGCACCGAGCCGCGTCGCGCCGTCCACCATCGCCGCCTCTTCGAGGTCGCGGGGGATCGACCGGAAGAAGCCCATCAGGAGCCAGGTGCAGAACGGGACCGTGAACGTCGGGTACGCGACGAGCAGTGCCCAGAGGCTGTTGACCAGGTCAAAGCTCTTCAGGACCGTGTAGAGCGGGATGAAGAGCAGGGTCGGCGGGACGAGGTACACGACGAGCACAGTCGTCGCCAGGACCCGCCGCCCGGGATACCGGATGCGGGTCAGGCTGTAGCCCGCGAGGCTCGAGACGACCACGGTCACGAGCGTGGCGCCGACGGCGACGAGCGCGCTGTTCTTGATCCAGGTCAGGAAGTTCGTCGTGCCGAGGAGCGCGGCGTAGTTCCGGAGCGTCGCCGGGCTCGGGTAGTAGTACGGCGTGAGGCTCTGGAGCTGCGCCGACGTCTTCAGCGAGGTGTTCACCATCCAGTAGAATGGCACGCCGACCACGAGGAGGAGGAGGCCGATGAAGCCGTAGGCGAGCACGCCACGCCCGGCCACCTAGTCCTCCCGCGTGAGGTAGCGCGTGACGATCACGATCATCACCGCGATCACGGGCAACGGGTACATCGACACGGCGACCGCCTTGCCCCACCGGAGCGCCTGGAAGCCGACCTCGTACGTATAGGTCGCCAGGACATGGGTGGCGGTGCCGGGCCCGCCCCGCGTCAGCACGTAGACGATGTTGAAGTCGTTCAGGGTGAAGATGAGCGAGATGAGCGTCGTCACGAGCAGCACCAGGCGGAGGCCCGGCAGCGTGATGTGCCAGAAGCGCTGGGCGGGGGACGCGCCGTCCACCGCGGCCGCCTCGTAGAGGTCGCGGGGGATCGCTTGCATACCGGCGAGCAGGCAGACGCCGAAGAACGGGAAGCCGCGCCAGATGTTCGCCGTGATGACCGCCGCCATCGCGGTCGCCGGCTGCCCGAGCCAGGCGATCGGCTCGCGCACGAGCCCCACGCCCTGCAGGGTCACGTTGATGAAGCCCCAGAGCGCGTTGAACATCCAGTGCCACGTGAGGGCCGTGATGACCGTCGGGATCACCCACGGCACCAGCAGCGCGGCCCGTAGGAAGGACCGGGCGATGAGCGCGCGCTGGAGCGCCAGCGCCATGAGCATGCCGAGCACGACTTTCACGGCCACCGAGGCCAGGGTGAAGACCGCGCTGTTCCTGATGACCTTGTGGAAGATCGGGTCCCGTGTGAGGGTCACATAGTTAGCGAGGCCGACGAACCGCGCTGCGTAGCCGACGTACTTGTCCGTCAGGCTGATCCACACGGCGTTGCCCAGGGGATAGGCGACGAGCCCGAGGACGAGGACGATCAGCGGGAGGACGAAGAGGTAGCCGACGAGGGCGTCGGCGACCAGGACGCGCCTCCACGCCGACGGCTTCGTCACCGACGCGTTCGGATAGGACGCGTCAGCGAGACGGGACGTTGGCGTAGATGTCCTTGATCCGCTTGTCGGCTTCCTCGAGCGCCTTCTCGATGTCCCAGCCGTCCACGATGACGCGGGCGCAGAGGTCGGTGAGGACGTGGGTCGCCACGACCTCGGCGGCGGCGGCCGTCAGCGGGCCCGGCCACCCCGGCGTGCGCGCGTACTTCGGCGCCTCGAGCACGGCCCTGTACGACTCGTTCTTCTGCCAGTACGGGTCCTGGCGGAGCCGCTCGAACGCCGGCACCATCTGGCCCCACGACTGTTGCATGTACTTCTTCGCCTCGTCGGTCGACATGACGAAGCGGATCAGGTCCTTGGCCGCGTCGACCTGCTTGGAGCTGCTGAACACGGTCCACGAGAGGAGGAGCACGTCGTGGTTCCGCCCGGCGGGCCCCGCGGGTTTGATCGCCATGAGCGTGTCTTTCAGAATCGGTCGGCGCTCTTTCTCGAGGACGTAGTAGATGCTCGGGCCGTTGAAGGTGAAGGCGATCTTGCCCGTGAGGAACGCCTCGTTGTTGCCGAAGCCCGTCCAGGACATCGCATCGGGCGGCACCGTCTTATCTTTCAGGTAGATCTCGCTCGCCCAGCGGACGACCGCCCGCCACGTGTCGTTCATGATCGACGTGTAGTTGCCCTGCTCGTCCGCCCAGCCCCCGCCGTGCGAGTAGAGGAGCGCCTGAAACACGCCGTAGCCGTCGGCGCTGCGATTCCAGCTCTGGCCGAGCGGGTACTCCATCACGCCCTTGGCCTTGATCAGCCGGGCGGCTTCGCGAACCTCCTCCCACGTGGTCGGGACCTTCGCGCCCGCCTTCCTGAAGAGGTCCGTCCGGATGAACTGCATGTCGGTGATGTAGTTGAACGGCACCGCGTGAAAGCGGCCGTCGGGCGCGCGCACGACCGGGAGCGCCGACTCGAGCATCGGGCCATTCACCCTCACCAGCTCGTTCGCCAGATCCGTGAGGTCCAGGAGCCGGCCCATGCCGCGGTAGCGCGCGGGGCCGATCGTCTGGAGCTGGCCGACGTCGGGCAGCGCATTCGTCTCGATCGCGGCCACGTACTTCGTCTCGATGTCATCGAACGTGAAGTACTCGATCACGGGGTCGAGGTTCTTCGACGTCGCCCAGCGCTTGATGCTGTCCTCCAGCGCGTGGTTGGCGTCGGGCACGTAGGTGCGCAGGAGCCAGACGCGGATCTTCGGCTTCTGGGCGGGCTGGGCGAGCGCGGGGCTGCCCGCGCCGGCGAGGAGAAGCAGGGCGGCCAGGACGATCGAAAGACCGCGGGCGAGCAGGGTCATGGCAGCGCCTCCCTTGCGCGGGTGACCGCGAGTCGGTGCGCGATAACTAGCAAGGCGGGTCCTGTGGTGTCAAGCCCCGGGCGCGCGGATGATACGTCGGCCCCGGGCGCGCGGATGCGCCCGCTTGACTCGGACCGCCGAGCCGTGGTCTAAGCACTCGTAGCCGATCGGTGGCTCATTTCGGAGGCGCACGATGACGATCAGCGGCGAGCAGCTCGAGGCCCTCTACACCACGATGGTCAAGATCCGCCGCTTCGACGAGAAGACGGTGGAGCTCTTCCACGCCGGGCTCGTCAAGGGCACGGCGCACAGCTACGTCGGCGAGGAGGCCGTGGCGGCCGGCGCCTGCGCGACCCTCCGCGAGGGCGACTACATCGTCGGCACCCACCGCGGTCACGGCCACTGCATCGCGAAGGGCGCGCGCGTGGACCGCATGATGGCAGAGCTCATGGGCCGGCAGGACGGCTACTGCCGCGGCCTCGGCGGCTCGATGCACATCGCGGCGCTCGACCTGAACATCCTGGGCTGCAACGGGATCGTGGCCGCCGGCGTGCCCATCGGCACGGGCGCGGCGCTCGCGTCGAAGCTCAGGAAGACCGACAACGTGGTCATCGCCTTCTTCGGCGACGGCGGCGCCAACCAGGGCGTGGTCCACGAGGCGCTGAACCTCGCCGCCGTGTGGGCGCTCCCGATCATCTTCCTCTGCGAGAACAACCAGTATGCGCTCTCGACCGCGAGCTCGCGGACGACGGCCGGCGAGTCCATCGCCGCACGCGCCGCCGCCTACGCGATCCCCGGGGTCCGCGTCGATGGCAACGACGCTCTCGCGGTGTACGAGGCCGTAGGCGCGGCCGTGGCGCGCGCCCGCCGGGGCGAGGGGCCCACGCTCCTGGAGGCGGTGACCTACCGCTGGGGCGGCCATTCGATGCGCGCGAACCTTCCCGAGTACCGGACCAAGGAGGAGGAGCGCGAGTGGATGGAGCGCGACCCCATCGCGCGCCTCCGCAACCGTCTGGTGGACGAGAAGCGCGCGACGCCGATGCGCCTCAAGGAGCTCGAGGAGTCGGTCGAGCTCGAGCTCGACCGCGCGGTCGAGTTCGCGAAGGCGAGCCCCGAGCCCACCGTGGAGCTGATGGAATCGTCCGTGTACGCGCCCCACGCCGAGATC
This sequence comes from Candidatus Rokuibacteriota bacterium, assembly GCA_003220675.1. Classification (GTDB taxonomy): domain Bacteria; phylum Methylomirabilota; class Methylomirabilia; order Rokubacteriales; family CSP1-6; genus 20CM-2-70-11. The sequence continues at coordinate 12,057 of QHTD01000019.1, read as the reverse complement.
GGCGAGCCGGCGACGCGGGCCGGGCGCGAGATCACGATGGCCGAGGCCCTCAACGAGGCGCTCCGCGGCGAGATGGAGCGCGACGGGCGCGTCTTCGTGATGGGCGAGGACGTCGGCCTGATCGGCGGCATCTTCGGCGTGACGCGCGGGCTCCGCGAGCGCTTCGGCGAGGACCGCGTGCGCGACACGCCGATCTCGGAGGCGACGTTCGTCGGCGCCGGCGTTGGCGCGGCGATCGCCGGGCTCAGGCCCGTGGTCGAGATCCAGATCTTCGACTTCGTCGCGCTCACGATGGACCAGCTCGTCAACCAGGCGGCGAAGTTCCGCTACATGCTCGGTGGCCGGCCCACCGTGCCGCTCGTGATCCGCGGGCCCCAGGGCGGCGGCATCCGCCTCGCCGCCCAGCACTCGCAGAGCCTCGAGGCGTGGTTCGTCCACGTGCCCGGGCTCGTCGTCGTCGCGCCCGCCACGCCCTACGACGCCAAGGGGCTGCTCGTCTCGGCGATCCGCGACGACAACCCGGTGATCTTCCTCGAGCACAAGGCCCTCAACGCGACGAAGGGCGCGGTGCCGGAGGAGCACTACGCGATCCCGCTGGGGAAAGCCGACGTGAAGCGCGCGGGCACCGACGTCACCGTGGTGGCGACGCAAGCGATGGTGGCACGCGCGCTCGCCGCCGCCGCCGAGCTCGAGAAGGAGGGCGTCAGCGTCGAGGTGATCGACCCGCGCACGCTCGTCCCGCTCGACGAGGCGACGATCCTCGGGTCGATTGCCAAGACCGGCCGCCTCGTCATCGCCCACGAAGCGGTCAAGCGCGGGGGCTGGGGGGCCGAGCTGGCCGCGCTCGTCGCCGAGCGCGCGATCGACGGCCTCGACGCGCCGATCGTCAGGGTCGCCGCGCGCAATGTGCCGATGCCCTACAACGACACGCTCGAGCGCGCGACCATCCCGACCCAGCAGGACATCGCCGCCGCGATCCGCGGACTGTTCTAGAACATGGGGGGCCCCGACATGGCCCCCCAACCCCCCCAGGAAAAACCTCGCTGATACAAGCCTTGTGTTACAGTGCGCAGGCCAGCCACTGCGGCCCCTAGGGTTGACGCGGGCAGCGTGCGTCGAGACCGGGTGACGAGGCGTGACCTCACCCTCCTTCACTCCGGGGGGCTGCGATGCAGACCATGCACGATCGACTCACTCTCCTCCTCCGCGCGTACCGGACCATCCACTTCTGTGACGCCTGCCTGGCGCTGAAGATGGGTGCCCTTCTCCGAGAGGTGCGGGAAGCAGTGGTCATGATCGGCGATGAATATCAAATTGCTTCTGGAAGGTGTTCCGAATGCTTACAGGACAAGGTCGTGGTCCGCGCCCTTGCAGCCTGATCGGGCGGCGGCTCGTCCGACGCGCGGCTAGGCGCGCAGGAGCATCACCGGCGCCGTAGCCCTTCTGAGCACGCGCCGCGCGACCTTGCCGAGGAGTCGTGGCCCGAGCCATCGCGGCTTCGGCGTCACCATCGCGATCAGGTCGGCGCCGAAGGCCTCGGCCTCGAGCGCGATCTCATGCGCCGGATCGCCGAATTGCACCCGCAGCTCGACGGCCACGCCGTCGAGCCGCGCCTCGACCTCGCGGAGATACTCCTGCGACTCGGCCTCCCGCCGATCGGTCTCCTGATCGACGTAAGCGATCACGCGACCGTCGGGGCCCGTTCGCATCTGGGGGAAGGGAGCGACGTGGAACAGGCGCAGCGTGGAGCCCGCGCTCCACGCCGCATCGGCGACCATGGGCAGCACGGCCTCCGTGCGCTCGCGTCGGCTGAGCGGGACCAGGATCCGCTTCGCTATGAGCCACCTCCACCCGTGTGACACCGCCGGGGAGAACGGGTGTGAAACGCTATCGGAGGAGCCCGAACTGGGCGAGCACGCCCTGGACGAAGACGGTCGCGAGGCTCCGGAAATCCACATCGCCCGAGACCGGCACGCCGTGGGTCACCAGGTACAGCGTCAGCGCAAACCTCGCGACCGAGCCCATGGCTCCTCCCGTATCTACTTCTGGGCGGTAAGACGCCGGGCACGGCCGCGGCGTTTACTTGGGCCCGACGGGGCCCCGGCGCGTGGTCGGGCGCGTCAAGTCCGCGGCTTCAGCTCGATCCGGTACCCATCTGGATCGCGCAGATAGAGGGAGGGCCCGTCGCCATAAGCGCCATAGCGCTGGACGACGCCCCCCTCCAGCGCGACGCCCCTCTGGGTAAACGTACGGGCCACCGCCTCGAGATCATCGCATTGGATGGAGAGGCAGAAGTGGTCGAGGCCCCCCGGCCCGGCGATCTCTTCGGGTGGGCCGGCGGGCAGGAGATCGATGAGGTGGTCGCCGAAGCGGAGCTGCACGAGCGAGAACTTTTCGTTCACGCGCTCGAGCGTGCAGCCGAGGATCTCCTCGTAAAAGCGCCGGGAGCGCGCCTGATCGCGCACCCTCAGCACCACGTGGTCGAGGCCGAGCGGTTTGAACATGGCGTCCTCCTCCCCCAGCGTCATCAGTGTACCGGAAGCTCTCTCTGTGAATACTCGAGCGGGGGGCCGCGTCTCAAGGGCCGAAAGGAGGATGCTTATGCGACGCCTCATCGCCCCGGTCGCCCTCGCCGCGACGCTCGTCGGTGTCACGGCACCTCCGGCCCACGCGGGGAAGTCCACGGACATCGCGCTGGGCCTCGCCTCCTTCGCGGTCTTCAACCAGGTCGTGTCGCCGTTTCTCAACCACCGCGCGGAGGCTGCGTATCCCCGGCGCGAGGTCGTTTATCGCACCGTCGTCACGCAGCCCGCCGTGATCTACGAGACGCCGGTCGTCGTCTACGCGCCGCCTGCGCCTCCGGCCCCGTATCCGACCGTCGTGCAGTACCCGCACGGCCGGTACGAGCTCAGGTGGGAGGGCCAGCAGTACGTGTGGGTGTGGATCCCCGCGCCGCCGCCGCCCCCGCCCGCGCCCTGAGTCTCGTCGCGCCTGTCAACGGGGCGCGTCCACGCGTTGGGCCTCGTCGCGTGGCGCGCCCCAAGATGTAGCCCGCCCGCATGTGGCGTCCTTTTTCTTGCGAGGTCCGCGCGCGCCGCTCCGTACGATGAGCGGCGTGCGCCGTCTGGCCTCGCTCCTCGCCGTCATCACGATACTCGCCGCGTGCGCCACGCACCCCGACGGCGCCTACTATCCCCAGCCGAAAGACCCCCGCACGGTCACGCTCTCGCACACGCTCTACCGCGCCGCGCAGGCGGCGGGCGACGACCCCGAGCGATATTCGTTCGCGCTGATCCAGACCGATGCGGTCACGGCGTTCGCTGCCGACGACGCGACCTTCTACTTCTCCGAGGGGCTGGCGCGGCGGCCGCAGGCGGATATCGACGCCCTCGTCGCGCAAAAGGTGGCGCACGAGGTCCTCGGCCATGCCGGAGCGCGTCGCACCCTCTCGCTCTCGGTCACGGCCGGCTTCGTCGTGCTCGGCGTCGTGCTCCCCGGGCTCGGCCTGCTCGACATGCTCGTCAATCCGCTGGTCGTCCGCGCGTTCTCACGCGAGCAGGAGATCGCCGCCGACAGCCGTGCCGTGGAGATCCTGCGCGCGATGGGCCACGCGACGCCGCGGCGGACGCTGGCGGCCGCGCTGCGCGCCGCCGCGGCCGTGAACGGCCCCGTGGACAATGGGCTCCTCGCGACCGCGCCCCCGCTCGACGACCGGCTCGCGAAGCTCGAGCCGCTCGAGTCGCTGGCCGAGGTCGCCGCGCACGCGCCGGCGCCCGACTCCCGCTAACCCCCTTTCTCCGCCCGCCCACCGGGACACAGCTCGCCTCAGCGCGAGGGCTTGCGGCCGACGACAAGCAGGTGAGCGGAGAGCCCCAGCAGCGTCGGCGCGCGCTCGACGGCGCGCGCGGCCCAGAGGAGGCGCTCGCGCTCGACGGGATCGGCCCACCGCGCCTCGAGGTCGGACAGGAGCCAGCCCGGGCCCTCGACGCCGACGAGGTCGAGCGTCACGAATCCCGCCTCGCGCACCTCGGCTTCGAGCTCGTGCGGCAGATGGAAGTACGCAGTGGTGAAGTAGTCCCGCTCGGTCGGGTTCGCGTGGCGACCGTCGTGCAGGTCGCGCTCGACGATCGCGACGAACGCCGGGTCACGGAGGAGTCCCTCGAACACGCCGGCGAAGAGCGAGGCGAAGCGCGAGATGCCGGCCGCGAAGACGAGCCCGCCGGGCTTGAGCACCCGACGCGCCTCGACGAGCGCCGCGAGCCGGTCGGGGCGCTCGGGCAGGTGGTAGAGCGGGCCCAGGAGCAGCACGGCGTCCACGCTCGCGTCGGCCTCGTCGAGCCGGCGCGCGTCGCCGACGCGCGCGCTGGCGATCGGGTGGTCCGGCTGACCCGCCGAGGTCCGGCGCGCGTGCTCGACGTGCTGCGCGAGGGCGTCCACCAGGTGGACCTCGTGGCCGAGCGCCGCGAGCCAGCACGCGTACACGCCGGGGCCCCCGCCCACGTCGAGCACGACCTGCCGTGCGGGCGGGAGCCGGTGCAGGATGAGCTCCTGGGTGCGCGCGAGTTCGATCTGCCCGTGGCCGCCGAAGAGGCGGCGCGCCTCTCGGCCCGCCGCGTAGTACGCGAGGATCTCGGACGGAAGGGGCTCGGGGTTCACCGCCCCGCGTAGATCCGCCGGTACTCGTCCCATGAGAGCATGACGCGTTTCACGAAGTAGCGCGTCTCGTCGTAGGGGATCAGCTCCACCCACGCCTCGACGTCGTTCGTGCGCCTGGCGCTCCACCACTGGCGCACGCGCTTCGGCCCCGCGTTGTACGCGGCGAGCGCCACGCGCGGATCGCCGAACTCGCGCAGGAGTGCGGCGAGGAAGCGCGTGCCGAGCTGGAGATTCTGCTCGGGATCGTCGAGATGGTCGCCGCGCGCGCTCTTCGTCGGCGCCATCGGCAGCGCCGTCTCCGGCATGAGCTGCATGAGGCCGCGCGCGCCCGCGCGCGAGAGGGCGCGCGGGTAGTAGTTCGACTCCTCCCGCACCACGGCGGCGACGAGGTACGGATCGAGCCCCGCGCTCTTGGCGGCGGCCATCATCTCCGCGCGCCAGCCGACGGGATAGAACGTCTCCCAGAACGCGGGCGGCAGCGCCGGATCGCCCGTCGCGGCGAACGGGACGAAGGCGCGGCGGAAGATCCGGAGCGCCAGGTGGTAGCGCTCCTCCTTCACGTACGCGCTCGAGATCCCATAGAGGCGCATCGGGTCGCCCGCCGCGCGCTCGGCGAGGTCGTCCAGCTCCCCGAGCGCGTCCTCGACGAGACCGATACGCCGGAGCAGCTCGACCCGCGCGAAGCCCGGATCGGCCGCGACGGCCCGGGACGGCTCGAACGGCAGCGTTAGCGGCGCCCTGGCGCCGGTCGCGGCCCGCTCGGGCAGGCGCGCGGCGGCGAGCACGCCGTAGTAGGTACGTGGCGTCTCGGCGAGCACCCTGGCGAAGAAGCGCCCGGCGCCCTCGGTGTCCCCCTGCTCGGCCAGCGCGCGCCCGGCCCAGTAGAGCGCCACGATACGGTACCCGCGATCCACACCCGGCTCGGTAAGGCGCCTCCAGTCCTCGGTCGCGCCGCGCACGTCGCCCGCGACCCACGCGAGCAAGCCCAGGCGCCAGAGCGAGGCGGCGGCGACCTCGCGCGACGGGTAGCCCGTGGCCACCGCGCGATAGGCGGCCGCCGCCTCCGCGCGACGGCCGATGTCGTCGAGGGTCCGCCCGCGCTGGTACAGCGCCTCGGAGGCCTCCGCCTCGCCGCCGGTCGCGGCCACGGCGTCGAACGCGACGAGCGCCTTCTGGGGCTGGCCCGCGCGAACGAGGAGCTTGCCGCGCTCGAGCTGGAGGGTGGGCCGCTCGGCCGCCGGCGCGAGCGTCAGGGCCTGCTCGAGGGCGCGCGCCGCGGACTCGTTCCGGTTGAGCTTCCTGGCGCCGTCGGCGACGACGCGGAGCGCGCGCAGGACGATGGCGGGCTCGGGAGCCTCGGCGACGATCCGTTCCGCCTCATTGATCGCGATGATCGCGACCTCTGGCGCGTCGCCGCGCAGCAACCGCTCGGCGCGATCGATCCGCTCCCCGATCGTGAGCGGTGCCACACCCACGCCCGCCGCCTCGAGCTCCGCGAGCCGGTCGGCGGCGCCGTCGGCGTAGTCGCTCGCCGGTACCAGAACGCGGAGGTCGCGGTAGGTCCGCGCCGCGAGCTCGCGCTGGCCGCGCGCCTCGGCCGACATCCCGAGGAGGTAGAGCGTCTCGGGCAGCTCCGGCGCGTCCGGATACTTGTCCACGAGCCGTCCGAGCAGCGTCTGGGCCTGCGCGTCGTCGCCGGCGCGGGCGGCGAACGTCGCGGCGAGCAAGAGCGCGCGCGGCGCCAGACGGCTCTCGCGGTAACGCTCGGCGACGCTCGCGGCCATCGCGCGCGCTCCGTCGAAATCGCCCGCCTGCGCGAGCGCCTGGGCGCGGAGATGGCGGACGTGGTCGCCGATCGAGCTCTCCTGCGCCGTCTCGCTCCCGAACTCGCGGATGAGCGGCCCCGGCTCGCCCTGCTGGTAGGCCGCGACCGCGTGCGCCCACGCGCGCTCGATCTCGGGCGCGATCGCCGGGCGGGCGCGCGGAGGCCCGGCGGCGGCCATGGCGGGCGCCAGGAGCAGCGCCCCGAGGACGACCGCGCACAGCACCGGCATGCCGCGCGTCGCCCGCCGTGTGAAGAGGATGCGCTGGAGGGCAGTCAGGTTCGACAGGATCGCGAGGACCCAGAGGGCGGGTTCGAGGAGGTCGAAGAGCGCGCCGACGATGAGACATATCATACGCTCCGGGCGCTCCATGATCCCCACGGTGCATTTGACGCCGATCGACTCGGCGCGCGCCTTCGTGTAGCTCACCATCATGGAGCCGATCAGGCCCGCCATCGCGACGGTCGCCCCGCGCGCGTGCGGCATCCGCGCGAAGAGCACGACGACGCCGAGCAGGACCAGCAGGTCCGAGTAGCGGTCGATGACCGAGTCGAGAAAGGCCCCGAACGGGGTCACCTGGCCGGAGACGCGGGCGAGCGCGCCGTCGAAGAAGTCGCAGAGCCCGGCGCCGATCAGGAGGAGCCCCGCCGCGCGCGTGCGGCCCGCGGAGAATGCGCTCGCAGCCACGAAACTCACCCCGAGGCCGATGACCGTCAGGTGGTTGGGGCGGAGGTGCAGGCGGAACAGGGCGCGGCCCACAGGGTCTGTCCACGCGCGCACGCGCTCGCGGTAGCGCCCCAGCATCGTCAGATGGGCTGCGCGAGCGCCTGCTCGAGCCCCACGCGGGCGCGCTCGAGCGTGTCCGGGTCCTCGAGCTTCCGCCCCTCGCGGTCCTGCACGTAGAAGGTGTCGAAGGCCTGGTCGATCTCCGTCGCGATCCGCGCGCTCACGATATCGAGCCCGAGCCCGGCGAGCGCGCGTGTGATGAGGTAGAGGAGGCCGAGCCGGTCCGGGCACTTCACCTCGATCACCGTGGCGCTGTCCGAGAGCTGGTTGTCGAGGGCGATCTTGGGCGGGCCGCCTGGGCCCGTCGCCTCGCGCCCGAGGGCGCGGCGCCGGGCGAGCAGCGCCTCGACGCTCTGCTCGCCGGTGATCACCGCGCGAAGGGCGTCGAGCGGGCGCGCCCAGTGCGCGGCCGAGCCGACCACGTCGCCCGCCGGGTCGTTGACCTGGAACGTGTCGATCGCGATGCCGTCGGCCCGGGTGTGGATCTGCGCCGAGATGATGTTGACGCCGCTCGCCGCGAGCGTGCCCGCGATCAGCGAGAAGAGGCCGGGCAGATCGCGCGTGACGACGACGAGGTCGGAGGAACCGAGATCGGGATGCTGGAACAGCGCGGTCACCACCGGCGCCTCGCCCAGCTCCCCGAGCATCCGCAAGTGCTCGGCCATCCGCTGCACACCCGTGGACTCGAGGTAGCGGTCGGCCATCATCGCGAGGTGCGCCTTGACGGCCTGGAGGTCTACCTCGCCCTTCGCCGCGGCATGCAGCCGCTCGGCGAGCTGCGCCCGGCTCGGCTTCGCCACGCGGCCGCCGGTGAGGAGGTCGAGCGTCCGCGTGTAGAGCTCGTGGAGGATCCGCGCCCGCCAGGGCGTGAGGACCCCGGGGCCGACGGCGCGCATGTCCGCGTAGGTCAGGAGGTAGAGCATGCGCAACCGCTGCGGGTCGCCGACCACGGCGGCGAAGTCGGTGACCGTCTTCGGGTCGTCGATGTCGCGCCGCTGGGCGACGTGCGACATGGTGAGGTGGTGCGCCACGAGGAACTCGACCGCCGTGGCATCCGCCGACGGGAGACCCATCCGCGCCGTGAGCCCGCGCACGAGCGGGATCCCCTTCGCCACGTGGCCGTGCCCCCTCGCCTTGCCGATGTCGTGGAGCAGCATGCCGAGCATCAGGAGCTCGGGCTTCTCCACCTCGCTGAGGACGGGCGCGGCCCCCTCCGACTCCGCCGACTGCCCGGGCGCCAACGCCTCGAGATGCTCGACGGCGAGCAACGAGTGCTGATCCGCGGAGAACTTGTGGTAGACGTCGTACTGCACGAGGCACGTCAGCGCGCCGAACTCCGGTAGATAGCGGCCGAGGAGCCCCAGCTCGTGCATCTCCGAGAACGTCTGGCACACGCGCCCCCAGCTCCGGCAGATGTCGAGGAAGAGCTCGCCCACCGCGTCCGACCGGCGGAACGCGTCGTCCACGAGGTGGAGCGAGTCCTCGACCGCGCGCTCGAGGTCGAGCGACAGCTCGCAGCCCAACCGGTGCAAGTGCCCGAAGACCTTCATGAGGCGCGCCGGATCCACCCGCAGCTGCGAGGGGTCGCGGTCGGCGAGGTGGAGCCGCCCGTCGAAGAACACGAGGCCGTCCGCGAGCGCCTGCTGCCGCCGGCGGCGCTCGGCGGAGCCGCGACGCGAGAGCGTTTCCTGGCAGCGCGCGATGAGCCGCTTCGACACGCGATGGATGACCCGCGCGTGCAGGTAGTAGTCGCGCATGAACCGTTCGACGCCGAGCGACGTCGCGTCGTTCTCGTAGCCGAGGTTCTTGGCGATCCGCGGCTGGAGGTCGCGCGTGAGGACGTCGTTCTTGTGACCCGAGAAGAAGTGGAGCTCGTTGCGCACGCGCCAGAGGAACGTCAGCGCGGCATCCGCCGCCGCCTGCTCGCGCGGCGTGATGAGCCCCTTGTCGGCGAGCTCGCGCAGCGTGCGGGTGCCGAACTTCGCCTCGCCGAGCCACATGGCCGTGTGCATGTCGCGAAGGCCGCCCGCCGACTCCTTGACGTTCGGCTCGCCGATGTACGGCGACGCGCCGTGCTTGCGGTAGCGCGCGTCGCGTTCCACCAGGGTCGTCTCGAGGAACTGGCCGAAGTCGCGGCGGAAGACCTCCTGGCGCAGCACGCGCTGGAAGCGCGCGAACAGGCGTCGGTCGCCGGCGAGGAAGCGCGCCTCCTGCATGGAGGTGCGGCTCGGGAAGTCCGTGCGCGCCATCGCGACGCAGTCGTCGAGCGAGCGAAGGCTGTGGCCGACGTGGAGCCCGAGGTCCCAGAGCGAGTAGAGCAGCTCCTGCATCATCCGCTGCACGTACGGCGACATCTTGCCGTCGTAGATGACCATGAGGTCCACGTCCGAGAGCGGATGGAGCTCGCCGCGGCCGTAGCCGCCGAGCGCCATGACGACCTGCGGCGTCGCCGCGAGCCCGTCGGCCACCGCGTCGGCGGCGATCAGGCGCGTGAGCGAGAGGATGACGTCGTCCATCAGCCGGGCGTGGGTGCGGACGGACTCCTGGCCCGACGCGCCCTCGGCGTGCCGCACCTTCAGCGAGTCGTATCCCTCGGCGAGAGCCTGACGGAAGAACTCGAGACGAAGGCGCCGCCGCTCGGGCGCGCGCGCGGCGCTGGCCTCTGCACGCCGGGCCCGGCGATACAGCTCGACGGACATGACTGCCAGAGCGTAGCAACCCGGAACGAAGACTGTCAAATCCGACGCAGACTTACTAGAATGGGTCCGTGAGAAACGTCTGGCGCGACGTCCTCGATCCCATCATCCCGTACGAGACCGGGACGCCGCCAGAGCGGCTCGCGGCCCAGCTCGGCCTTCCCGAGCTCGTCCGCCTGTCGGCCAACGAGAACCCGCTCGGGCCCTCACCCCGCGTCGTCGCCGCGATCGCGCGCGAGGCGGCGCGCGTCCACCTCTACCCCGACGGGGGTGCCCACGCGCTGCGCGAGGCCCTCGCCCGACGGCTCGGCGTCCGGCCCGAGCAGCTCGTCTTCGGCAACGGCGCCGACGAGCTGCTCGGGCTCCTGGCGCTCGCGGCGTTCGAGCGGGGCGACGAGGTCATCGTGCCCCAGCCGGCCTTCGAGCCGTACGCGATCTCGGTCATGCTCGCGGGCGCGCGCGTCGTCCCGAGCCCGCTCGCCGGGTACGAGACCGACCTCGACGACATGCGGCGGAAGATCACCGACCGGACGAAGGCGGTGATCCTCTGCTCGCCGCACAACCCGGCGGCGACGATTATCCGGAGAACACCGCTCCTGAGGTTCCTGGACGCGCTCGGCGCCGACCCGCCGCTCGTCGTGCTCGACGAGGCGTACCGCGACTTCGCGGACGACCCCGAGTATCCCGACGGCGTCGCCCTCCTCGGGCGCTTTCCGCGCCTCATCGTCCTCAGGACGTTCTCAAAGATCGCGGCGCTCGCGGGCCTTCGGGTGGGCTATGCGGTGGCGACCGCGGAGACGTGCGACCGACTGAACCGCGTGCGCGCGCCCTATAACGTCAACCGGCTCGGTCAGATCGCGGCGCTCGCCGCCCTCGAGGACCCGGAGCACTGGGACAAGTCGCGACGGCTCGTTCTCGAGGAGCGCGCGTTCCTCTCGGAGGGGCTGAGAACGCGTGGCTACACCTTCCCGCCGTCGCAGGCGAACTTCCTGCTCGTGAAGGTCCCCGACGCGCCGGCCCTCAGGGAGAAGCTCCTGCGCGCGGGCATCCTCGTGCGGGACGGCGCCAGCGTCGGCTTCCCCGGCCACCTCCGGATCTCGCTCGGGCTCCGCGAGACGAACGAGAAGCTGCTCGGCGTCCTGTAGCCTCGAGCCGGAACCCTAGCGCTTCCTCCGCGCGCCAGCGAGCTCGTGCTCGAGCTCCTCGAGGCGCTTGACCAGCGCGTCGCGCTCGGCGGAGAGCGCCGCGAGCTGGCGCTCGCGCAGCGCGTGCAGCTCCTCCTGCTGGTGGAGCTTCGTCTGGAGCTCCGCTTCGCGCTGGTAGAGCGCCTTCAACTCGCGCTCGAGGTCCGTCACCCGCTGCTTCGCCGGCAGGTAGTCGACGAACATGACGTAGAGCAGGAGCACGGCGAACAGCATGCTCGCCGCGACGAGCGTCCACGAGAGCCGGGCACCCGGCCGATCGGCCACGGGCTCGGATTCTAGCAAGTTTTGCTATCATCGGATCCGTGGAGCTCAGGCAGTTCTTCGGTCGAGCGATCGGGGCGAGCCTGCGCGACCTGGCCCTGGGCGACGATCCGGCCTCGGCGTATCTCGCCGACCTCCTCACCCGTTTCGCACGCACCGAGAACCTCTACCCCCAGGGCCTCGCGACGCCCCGCCTCGAGACCGTCGTGGACATGCTCTTCGAGACGCAGGCGGTCTGGGAGAACCCGGCGTGCTTCCAGCCCGAGCGCGAGGTGGTCGTGCGGCGGCACATCGGCGACTTCACGCTCTTCATGACGGGGATCTTCCCGGAGCGCGTCGAGCGGACCGCCTCGACCCGCTACTACATCGACCAGGGCAAGCGCGCCTATCACTTCGTCTCCGAGCACGACCGGGCCAGCGCGCGCACCGGCGGCGCCGGGGCGCCGCTCTACCGGCGCCTCGCGGACCGGTTCGAGCGCTACGTGGACGTGCTCGAGTACGCGCGAAGGGTCCACTTCCGCGACCATCCGCACCACCCGTTCTTCGGGTGGAGCTTCGGATGATCGCGCCCGCTCTCGACGTCGAGCGGCTCCGCGGCCTGCCCGAGGACGCCCTGGACGACACGCTCCG
>QHTD01000145.1 GCA_003220675.1 Candidatus Rokuibacteriota bacterium | reverse complement strand
CTGCACGTCCACCCGTTCAACAGCCCGAAGTACCTTCGCGAGTACGTCCAGCCCGCCGTCAACGACGGGCTCCGGGCCTCGGGCCGCAAGCGCGAGGACCTCACCTATGTCACCTCGACGTTCGTCGTGGTCGGCGACACCGAGCAGGAGCTCGCGCAGAACCGGCAGGCGGTCAAGCAGCAGATCGCCTTCTACGCCTCGACACGCACCTATGAGCCGGTGCTCGCCGCGCACGGCTGGCAGGACCTGACACCCGCGCTCCACCGGAAGTCCATCGAGGGGGACTGGACGGGCATGGCCAACGTGATCACCGACGAGATGGTGGACACGTTCGCCGTGACCGGGACGTATGAGACGATCGGCAGGAAGATCCAGGAGCGCTACGGGGGGCTGCTCGACCGCACGTCGCTCTACCAGCCTTACCAGCCGGGGCTCGACGACCCACGCCTGCCTCGATTGATAAAGGAGTTCAACGGGTAGACTGCGCCGACCGTCGGGCGCCGGAGGCCGCGAAGGCGCCCCGACGGCGAATCTGAAAGACACCGGAGGCGACATGGCAGACCTGTACGATCTCGGCGAGCGCCCGCCCGTCGGCGAAATACCGAAGCGCATGCACGCGTACGTCGTGCGGCAGAACCGCTTCGGCCCACCGCGCGATGCCTGGCGGCGCGAGGTCATCCCGACGCCGACGATCCGCCCCGACGAGGTGCTGATCTACGTGATGGCCTCGGGGATCAACTACAACAACGTCTGGGCCGCGCTGGGCGCGCCGCTCGATGTGATCGGCGAGCGCCAGAAGGCGGGCGAGCCCGAGGATTTCCACGCTGGTGGGAGCGACTGCTCGGGCATCGTCTGGGCCGTCGGCCGCGACGTGAAGCACGTCAAGGTCGGCGACGAGGTGGTCGTCCACAGCGGCTGGTGGCGGCCCGACGATCCATGGGTGCGCTCGGGCAAGGACCCGATGCTCGCGGAGAGCACTCGCATCTGGGGTTACCAGACCAACTATGGCAGCTACTGCCAGTTCGCCCGCTGCCAGGCCCATCAATGCGTTCCGAAGCCGAAGCGGCTGACCTGGGAGGAAGCGGGCTGCTTCCTCCTCTGCGCCTCCACGGCGTACCGCATGCTCATGGGCTGGCCGCCCCACGTCGTCGAGCGCGGCGACGTCGTGCTCGTGTGGGGAGCGGCGGGTGGCCTCGGGAGCATGGCGCTCGAGATCACGCAGGCACTCGGCGGCCGAGCGGTGGCGGTCGTTTCCGACGAGGCGAAGCGGAAGTTCTGCCTCGACCACGGCGCCGCGGGGGTCGTCAACCGCAGCCAGTTCTCGCACTGGGGTCCCCTGCCCGACACGAAGGACGCCCACGCCTACGGCGAGTGGGCGAAAGGCGCCCGCGCGTTCGGCAAGGCGATGTGGGACGCGCTGGGCGAGCGCGTCAGTCCCCGGATCGTTTTCGAGCATCCAGGCGAGGCGACGCTGCCGACCTCGGTCTTCGTCTGCGCGACCGGCGGCATGGTCGTCATCTGCGCCGGCACGACCGGCTACAACGCCACGCTCGACCTTCGCTATCACTGGATGCGCCAGAAGCGCTTCCAAGGAAGCCACCTGTCCAATGACGAGCAAGCCGCCGCGGTCACGAAGCTCGTCGCCGGCGGCACGGTGGACCCGTGTCTGTCGAAGACCTATGCGTTCGACGACATCCCGGAGTGCCACCAGCTGATGCTCGAGAACAAGCACCCGTACGGGAACATGGCCGTCCTCGTGAACGCCCGGAAGCCCGGGCAGGGCGCGTCGAAATGAAGGCGCTCGCCTTCAACGAGTTCGGCGGTCCCGAGAAGCTCAGGCTTCAGGACGTCCCCGACCCGAAGGCGGCTCCCGGAGAGGTGGTCGTCCGCGTCCGCGCCTGCGCGCTGAACCACCTAGACATCTTCGTGCGCGAGGGGATTCCGGCGCTCAAGACCCCGCTCCCCTTCTGGACCGGCTGCGACATCGCCGGCGACGTCGCCAAGGTCGGTCCCGACGTGACCGGTCTCAGGGTCGGCGACCGCGTGTGCGTGAACCCGAACCTCACGTGCGATCGCTGTGAGTTCTGCATCCAGGGCGAGGACAGCCTCTGCGTGCGCTACGGCATCGTGGGCGAGCACTTGCCCGGCGGGCTTGCAGAGCTCTTCGCGGTGAGCGCCGAGAACGTGCTGCCGCTGCCCGCGCACGTGAGCTACGAGCACGCCGCGTCGTTCATCCTGACGAACATGACCGCCTGGCGCATGGTCGTGACCCAGGCCAGGGTGCGGCCGGGCGAAGACGTGCTGATCCTCGGCGTCGGCGGCGGCGTGTCCTCCACCGCCGTCCAGATCGCCAAGCTCTGCGGCGCGCGCGTCCTCGTGACGTCGTCGAGCGACGCGAAGCTCGAGCGCGCGCGCCAGCTCGGCGCCGACGTGTCCATCAACTACTCGAAGGAGGATTGGGAGTCGGCGGTCTACGAGAAGACCGCCAAGCGGGGCGTGGACGTCGTCCTCGAGAACGTGGGCGCCCAGACGTGGAAGCAGTCGCTCCGGTCGCTCCGGAAGGGCGGCCGGCTCGTCACGTGCGGCGCCACGACCGGACCGATCGCAGAGACCGACATCCGTATCGTCTTCTGGAAGCAGATCCACATCATCGGCTCGACCATGGCGAACCGGCGCGAATTCAACGACGTGATGCGCCTGTTCTTCGCCGGGCGCCTCAAGGCGATCGTGGATGAGATCGTCCCGCTCAAGGACGGCGCCGCCGCCCAGCGGCGCCTCGCGGAGGGCAGGCAGTTCGGGAAGATCGTTCTGACCGTGTGAGCCGCGGCGTGCGCGGCGCGGTGGCGATCCTCGCGCTCCCGGCCCTGGCGTTCCTGGCGCCGCGCCCCGCCGTCGCCGACGAGGCGCTCTTGAACCTCCTGCGCGCCGGCGGCCAGGTCATCGTCATGCGCCACGCCGCGACCGACCGCTCGCTCGGCGACCCGCCGGGCTTCCGCCTGGGCGATTGCTCCACCCAACGTAACCTCTCTGAGGAGGGCCGCGCGCAGGCGCGCCGCGTGGGCGCCGCGTTCGCCTCGGGCGGCGTCCCGATCGGGCGCGTGCTGTCGAGCCAGTGGTGCCGGTGCCTCGAGACCGCGCGCCTGGCCTTCGGCACCGCCGAGCCCTGGCCTGCGCTCAACTCGTCCTTCCGCGACCGTACGCTCGAGGCCGACCGCACCCGCGAGGTCCGCGCCCTCGCCTCCGAGCGCCCGGCGAAGGGCAACCTGGTGCTCGTGACCCACCAGGTCAACATCGGCGCCCTCAGCGGCGTCTATCCCGTGGAGGGCGAACTGGTCGTTCTCACACCGCTCGGCCAGGGCAACTTCCGCGTCGCGGGTACAATGAGGCCATGAGGACGCTCGCGATCCTCGTCGGCGGGGGCCCGGCCCCGGGGATCAACGCGGTCATCGCGGCGGCGACCATCGAGGCACGCAACCACGGCGTGCGGGTGCTCGGCTGCTACGACGGCTTCAAGTGGCTCGTCGAGGGCGATACCGAGCACGTGGTCGAGCTCACGATCAACGACCTGTCGAGGATCCACTTCGACGGCGGCTCGATCATCCGCACGTCGCGCACCAACCCCGCGCGCACGCCGGAGGGCGTGGGCCGGGTCGCTGAGACGCTCAAGCGCCACGGCGTCGATTACCTCATCACGATCGGCGGCGACGACACCGCCTTCGCGGCCTCGCGCGTCGCCAAGGCCCTTCCCGGCCTCGGCCTCGCGCACGTGCCGAAGACGATCGACAACGACCTGCCGCTACCGAGCGACATCGACACGTTCGGGTTCTCGACGGCCTGCAACCTCGGCAAGGACCTCGTCCGCAACCT
>QHTD01000018.1 GCA_003220675.1 Candidatus Rokuibacteriota bacterium | reverse complement strand
GGAGAGCCGCTCGATGAGCCGGGCGCAGCGCGCGGGCGCGGCGATCAACGCGACGAGGACCGCGATCCCGACGAGGTCGATCGCGAGCACGGCGAGCGCGGCCGCCTGGAGGAAGGCCGGCACCGGGACGACGAGGACCAACACCGCGAGCATCAGGACGACGGCGAGGCTGTCGAGCACGCGCTCGACGATGAGCGTCGCGAGCGCCGTCCAGAAGGCCCGGCCCGTGCCGCCGGCACCCGCCGCGCTCCAGCGTCGTGCGACGACGTACACGCGCACGACCTCGCCCGCGCGCAGCGGAAGCACGTTGTTCGCCATGTAGCCGATCATGACCGCGGGGACTAGCCCGGGCGGGTCCGAGCGCGGAGGGAACAGGTAGCGCCAGCGCCGGGCGCGCGCCCAGAGGCCGAGCGGCGTGAGGGCGGTCGCGCCCGCGGCCCAGCCCCAGCGGGTCGCCCCGAGCTGGCGCCGGAGCTCGGCCAGGTCCACGCTCCAGAGGAGGTAGACGAGGAGAACGACGCTGATCGCAGCGCCGACGAGGATCTTCGGCCGGCTCAGAGGCCCAGCTGCGCGAGAACAGCGTCGATCTGAGGCGGGACCGTCGTCGGGCGTGACGCCGACTCGAGCGCGGTGTCCGGATCCTTCAGGCCGTGCCCGGTGAGGGTGAGCACGACGGTCGCGCCCGGCTCGAAGCGTCCCGCCTTGACGCACTTGATCAGACCGGCAACGGTGGCTGCGGACGCCGGCTCCATGAAGATGCCTTCCTCCCGGGCGAGCATGCGGTAGGCGCGCAGGATCTCTTCGTCGCTGACGATGTCGATCCAGCCGTGCGAGTCCTTCATGGCCTCGAGCGCCGGTCCCCAATTCGCCGGGTTGCCGATCTTGATCGCCGTCGCCACGGTCCGCGGCTCCGCGATGACGCGGTTCTCGTAAATCGGCGCGGCGCCGGCGGCCTGGAAGCCGACCATGCGTGGCAGTTCCTTCATGCGCCCGGCACGATGGTACTCGCGATAGCCGCGCCAATACGCGGTGATGTTCCCCGCGTTGCCGACGGGGATCAGGTGGTAGTCGGGTGCCATGCCGAGCTGGTCCACGACCTCGAAGGCGGCGGTCTTTTGCCCCTCGAGCCGGAACGGGTTCACCGAGTTCACGAGCGTCACCGGATGGCGCTCGGCGATCTGGCGGACGATCGTCAGCGCCTGGTCGAAGTTGCCGTCCACGGTGAGGACCCGGGCACCGTGGATCGCGGCCTGCGAGAGCTTGCCGAGGGCGACCGCGCCCTTCGGCACCATGACGAAGGCGCGGATGCCGGCACGCGCGGCGAACGCCGCCGCGGAGGCCGAGGTGTTGCCGGTGGAGGCGCAAATCACGGCCCGCGAGCCCGACTCGAGCGCCTTCGAGACTGCCATCGTCATCCCGCGATCCTTGAACGAGCCCGTCGGGTTGAACCCCTCGCACTTGAGGTAGATCGACAGACGCGCGTCGGTCGCCTCGGCGAGGCGCGGGGCGGCGATGAGCGGCGTGTTGCCCTCGCAGAGCGTGACGACCGGCGTCTTGTCCGTCACGGGGAGGAAGTCCCGGTATTGCTCGATGACGCCGCGCCAGGCCTTCACGCGGGCCCGCCCTCCACGCGGAGCATCGTCGTCGCCGCGGGAATGTCGGGCAGGCGGTCGATCGCGGCGAGCGCCCGGCGCATGTCGCGCTCGCGCGCCTCGTGCGTCAGCAGGACGACCGGCACGGCCTCGCGCGTCCCGCGCCCCTTCTGGATGACGTTCGCGATCGAGATGTCGTTGTCCCCGAGGATGCCCGCGACCTTCGAGAGCACGCCGGGGCGGTCCTGAGCCATCACGCGCAGGTAGTAGCAGCACCGGATCTCGGCCATCGGGGAGAGCGGCAGCGCGGCGGGGCCCGCGGAGGGCAGCTCGAGCGCGAGCGCGGGGATACCGTGGGCGATGCGACGCGCGATGTCGAGCGTGTCGGCCCAGACGGCGGACGCCGTGGGCAGCTGGCCCGCGCCGCGGCCGTAGAACATGAGGTCGCCCACGGCATCGCCGGTGATGAAGATCGCGTTGAAGACGCCGGAGACCGCCGCGAGCGGGGAGTGCGCGGGGATCATCGTCGGGTGCACGCGGACCTCGACACCCCCGTCGGCCGCTTTCGCGATCGCCAGGAGCTTGATGCGGTAGCCGAGCTCGCGCGCATACGCAATATCCTGAGATCCCACCCGCGTGATGCCCTCGGTATGGATGTCCTTGAGGTCGATGAAGGTGCGGAACGCCAGCGTCACGAGGATCTGGAGCTTGTGGGCGGAGTCCATGCCCTCGATGTCGAGGGTCGGGTCGGCCTCCGCGTAGCCCGCCGCCTGCGCTTCCTTGAGGACCATCGCGAAATCGAGCCCCTCGTCGGTCATCTTCGACAGGATGTAGTTCGACGTCCCGTTGACGATGCCGAAAACCGAGAGGATGCGGTTGGCGACGAGCCCCTCCTTGACGGCCTGGATCAGCGGGATGCCTCCGGCCACGGCCGCCTCGAACGCGAGCGTGACGCCACGGCGGCGCGCCTCGTCGTAGAGCTCGGCGCCGTGGTGGGCGAGGAGCGCCTTGTTGGCGGTGACCACGTGCTTGCCGGCGCCGAGCGCCTTCAAGATGAACGAGCGCGCGGGCTCGAGGCCGCCGACCAGCTCGATGATGACCTGGACGGAGGGATCCGCGAGCACGCGCGCCGCGTCGGGGGTCATCGGGAGCTTCTTGATGTCGAGGCCCTCGCGCGGGCGGGTGAGGTCGACGTCGGCGACGGCGGCGAGGGTGAGCCGGCACCCGGCACGCTCCTCGAGCATCGCCCGGCGCGACTCGAGAATCTTGGCGACGCCCGCGCCGACGGTGCCGAGGCCGAGCAATCCGATCCTGACTTCCGTCATGTCAGTGGGCCCGCCCGGTAGGAATGGACGGTCAGCTGGCGAGCTGCTTGAGCCCGCGGAGCGCCTGTTTGATCCGCTGCTCGTTCTCGACGAGCGCGAACCGCACGTAGCCCTCGCCGTACTCGCCGAACCCGATGCCCGGCGAGACGGCCACCCGCGCTTCCTCGATGAGCATCTTGGCGAACTCGAGCGAGCCGAGCGCGCGGAACGGCTCGGGGATCGGCGCCCAGACGAACATCGTGCCCTTGGGCTTCGGCACGGACCAGCCGAGCTTGTTGAGCCCGTCGACGAGGACGTCGCGGCGCTTCCGGTGGACCTCGACGATTTCGGCCACGCACTTCTGATCGCCCTCCAGCGCGATGATGCCGGCAATCTGGATGGGCTGGAAGGCGCCGTAATCCAGGTAGGACTTGATGCGGGCCAGCGCATGGATCATCTGCGCGTTGCCGCACACGAAGCCCAGCCGCCAGCCGGGCATATTGTACGACTTCGACGTCGAGAAGAGCTCGACCCCGACCTCCTTGGCCCCGGGCACCTCGAGGAATGACGGCGGCCGGTAGCCGTCGAACGCGAAGTCCGCGTAGGCGAAGTCGTGGACCACCATGAGCCGGTGCTCGCGGGCGAACGCCACGACCTTCTCGAAGAACCCGCGATCCACGCACAGGGTGGTCGGGTTGTGCGGAAACGAGAGGATCAGGAGCTTGGCCTTGGGCCACGCGAGCTTCGCCGTTTCCTCGAGACGCGCGAAGAAGTCGCCGTCCGGCGTGAGCGGGACCGAGCGCAGGTCGCCGTCGGCGATGACCACCGAGTAGGAGTGGATCGGGTAAGTCGGGTTCGGCACCAGCGCGCCGTCGCCGGGTTGGAGGACCGCGAGGGCCAAGTGGGCCAGCCCCTCCTTGGCGCCGATCGTCACGATCGCTTCGGCCTGGGGGTCGAGGTCGACGCCGTATCGGTCGCGGTACCACTTGACGATCGCGACGCGCAGCCGCGTGATGCCGCGGGAGGCCGAGTAGCGGTGGTTCTTCGGATTCTGGGCGGCCTCGATCAGCTTCGCGACGATGTGCTTGGGCGTCCCGAGGTCGGGATTGCCCATCCCGAGGTCGATGACGTCCTCGCCGCGGGCGCGCGCCTTCGTCTTGAGGTCGTTGACGATCGCGAAGACGTAGGGCGGAAGCCGCTTGATCCGATAGAACTCGTCCATCGAATTCCTCGTCGCGTGCCCGCCATGATACTGCGCGGTGATGTGAAGTGTCAATAAATGACGATCTCACGCGGAGTTACGGCCCGGCATCGTGCCATGATGATAACGTGAAGTGCCGGCCTGGTTGCCGGAATGGCAGGCCAGTGCGCGCCAACTGATTGATTGTGCGTGCGCTCGCGCCCGGCACGGCGTTTGCGGGGCTCCATCCTGGCATGCGGACGGAGCCATCCCCCGTTGACGGCGTCGTCGACTCGGTGCTCGTACCCGCTCAACCCTCTAGACCGAACCCCGGACGGGCCCGCGCGCGCGTGAGGAGCCGGGACCACTTCAGTCTGCTCGTCGTGCGGGGCGACGGAGCCAGGGTCGTCCGGTTCAACTTCACGCGGCCTGTCGCCGTAGGCACCTTCGTCGGGCTGGCCTTCGCCATCTCCGTGGTCGGCGCGCTCGCCAGGGACTGGACCCAGCTGCGCGAGCTCACCCGCGAGGCGAGGACCTTCGCCAGGCAGATCGCCGACCAGCGCGACACCATCGACTCGTTCAACCGCCGCGCCGCCGAGCTCCGCCAGGAGATGATGGGCTGGCGCGAGCTCCACGCGCGCATCTGGGAGCCGTTCGGTCCCGAGCTCGTGCCCGGCGCGCGCGACAAAGGCATCGGCGGCGGCGCGACCAAGCTCCCCGACCGGCTCTCGCCGAAGGACGAGGTGGAGCGCCTCGCAGAGAGCGTGACGGAGCAGGGCGAGCACCTCCGCGCCCTGGACCGCTTGATGGCGCGCGCCGGCAAGGCGGTGGCAGCGCTTCCGTCACGCTGGCCCGTGCGCGGCTCCGTCAACTCCGAGTTCGGCAACCGCCTCTCGCCGTGGACGCGGGTCACCGAGTTCCACGGCGGCATCGATATCAACGCGCAGCCACGCACGTCTGTCCGCGCCCCCGCGGAAGGGACGGTCACCTTCGCCGGCACGCAGCCGGAGTACGGCATCACGATCGTTCTCGACCACGGCCAGGACGTCCGCTCGCTCTACGGCCACCTCGCGCAGACCGCCGTGAAGCAGGGCGAGCGGGTCGAGCGGGGCCAGGTGATCGGCTACTCCGGCAATACCGGGCGCTCCTCGGGCCCGCACCTTCACTACGAGATCATGGTGAAGGGGCAGTCCGTCAACCCCCGCGCCTACCTCTGGAATTAGCTTCCTCGGAGGGGGGCTTCGCCCCCCTGCCGACGGCGCAGCGGGCCTGAGGCCCGCTCGCGCCTGCCTCCCCCAGATCAGGATTGCGGCGGCAAAGCCGCCGCTCGGACCGCCTCCCCACACGAACCAGGATTGCACGGGCAAAGCCCGCGCTCGAACGGTGGTGACTCCGACGCGCGCGTTCGGAAGCGGGCGCGCGGCTACTTAATCGCGACGCCCGTGCGCACCTGGCAGGCGACCCAGTGCCCCTGCGAGACCTCCTTGAGCACCTGTTCGTTCTGCGAGCACGACGGCACCCGGAGCGCGCAGCGCGTGTGGAAGCGGCACCCGGAGGGCGGGTTGATCGGGCTCGGCACGTCGCCCTCGAGCAGGATCCGCTTGCGCTTCATCGTCGGGTCGGGGATCGGCACGGCCGACAGGAGCGCCTCCGTGTACGGATGCTTCGGGTTCGTGTAGAGCTCCTTCGCCGGTGCGATCTCGACGATCTTGCCGAGGTACATCACCGCGACGCGCGTCGAGATGTGCTCGACGACGGAGAGGTCGTGGGCGATGAAGAGGTAGGTGAGTCCGAACTTCGCCTGGAGGTCCTCGAGCAGGTTGATGATCTGCGCCTGGATGGACACGTCGAGCGCCGAGACGGGCTCGTCCGCCACGATGAGCTTCGGGCTGACCGCGAGCGCACGCGCGATGCCGATGCGTTGTCGCTGGCCGCCGGAGAACTCGTGCGGGTAACGGCGCAGGTGGTCCGCCGCCAGGCCGACGGTCTCGAGGAGCTGGACGACGCGCTCTTCCCGCCGCTTCCGCGTCGCGGCGAGCTTGTGGATCACGAGTGCCTCGCCAATGATCGAGCCCACCGTCATCCGCGGATTGAGCGATGCGTACGGGTCCTGAAAGATGATCTGCATCTCTTTCCGGAGCGCGCGCAGCGAGCGCTTGTCGAGCGTCGTGACGTTCTGCGCTCCGAACCAGACCTCGCCTGACGTCGGCTCGATGAGCCGGAGAATCGAGCGGCCCGTCGTGGACTTGCCGCAGCCGGACTCACCGACGAGGCCGAGCGTCTCGCCCGGCATGATCTCGAACGACACATTGTCCACGGCGTGCACCCGCGCGATCTCGCGCGAGAGGAGGCCGCCTCGGATCGGGAAGTATTTCTTGAGGTTCTTGACCCGGAGCAGGGGCTCTGTCATGGCGGGCCTCAGTAGAGGAAGCAGGCCACCTTGTGGCCCGGTCGTATTTCCTTCAAGGGCGGATCGTTCTCGAAGTGCATCGGCTTGGCGAGCGCGCAGCGCGGCGCGAAGCGGCACCCGGGCTTGATGTCCCCGCGCAGCGTCGGCACGGTGCCCGGGATCGCCTCGAGCTTCTGGCGCTGGGTGGCGGCGAGGTCGATGCGCGGGATCGAGCGCAGGAGCCCCTGGGTGTAGGGGTGCAGGGGTTCCTTGAACAGCTCCCCGACCGCCGCCTCTTCGACGATCTGGGCGCCGTACATGACGGCGACGCGCTGGGCCGTCTCGGCGATGACGCCCATGTCGTGGGTGATCAGCATGATCGCCATGCCGAGCTTCGCCTTGAGCTCGTTGAGGAGCTCGAGGATCTGCGCCTGGATCGTCACGTCCAGCGCCGTCGTCGGCTCGTCCGCGATGAGGAGGTTGGGGTTGCATGACAGCGCCATGGCGATCATCACGCGCTGCCGCATGCCCCCCGAGAGCTGGTGCGGGTACTCCTTCACGCGGCGCTCGGCGTTCGGGATGTGGACGAGCTTCAGCATCTCGACGGTCTTGTCCATCGCGTCGCGGCGCCCGAGCCCCTCGTGCAGGCGAACGGCCTCGGCGATCTGCTCGCCGACCGTGAAGACCGGGTTCAGCGAGGTCATCGGCTCCTGGAAGATCATCGAGATCTCTTTGCCGCGGATCTTCCGCATCTGGGCCGGGGGCAGCTCGATCAGGTTCTTGCCGTTGTAGTTGATCGCGCCCTCGACGATGCGCCCGGGCGGCGTCGGGATCAGCCGCATGATACTGAGGGCCGTCACGGTCTTGCCGGACCCGGACTCGCCGACGATGCCGAGGGTCTCGCCCTTGTTGATGTAGAGGTCGATGCCGTCGACGGCGCGGACGACGCCCTCGTCGGTGAAGAAGTACGTCTTCAGCCCTTTGACCTCGAGAAGCCGTTCGACCATGGCGTGCCCTCTAGCCCGTTACCACCGACTGGTGACCTCGCCGAGCGCGTCGAGCGCGCGCTCGATGTCCTCGGCGTCGATGTCCTTGTGCGTGACGCAGCGGATCGAGGTCGGCCCGATCGCGTGGATCTTCACCTTCCGCGCGGCGCATTGCGCCACGAGCTCGCGCGTTGCCGCCTCGCTTCCGCCGGGTCCCTCCGGACGCTGGACGCCGAAGATGACGATGTTCGTCTGGACGTCGACCGCGTTGACGCTGAGCCCCGGCAGCTTCGCGACGCCCTCCGCGAGCCGGCGGGCGTTGGCGTGATCCTCCGCCAGCCGGTCCACCATCCGCTCGAGCGCGACGATGCCGGCGGCGGCGATGACGCCTGCCTGCCGCATGCCGCCACCGATCATCTTGCGCACACGCCGGGCCCGCGCGATGAGGTCGCGCGAGCCGCAGATGACCGAGCCCACGGGCGCCCCCAGGCCCTTGGACAGGCAGAAAGTCACCGAGTCCGCGTGACCCGCGAAGTCGCTCGCCGGGCGCCTGAGCGCGACCGCCGCGTTGAAGATGCGCGCGCCGTCCAGATGGACGGGCACTCCCGCGCCGTGCGCGATCGCCGCCACCGCGCCGATCTCCTCGGGCGTGCAGCACGTCCCGCCGTGGCGGTTGTGCGTGTTCTCGACGCAGACGAGCCCCGTCGGGGGGACGTGGATGTTGGCCGGCCGCAGCGCCTCGCGCACCTGCTCGGGCGTCAGGAACCCGCGCGCCGTCTTCACCGGGCGCATCTGCACGGACCCGATGACCGAAGAACCGGCAACCTCATAGTTAAAGATGTGCGAGTCGAGGTCGAGGACGACTTCCTGGCCCGCGCGTGTGTGGCTCACGACCGAGACGAGGTTGCCCATCGTGCCCGACGCGACGAAGAGGCCCGCCTCCTTGCCCATCCGCTCGGCGGCGATCGCCTCCAGGCGCTTGACGGTCGGGTCCTCCTCCCAGACGTCGTCGCCGACTTCGGCGCGCGCCATGGCCTCGCGCATCTCGGGCGTGGGGAGCGTGAGGGTGTCGGAGCGCAGGTCGACGATGTCGTGCACGACGATTACCGCTGGGCCCTGAGGCGCTGCGCCGCGCGCCGGCCCCACTCGGTGTAGCCGTACTCGCTCGAGAGGCGACGGAGGAGATCGAGGGCCTCGGCGGTCTTGCCCTCGTAGAAGTTCACGTCGGCGAGCAGGTAGAGCGTCTCGGGGATCACGAGCGTGCGCGGATAGCTTTTCAGCACCAGCTCGAGCCGCTGCCGCGCCGCGCTCGGGTTCCTCTGCGTGATGTAGTAGTTGGCGACCCACACTTCCTTCTGGGCGAGCCGCCCGCGGCAGACGTCGACCTTGGCGAGCGCCTCGGTCGCGTACCGGCTCTCCGGGTACTCCTTCACGAGCTTCTTGAACTGGTCGAGCGCTTTCTGCGTGAGCGCCTGGTCCTGCTCGACCGGCTTCACCTGATCGTAGTAGCTCATCGCCAGGCGGTACTGGACGAGATCAGCGATCTGGTGGCGGGGGAAGAACGAGAGGAAGGCCTCGAACTCCTTGATCGCCTTGTCGAACTCCGCCTCGCGATAGTAGGCCTCGCCGATCAGGAAGCGGCCACGCGGCGCATACGACGAGTTCGGGTGGCGCTCGACGATCTTCTTGAAATTCTCCCGGGCCTGCTCGTAGCGCTTCTCGGTCAGCTCTTTCTCGCCGATCGAGTAGAGCTCGTCGGCGGGAAGGATCGGCGTCGGGGCGGGCCGGAGCCAGCCGCAGCCGCTCGCGACCAGGAGCAGGCTTGCGAGGAGCATCCGCGCGTGCCGGGCGGGGGAGTTCAGCATGGAAAACCGGCCACTACATATAGCATACTCCGTCGCCAAAAACTCTTTGACTTCCCCGGAGCCGCCCGGTATTACGAAGGCACTCAGGAGGCGTCCTATGGCGTGGCCCCGAATGCTCAGAATCCGCCAGACCTTCCCGCGCTCCCGGGTGGCCGACATCCCCCGCACCGTCGCCCAGGCGCTGGGCGCCGCGGGCCTCCCGATCAAGGGCGGCGACGCCGTCGCCGTCGGGGCGGGCAGCCGGGGGATCGCGAACATCGACGTGATCGTCGGCGCCGCCGTCCGATGGCTCCGGGACCTCGGCGCCAGGCCCTTCGTCTTTCCGGCAATGGGCAGCCACGGCGGCGGGACGCCCGAGGGGCAGCTCGCGGTCCTCGCGCACTACGGCATCACCGAGGCGACGATGGGCTGCCCCATCCGCGCGACCATGGACGTCGTCCGGGTGGGCGAAACGCTCGGGCTGCCCGTGTGGCTCGACCGCTACGCGGCGGAGGCTGACTGGATCGGCCTGGTCAACCGCGTGAAGCCCCACACGGACTTCAAGGGATCGATCGAGTCGGGCCTCTTCAAGATGTTGACGATCGGGCTCGGCAAGTACAAGGGCGCGATCCAGTATCACCGCGCCAACATCCACCACGGCTACGAAACCGTCATCACGTCGGTCGGTCGCGAGATGCTTTCGAAAGCGCGGATCGGCTTCGGCCTCGGGGTCGTCGAAAACGGGTACGACGAAACGGCGCGAATCGAAGCATTCACCGCCGCGAGCCTCGAAGCCGGCGAGCGTCGTCTTCTGAAGGAGGCGAGCGAGTGGATGGCGCGGCTGCCGTTTGGGGCGATGGACGTGCTGATCGTCGAGGAGATCGGCAAGAACATCTCCGGTGCCGGGATGGACACGAACGTCATCGGCCGCCCGTCCAACCCGCACGAGCCGTTCCCGGCCGATCCGAGGATCCTGTGGATCGTCGCCCTCGACCTGACGGAGGAGAGCTACGGTAACGCGGTCGGCATCGGCAACGCCGACTTCACCACTCGCCGGCTCGTGGACAAGATCGACATGAAGCCGACGCTCATCAACGCCATCACTGCGTGCGCGCCGGGCGGGGCCAAGGTGCCACCGACGTACGACACCGACCGCGAGGCGATCGAGACCGCGCTCTCGTGCATCGGGCTCACGCCGCCCGAGAGGGCGCGGGTCATCCGCATCAAGAACACCCTGAGGCTCAGCGAGATCGAGGTGTCCGAGGCGTTTCTGCCCGAGGTGGCCAAGCGCGCCGATCTCACCCGGCTCACCGATCCCGCGCCGCTCGCCTTCGACGCCGCGGGACGGCTCACGCCGATCGCGCGCGATTAACGCTCTCGTCCCGCGCGCGATCGCGAAGGCGGTGGACGTGCCGTGAGGACGAAGCTCCTGCAGGCACTCGGCGTCCTCGTCGCCCTCGCCGCGCTCGGCTTCGGGGCCTGGGCCTGGCACCACGCGGTCCACTACGTCTCGACCGACGACGCCTACGTCGAGGGCACGATCTCGCCGGTGAGCGCTAAGGTGGCCGGCCACGTCGCGGCGCTCCTGGTCGGCGACAACCAACCCGTGCGGCGCGGCGACCTCCTGCTCCGTATCGACCCGCGCGACTACCAGGCGAAGGCCGCGCAGGCGCGCGCCGCCGTCGCGACGGCGGAGGCGAATCTACGCGCGGCGCGCTCGGAGGTGCCGCTCACGCGCGGGGGGACGCGCGCGACGATCGACCAGGCGAACGCGAACCTCGAGGGGGCGGTCGTCGCGGTCCGCGCGAGCGAGTCGGCGGTCGCGGAGGCGCGCGCCCGGCTCGAGGCGCGGCACGCCGCAGCCGCCGCGATGCGCGCCGACGTCGCCGGCGCCGAGAGCGCGCAGCGCCAGGCGAGCCGCGAGCTCGAGCGCCTCCGGGAGCTCCTCAAGCGTGAGCTGGTCGCGCAGCGCGACTTCGACCAGGCGGAGGCGACGTACGAGACGGCGAGCGCGACGGTCGAGGCGACGCAGCGGCGGCTCGCCCAGACCGAGAGGGAGGTCCAGCAGTTCGAGGCGGAGCTGGCCTCGCGCGTCCACGCCGTGGACCAGGCCAAGCAGCGCGTCGCGGAAGCGCGGGCGTCGGTGGCGCACGCCGAGAGCCAGCTCCACCAGGTGGCCATCAAGGACGCCGAGCTCAGCCGCGCGGAGGCGCGACTCAAGGAGGCGCAGGCGGATCTCGCCTTCGCCGAGCTCCAGCTCCAGCACACCGAGGTGCGCACGCCGATCGACGGGGTCGTCTCGAAGCGCTCGGTCGAGGTGGGCCAGGTGGTCCAGATGGGCCAGCCGCTCCTGGCGATCGTCCCGCTCCACGAGGTCTGGGTACTCGCGAACTTCAAGGAAACCCAGGTCGCCCGCATCCGACCAGGCATGCGCGCCGAGATCCGGGTCGACGGCCTCCCCGACCACGCCTTCGCGGGCATCGTCGACTCGTTGAGCGCCGGCACCGGCGCGCGCTTCTCGCTGTTGCCGCCGGAAAACGCGACCGGGAACTGGGTGAAGGTGGTCCAGCGCGTCCCGGTGAAGATCCTCCTCGACTCGAAGCAGTTTGGCAACCCGCAGCCGCTGCGCGCCGGGATGTCGGTCAGCGCAACGATTCGCGTGAAGTGACCGCGCTAACGGCGCCTCTGAGTAGCGGCTTTTCGAGCGCCGGCTTCGCCGGCGCCCCCCAATGGGGGGATAGGAAGGGGGCCGCCGAGGCCCCCTCCGATGCGCTAGCGCCCGAGGCCGGGCGGGACCTGGTAGAGGTACTCCTTCAGGTATTCGATCTCCGCGCCCCGGTCCTCGATCGCGACCCGCATGAGGTCGCGGATCGACAGCATCGAGAGGAGCCGTTCGCCGCTCACGACGGGCAAGTGGCGGATGTTCGCCTGGTCCATCTTGCTCATCGCGGACTGGTAGTCTTCGTCGACGTCGGCTACGACGAGCCGGGCCGTCATCACCTCGGCGACCGGCGTGCGAGCCGGGTCGAGCCCGCGGTCGAGGACTTTCTGGACAACGTCGCGCTCGGAAAAGACCCCGATGAGCCGGTCGTCGTCGAGCACCGCCACGATGCCGACATTGTTCGCCGCCATCGTGCGCACCGCCTCGGCGACCATCGCCCCGCGCTGGACCGTGAAGAGGAACCCGTGTCGCATGATGTCGCGCAGCTTCTTCATGGGTGCACCTCACCGACGTTCCGGGCCCGTGGCGAGCCTCGAAAGGTAGAGGTGATAGTACCACCGAATGCGCTACAGTAGCCGCCGACCGCAGAAGGCGTGTTCGGGAGAATTCCAATGGCGAAGAAGCGACAACCTGCCGAGCCGCGCCGCGTGACGCCCGAGGCCGTCGACCCGCGACACGCGTGGGACCGGCCCCTCCAGGCGCCGGGCCACACGCAGGTGGACTTCGAGGAGCGCGTGGACTTCCGCCGCTTGCACGGGTACCGCCTGGGCCGCGTTCGCCAGGCCCTGGTCGGCTCCGGGCTCGGCGCGTTGCTGGTCTTCGACCAGCACAACATCCGGTATATCTCGAGCACGGTCATCGGCGAGTGGGCCCGGGACAAGCTCACGCGCTGGTGTCTCCTGACCGGCAACGGCGAGCCCTGGGTGTGGGACTTCGGCTCGGCGGCCCGCCACCACCGGCTCTACGCGCCGTGGCTCCCGCCCAAGCACTCGCTCGCCGGCCTCGTCGGCCTCCGCGGCGCCGTGGCGCCGAAGGCGGGCCTGTTCAAAGCGGCCGCGCACGAGATCAAGGCGATCCTGGCCGACGAGGGCGTCGCCGACATGCCCCTCGGCGTCGACGTCGTCGAGCCCCCCTTCCTGTTCGCGCTTCAAGAGGCAGGGGTCCGCGTGAGCGACGAGAACGAGATCGTGGCTCTCGCCACAAAACGGTTGTACGAGATGGGCTCGGACTGCGTGGAGGCGATCAACGCGATCTCGGGCGAGCGCTGCAGCCCCCACCCCCACAACTTCACCGACCGACTCATCCGCCCGGGCGACCAGGCCTTCTTCGACATTATCCAGTCGTTCGTCGGCTACCGGACCTGCTACTACCGCACCTTCAGCGTCGGCCGCGCGACCGCGGCGCAGGTCAGCGCCTACAAGAAGGCGCGCGAGTGGATGGACGAGGCGATCGCGCTGATCAAGCCTGGCGTGACGACCGACCGGATCGCCCGGGCCTTTCCGAAGGCGCCGGAGATCGGGTTCGAGAGCGAGATGGCCGCGTTCGGCCTCAACTTCTGCCACGGGCTCGGGTTGGGCCTCCACGAACGGCCGATCATCAGCCGGCTGAACTCGTTCGACGACCCGCTGGAGCTCCAGGCCGGGATGGTCTTCGCGGTCGAGACCTACTGCCCGGCGACCGACGGCGTCTCGGCGGCGCGCATCGAGGAAGAGGTGATCGTCATGCCCAAGGGCGCTCAGGTCATCACGCTCTTCCCCGCCGAGGAGCTGCCGATCGCCAATCGGTACTAGGGAATTCCGCCATGCGCACGGTGGGAACCGGGTTCGTGGTGGCGGCGGTGGCGTCCGCCCTTGTCGCCGGCCAGGCGGCGGCGCAGGGACCGATCAAGATCGGATTCCTCTCCCCCATGTCCGGCGCCATCGCCGCGGCCGGCAAGGACATGTACAGCGGCTGCGAGCTGTACTGGCAGGAGAGCGGCTGGCAGATCGCGGGGCGCAAGCTCGAGGTGATCCTGGAGGACAACGAAGGCCTTCCCGCCACCGCCCTCACCAAGCTCCGCAAGCTCGTCGAGAACGACCACGTCCACCTGGTCGCCGGCGTCATCCTCTCGAACGTCGCCTACGCGCTCGTGCCCTACATCGAGGCGCAGGGAATCCCGACGCTGTACCCGATCAACTCCGCCGACGACCTCACCCAGCGCCGGCGGCCGAAGTGGCTGATCCGGACCGGCTTCTCGGCCGGCGGCAACATGCACCCGTTCGGCGAGTACGCGGCCACGGCCCTCGGGTACAAGAAGGTCGCGACGCTCGGCCTCGACTACGCGTTCGGCTGGGAGACGGTCGGCGGGTTCCACAAGTCGTTCGAGGACAGCGGTGGCCAGATCATCCAGAAGATCTGGGTGCCGCTCAACGTGCAGGACTACGCGCCGTACCTCGCGCAGGTCAGGAAGGACGCCGACGCGGTGTTCGTGAACGCGCTCGGGCGGTGGACGCTCCTGTTCGCGAAGCAGTACGCGGAGCGTGGCCTCCGTGACCGGCTGCCCCTCATCGCCGGGGGAACGTACAGCGACGAGCACGTCCTCCCTCAGCTCGGCGACGAATCGCTCGGCGTGGTGAGCGCCCACCACTACTCCGCCTCCCTCGACACGCCCGCCAACCGGCGCTTCCGCGCGGCCTTCGAGAAGGCGTACAACCGCACGCCGTCCTTCTACTCGGAGAACTGCTACACCGGCGCGCGGATCATCAGCGAGGCCGTGCGCGCCATCGGCGGCAAGGTCGAGGATCGGGCGGCCCTCATGGCCGCCCTCCGACAGGTCGAGATCACCGACGCGCCGCGCGGCCCCGTGAAGATGGACCCGTACGGCAACCCCACGCAGAACGTCTACATCCGCAGGGTGGAGCGCGTGGGCGGCCGGCTGCAGAACACGGTCATCCATACGTACACGGCGGTCGGCCAGTTCTGGAAGTACGACCCGGAGGAGTTTCTCAAGCAACCCGTGTATTCGCGGGACTTCCCGCCCTGCCGTCATTGCTGACGAGCTAGAGCAGCTTCTCCATCACGACGGTGTCCACCCACTTGCCGTCGAGCAACCCCTGCTCCCGGTAGACGCCGACGGTGCGGAAGCCCAGCTTCTCGTAGAGGGCCATCCCGTGCGCGTTGAACGGGAAGGCGGAGAGCACCATCTTGTGAAAGCCGTGCGCGCGGGCGAGCTCGATCAGCTTCTCGAGCAGCACGCGCCCGACGCCACGGCCGCGCCAGGTCCGCTCGATATAGACCGAGAAGTCGGCGACGAACCGGTAGGCCTCGCGGGGATTGAAGACATTGAGGCTCCCCCAACCGACGATCTCACCGTTCGTCTCCGCGACGATCACCGGGTGGCGCGGGCTGCGGTTGGCGAGCCACTGGCGGCGCTCCGCCGGCGTGCGCAGCTCGGTCTCGAGCGTGGCGACACGGTCCTCGATGCCCTGATTGTAGATGCGGCAGATCGCGTCCGCGTCGGCCGCCGTGGCGGGCCGCACCGGGTAACTGCTCACGCAAGCTCTCGCGCGTCGAGCCGCCCCTCGGCCCGGAGCCGCGCGAACCCGTCGAGCGTCTTCTTGATACCGTCCGCGAGCGAGGTCGGGGGCGCCGGGCCCAGGTCCTTCTGGTAGCGAGCGTCGTCGAGCGCCGCGGGAAAGGGGATCGGCTGCTCCACGTGCGTGATCAGCCCCGTCGCGTTGGGCCACGCCCCCTCGAGCATCCTCACCAGCCCGGCGATCACTGTCGAAGCGCCGTGGAGGTTGTAGACGCGCGCCCCGTCGAGGCGGGACGCCGCCGCGGCGAGGAGCGCGCGCGCGACGTCCTCGGTGTAGATCAGGTCGGTCCGCCCGCCCCAGCGGATCGTGAAGGGGCGTCCGAGCACGGCGGACTTCATCGCGAGGGTCGGATCGGCGGTGAGGCCGACGTCGCGCCCGGGCCCGTAGACCGAGAGCGGGCGGAAGCCCATCGAGGGGATGCCGTGCTCGTCCCAGTAGACGCGCGCCGTCTCCTCGTTGGCGACTTTGTAGACGCCGTAGTGCGTCGCGGGGTACCTCGGCGCGTCGTCCTTGATCGGGCCGGGAGGATAGAGGTCGGGCGCGCCGAAGACGGCCGCGGAGGAGGCGTAGACGACACGCTCGACCCGGCCCTCGTTGG
>QHTD01000017.1 GCA_003220675.1 Candidatus Rokuibacteriota bacterium | reverse complement strand
AAGATCGTCACGATGAGCATCACGACGAGCAACTCGAGGAGGGTAAATCCCCCCCGAGCCCTGTGCCGGTGGGGATCACTTCCAGTTGCTGATGTCATCCGCCGTACCCTCGATCCCGTCCGGGCCAGTCGAGAGGAGGTCATAGTCTTCGCTGTTGTGCTGCCCGGGGGACCTGTAGACGTAGGCTTTCCCCCACGGATCAAGCGGCACGGCCTTCTTGAGGTAAGGTCCCTTCCAGTTGGGGGCGCCCGAGGGCGCGGCCCGCAGGGCTGCCAGTCCTTCTCCGCTGGTCGGATATCGTCCGTTGTGCATTTCGAACAGATCGAGCGCCGCGCTCAGATTGGCGTTGATATCGGCCCGCGCTACGGCTTCCTTCGCCTGCTGGCTCTTGCCCGCCAGGCGCGGCGCCACCATGGCCACCAAGACGCCGATGATGATGATCGCCAGCATCAGTTCGATCAGGGTGAACCCGCGGGAGTCCCTCAGGATTTTTGTCGGGATCTTCACGCGTGCCTGCCCCACGTTGAAACTCAGCGCGCCAAGAGATCGATCTGGAAGATCGGTAACATCATGGAGATCACGATGAACCCGACCACGGCGCCCACGATCAGGATCATCACGGGCTCCACCAGCGATGTCATCGACCTGATCAGACGATCCGCCTCGCGCTCATACGTATCGGCGATCTTGAACAGCGAGCGGTCCAACGCGCCGGACTCCTCCCCGACCGCGATCATGTGGGTCACGGGAGTAGGAAAGAGGCGCCCTCGACGCATTCCTTGATTGAGTGTGGCTCCACCCCTCAGCTGTTCACCGATTTGTTGGAGCTCTCCGCGAAGCACCTCGTTGCCCGTCGCCTGAACCACCACCTGCATGGCTGGCAAGATCGGGACACCGTGACTCAAGAGCGTGGCCAGGGTCCGCGCGAATCTCGCAATTTCGACTTTCTTGATCAGGGCCCCCCAGAGCGGGAGGCGTAGTGTGGTGCGATCGATGGCCAACCGCCCCCCCGGCGAGCGCGTCCCCCGTCTCACCAAGAAGGCTCCGCCCGCGACCACCAGCACGACCAGCCACCAATAGCTCGCGAGCCACCGGCTCACCTCGATCAGGATTCGGGTGGGAAGGGGCAGGGTCTGCCCCACCTCCTGGAAGAGGGAAACCAGCTTCGGGATGACAAAGATCAGGAGGACGGCGACGGTCCCCATTCCCACCAAGAGAATGAGCGCTGGATAGACCAGGGCGGACCGCACCTTGCCATATACCTCTTCTTCCTTCTCCGTGAAGTCCGCCAGCCTGGCGAGGACGCCCGCGAGCATCCCTGCCACCTCCCCGGACCTCACCATGCTGACGTAGAGGGGTGAGAAGATCCTTGGATAGATGGCGAGGGATTCCGAAAAACTTCTACCATCTCTGACGCGAGAGGCCACTTCGGCCAGGACCTCGCGCACACGCGGGTGTTCCGTCTGTTCTCGTAGAACGTCCAGGGCTCGCATCAGCGTCAGGCCCGATTCCAGCAGATCCGCCAACTGTCTCGTAAAGAGGGTGAGGTCCCGACGCCGAATCGTCGTGAGTAGCCCGGAGGAGCGCGGAAGCGGCTTCCCGTGTGCAAGCGGTTCTTCTCGTTCGATCGCGAGCGGAAAGCAGCCCATCTCGCCCAGCTTCGCCAGCGCCTCCTGCTCGGTCTCGGCCTCGAGACGTCCTTCCACCATCCGCCTGCCGCGGTCACGCGCCTTGTAGAGAAATTTTTGCATCTCCAGAGTTCCTAACGCGCCGAACGATGGCGTTTCACTCTACTGGAGCACACTCTTGTTGATTAGCAGATACACTTTCACCTGAGGGCTTCGGCCTCCCTTGGTGTCCAGCCTCAATTGGTTCACTCGGAGGGGGTACTTCGAGGCGTGTAGGCCGTGGATAAACCTGATCAATGGGCCCATTTCGGTTTCCAACTCGACCTCAACGGGATAACGTTTGCCGGCATCGATGTTGGTCGCCGGCTTGGGCCTCACATTGAGCAGGGTGAGTCCCGATTTCCTTGCCAGCTCTTCGATCTCCTTGAGCAGACCACCGATCGTCTCTTCGTCAGATGCCGTCGTTGACACGTAGGCCGCGTACGGCGCATAGGCGTCGCGAACCGCCTCGCGCGCGTCGAGGGTTTTCAGGTTCCTCTTCAGCTGGTTCTCCTTCACTACGATCTCCTCGTCGAGCTCGTACAGCCGACCCCCGAGGGGAGCGCCGACAAACCGCTCCAACAAGGCCAGACCCACGATCCCCACGGTGACGTAGAGCAATGTGCGCTGTCGTTGTGACAGCCGGGACAAGACTTGGTTAAGTTTCATTCTTCTTGGCGAGGGGACAGGTGATTTCGAACTCGATCTCGTCACTTCCGTCCTTGCTTCCCGACCGCGTCGCGTTTTTGGTTTTGACTTGACGAAAATTCGGTAGTTTCTCCAGCGTGGACACGAATTCGAAGACCGTTGACATCTTCTGAGCCATTCCTTTGAGGACGACCTGTGATTGCTCTTCAAAAGCGATGGTCCTGAGATAGATCTCCGGGGGAGTGCTCCGGTGAAGGACAGACAAGATTTCTAAGGAGGAGTTCTCGAGCCGTTCGGCCGCTCTGATGATCTTCAGCTTCTTCTTCAACGCTTCCACGTCGTTCACCGCCTGCTGAGTCCGAGAAATCTCCCCATCTAACTGCTCGAGATATTGCTTCTTGAAATACACGTGCTGGGAGACGAGAGCCGTGAGGGCCGTGAGAATCGAGACGCCGAGGATCCCCATGACCATGATCGCTCTGCCTTTGTGCTCGAGGGCCTCCCTGAGGCGGACCTCCTGAGGAGTCAAATCGATTCCGGCGCTCTCTGCGTTCCAGGCCAGCCCAAGCACCGCGGCGAAGGATACGGATCCCCGCTGTGCCTCTGGAAGATCCATCGCCTCGCGTGCTCCAGGGAGCCGCTCGACGAGGGACACTCGCTGAACCGGAAGACGAAGTTTTGCCGTGAGGCTCGGAATCAGGCGTGCGAGATCGACCTCCGCCCCGGTCACCACGAGTTTCGTGATTCCCTGGCCGACCCGTTCGCTCTCGTAGATATCGACCGCCCTCTGAATCTCCTCCGCCAGCTTCTCGATCTCGTTCTCCTCCTCCGCCAGCTTCGCGGACCCGATGGAGAGCGCCTTCGTAAACGTCACCGCGCCACTCCGAGTCACGAGGAAGTCAGAAAAGTTGGAATCGATATCCAGCACGGCGGTCGGCCCACGCTCCTCATCCCGCGTGGCGCCGCGCATCAGCTGCCAGCTACTGAGAACCCCGTGCGAGCTCAGCCGAATCCCGGCCGCTTTGAGGTGGAAATCGTCCAGGATCTTGAGGCATCTGTTCGATACGCTGCGATGGGTGGTGATCAGCACGACGTCCGTATAGCCTTCTGGACTGCGCCTGACGACTTGAAAATCCGCAATGATCTCTTCTTTGGCATACGGCGTCTGCTTCGCCGCCTGCAGATCGATCATTTCTTTGAGCTCATGCGGATCGGCGGTGGGAAGCTGGAGGTTACGGACGGTGACCAGGTTCCGAGGAATCGAGATGACGATCGAATCCGCGGAACTCATACCCGTCTTGAAAAGATCCACGAGGGTCTGTGACAGCTCTTCTTGGGGCGCGACCGGTCTGGCGATGAGTCTGAGCAGTCGCTTGCCCTTGGCACCCACCTCGACCTGCGCCAGTTTCAGCCACTCACCACTCAACTCCAGTGCGGTGGTCGTCCGTTGGCGCCTCGACTGGAACGGTCGAAGGAGGATGCGCGCCGGGTTGCCCATCGCCACCTATCCGTCTGCTTGGGTGGTCATCAGCACCTCTTCCGAGGTCGTCAGCCCTGCCGCGATCTTTTTCAAGCCATCCTGGTACAAGGTCTTCATGCCGAGACGGATCGCCTCTTTCTTGAGGATATCGGAGGAGGCTTTCTCCAGGATCAGCTCCCTGATGCGGTCATTGACCGTCAAGATTTCATAGATGCCGGTTCTGCCTTGGTATCCGGTAAAGCGGCACGCCTCGCACCCCTTCCCGCGATAGGAGGCGATCGGTCCTCCGCCCACGAGGACGCGCGCCATCGCCGGGTCGGACACCTCGTGCCGGCACTGCGTACAGATGAGGCGCACCAGCCGTTGCGCGATGAAGGCCGTGGCAGCCGAAGTGATGAGATACGGTGGGATCCCCATATGCATCAGCCGTGCGACCCCGCCCGCCGCGTCATTGGTGTGCAAGGTGCTGAAGACGAGGTGGCCCGTCAAGGCAGCTTGGACGGCCACCTCGGCGGTTTCGAGATCTCTGATCTCTCCCACCATCATGATGTCCGGGTCATGACGCAACATGCTCCGCAAGGCGTTGGCAAAGGTGACATGGACCTTGGGATTCACCTGGATCTGGGTAATGCCCCTGGGCTCGTATTCGATGGGGTCCTCGACGGTAATGATCTTCCGCTGGCGGGTATTTAACTTGCTCAGGGACGCGTAGAGCGTGGTTGTCTTCCCGCTGCCCGTGGGCCCGGTCACCAAAATCATTCCGTGAGGTTCCCGAATGATTCGCTGGAGGATCTCCAGATCCTCCGGGAGGAGCCCCAACAGCTCCAGACTGTAGAGCATCTCGGTCGGGAGAATGCGGATGACCACGTGCTCCCCGTATGCGGAAGGGAGAATGGAAATTCGCAGGTCCAGCTCTCTCTGGCCGACCCTGATCTTGATCCGTCCGTCCTGCGGCACGCGCCGCTCTGCAATATCGAGGTGGGCCATGATCTTGATGCGGGAGACGATCGCGGAGTAGAGGTACTTGATGTCGGGAGACACCCGCGTGTCGTAGAGGACCCCGTCCACCCGGTAGCGGACCGCCAGCTCATCGCGATCAGGCTCGATATGGATATCGGTCGCCCGCTGCTGGATCGCCTCTTGGAGGATCTGATCCACCAGCTTGATGACCGACGCGTCTTCCGCGCGCCTCTCGATGTCTTCGGTCTTCTCCTCGAGCCCGACGGCGGGCTCCTCGGCGCCCTGTTTCTGGGCCAGGATCCGCTCGATGGTATCGGCACCCACCCCGTAGTACTTCCTGATCGCCTCATTGACCTGGTCGCGAGAGGCCAGCACGGCTTGGACTTCGCACCCGAGATGCAACCCGATATCCTCCAGCGCCCACGTGTAGCGATGGAGGTTGGAGAGCGCGATCGTGAGGACGTCGCGTTCCCACCGCACGGGCATGACCTTGTAGTGCTCGACCAATCGGGCCGGCACCCTCTGGATCACGGCCTGGTCAATCGTCAGATCCTTGAGGTTCACGAAGGGGATGTTCAACTGCTCGGAAAGGGACTGGAGCAACTGCTCTTCAGAGAGGCAGCCCATCCTGATGAGGATCGAGCCCAGGAACTCGCCGGTCTTTTCCTGCTCGGCAAGGGCCCGCTGCAGCTCCTCCGGGGTCACCAGCTTTTTCTCGACTAGGATGTCGCCGATCTGTTTGGCCATGTTCCGCTTCTCGTCGCCGGGCGCCTACACTTCTGTGGGGGAGCGATCCAGCTGCTCCGAGAGGGCGCGCAGGAGCTTTTTCTCACTGAGAAACTCCAGCTTGACAAGCGCCGAGCCGAGCGGTTCGCCGGTCTCTCGCTGGCGGCGAAGCGCTTTCTCCAACTGCTCTGGGGTGATGAGTTTCTTCGCGACGAGGAGTTCTCCCAGCCGTGGATGCGTCGAGGGCTCGGGCCGATGGAAGGGCTCCAGGGCCCCGATCAGGTACAGGGCATCCTCGGAACGGTCGTCGAGATCGCCGGCGAGGATCCTCTCGCACCCCTCGAGCGTCCCCGCGATCGGGACGTACTCACCCTTCTTTCCCGTGTAGGCCTCCGCCGTGAAGAAGGGCTGGGTCAGGAAGTTCTGCAATTTCCGGGCGCGCTCGAACGTCAGGCGGTCGACCTTCGACAGCTCTTCGACGCCGATGACCGTCACGATGCGCTTGAGCTCCTCATATTTGTGCAGGACCTTCAGGACCTGCTGGGCAATCGCGAAGTGCCGCTTGCCGACGACGTCGGGATCCAGATGGACGCTCGACGAGCTCAGGGGGTCGATGGCGGGGTAGAGACCCGCCTGGACCCGCTCGCGCGAGAGCACCATGATGGAGTCCAGGTAGCTGAAGATGCACACGACCGCCGGATCGGTCGGATCGTCTCCGGGCATGAACGCCGCCTCGATGGCCGTGATGGACCCGTCCGGGCGGGACCGGATGCGCTCTTGAAACTCGCCCATCTCGGAGAAGAGAGTCGGTTGATAGCCCGTCTCCGAGGGAATCCGTCCCAGAAGGGTTGACAGCTCCGCCCCGGCCTGGGCAAACCGATAGATGTTATCCACGAAAAAGAGGACGTCGAGCTTCTGTGCCTGGAGATGCTCGGCCAGCGTGATGCCGGTCAACACGACCTCGAACCGCGCGCCGGGTGGCTCGTTCATCTGGCCGAAGACCAGGCTCACCTTGTCCAGGAGCCCGGTCTGCTCCAGTTCGTGGTACAGCTCGTTCCCTTCACGAATCCGCTCGCCGACGCCGGTGAAGATGCACGCTCCCTGATGTCGCTCGACGACATTGTGGATGAGCTCCAGGGTCAGGAGGCTCTTGCCCAATGCGGCGCCGCCGAGAATGCCCGACTTGCTGCCTTTGACCATCGGATACAAGAGGTCGATGATCTTGATGCCGGTCTCCAGAATCTCGTAGCCGCCTCGGTGCATTTCGTCGGGGT
The DNA here is from genome assembly GCA_003220675.1 of Candidatus Rokuibacteriota bacterium. Lineage (GTDB taxonomy): Bacteria > Methylomirabilota > Methylomirabilia > Rokubacteriales > CSP1-6 > 20CM-2-70-11. Next base: position 5,867 of record QHTD01000017.1, on the reverse strand, counting down.
TCAGGTGGAGCGGCGCCGCCCGCTGCCGGATGGGCAGCTTCAGCGCGGCCTGAATCTCGCCCTTTCGATCGATGGGTTCTCCCGCCACATTGACGACGCGGCCGAACATCTCCTTTCCCACCGGCACCTCGATCGAGGACCCCAGCGCGGTGGCCCGAGCATTCCGGGGGACATTGTTGGTGGAGGCGAGGGCGATACACTTGGCGACGTGGTTCCCCATGTGCTCCTCGACCTCGAGGACGACCCGCTGCCCGTCGTACGTGTGGGTTTCGACGATCTCGTGGATGGCGGGAAGTCCACTCGAAGGCTCGAACTTCACCTCCACGATGGGCCCCTGAATGGACACGACCTTTCCGACCTGGCTCACCGGGGAGGGTCCACGGCGTCGCGTCGTCGAGCGACCACGCCGGCGTACGTTTCCCGAATGCTGGTGTCGGTGACCTCGTGCAGGCCCCGGAAATATTGCAAGGTCTGTTTCTTTTTCGCTTGGGCCAGCTCCAGGAAGCTCGCCTCCAGGTGCATGGCCCGGGCCCCTAACTCCGCGAGCCGACTCTGCCAGAAGACTTCGTGAATCCTTCGGGTGAGCCAGAGCTTGATCAGATACTCGATGATCGAATAGGCGGAGGGCTCCAGAATCGTCTCCGTGGGTTCCGGGGGGCCGACGCCCGAGCCCCGTGGTGGCCGCTCGTAGGGGAGGAGCTGCACGGAGCACACTTCCTGCTGAGTGAACGAGAGGGGTCGTGGGTAGACGACCAGCACCCTGGCAACCTTCCGGTGCAGAAACTGCGCCACGATGTGGTCCCGCAACGCTTCCACCCGCTGGGAGACGATGTGCTCCCCGATTCCGGGAAACTGCGTGAACGGCTGCCGGTGGTCCGTGAAGTAGTTTTTCCCCCGCCCACCGAGCACCATGAGCTCCGCGGACTGGCCCTCACGGGCGGCCAGCGCTCGTTGAATGACGGCCGAGTTCAGCCCCCCGAGAAATCCCTCGTCCGAGGTGATGATCACGATGCCGAGCGGCGGCGCCGGCCTTTCCAGGAAGGGGTGCCGACATTGCTGGGGCGGGATCAGGCGGAAGAACTGTTCCAAGACGACGCTCAGCGAAAGGGCCGGGCTTTTGGAGTCGGGGCGGGCCGGGGTCGTCGGCTCGCCCGACGCCAGGTGAGACGGGTCGGCGATGAGACTGTTACCGCCGGTCTCGGACCTCGTCCAACCCTGACGCTGTCGCGTGGTATCGAGCGTGTGAAACTGCGAGAGCGCCACCCGCTTGAGAACGTCGACCAACTCCATGAGGTCGGTCGTCGTTCGCAGCTCGCTCTTGAAGCGGGTGACGAGGCTCTTGCTCACGCCTCGTCCTCCTGGGCACGCGGAGACTTGAGGAATTCTGCCAGGCCCTCCTCGAGTCGCTCTTTGGTGCGAGGGGTGAGCCGTAGCTCGGCGGCGATGTCGCGGATCAGCGCCGATCGCGTGTCGAGCAAGAAGGGAAAGATCCCGACCTTCACCTGCTTCCATCCGCGTGCATCCAGGCCGGCAAAGGCCGGACTCTTCAGCGCATAGAGGAGGACGATCTGTTCCTCGACCGAGGCCGGGCGGTTCTTGTCTTGGGTCAGGATGTGGGTCATCGCCTCGCCACTTTTCAGGCGAGCCTCCGCCTCCGCCGAGAGGGTCGACTGCACGTTGGTCAAGCGCTGGAGGGACTTGTACTGGACGTACTCGAGTCTCAGTTTCCGGCTGAGCTCTTTCATCGCCTCACACTGAATCTTGTTTCCGATTCGGGACACCGAGAGGCCGAAATCGATGGCGGGCCTGAAGCCCTCGGTAAAGAGGCTCGCGCTCATGTAGATCTGGCCGTCGGTGATGGAGATGAGGTTGCTCGGGATGTGGCCGGTGACGTCCCCTTGCTGGGTTTCCACGATGGGGAGAAACGTCATGGTCCCACCCCCGATCTCGGCCCGGAGCCTTCCGGCTCGCTCCAAGAGTTGGGAATGGATATAGAAGACGTCCCCGGGATAGGCCTCGCGTCCCGGAGAGCGCTCCAGGAGGAGGGAGATCTGACGATGGACCCAGGCGTGCTTGGTCAAGTCGTCAAACACCACCAGCACGTCGCGCCCGTGACACATGAAGTACTCGCCGAGCGTACAGGCGGTGTAGGGGATCAGGAATTGCTCTCCCGGGGGACGTGCGGCCGTCGCCGCCGCGACGATGGTGTACTCCATCGCCCCGCGTTCCTTCAGGAGCTGGACGACCTTGGACAGCGAGGCTTCGCTGCGTCCCACACAGCAGTAGATACAGATGACGTCCTTGCCCCGCTGGTTCAGGATGGCATCGACGGCCAGGACCGTCTTGCCGGTCATCCGGTCTCCCACGATCAGCTCGCGCTGGCCCTTGGCGATGGGAATGATCGCATCGATGATCTTGGTCCCCGTGTACAACTGGTCCGAAAGGCGGACCCGCTCCATCACGCCCGGGGCGACGCGAAAGGCCTCGTACAGCTCTGCTGCCTCCACCTTGCCCCGTCCATCGCACGCGTTCCCCAAGGCATCGACGATCCGGCCCACGAACCGCTCACCGACCGGAACCTGAAAAGGCTCGGCCTTGCCGATGACTTCGTCGCCGGACTTGAGCTGGGTCTCGTCGCCCAGCACCAGGGCCATCACCTTCTCCTCGTCGAAGCCGACGACCATGCCCGCCAGATCGTTGGGGAAATGGACCATTTGTCCGTAGAGGCAGAACGGAAGCCCAACGATGGTGGCGATGGCCTTCTTGACCTCGATGACCGTCCCGATCTCGCGGGTCTCGAAGGTCTGGGGTCGGAACTTATCGAGAGAGATTTTCTCGAACATAGGCCAGCATTCCCTTCACCTTGGTTTTGAGGCTCCCGTCCAGGACCACGTTGTCCAACCGGACCACCATGCCCGCCACGATCTCCGCATCGATGGTTTCGTGGATGCTGACCGGCCGGCCCATGCGCGAGGAAAAGATCGTGCTCAGCCGTTCTTGCTGCGTCTGGGTGAGAGGAAACGGAACGACGACTTCGACTTTATCAGCATCAAGCTCTGGTCGTGGCCCGTCGGACTTCCCGATCTCCTCGATGAGCTCATCGATCAGATGCTGATGGATTCCCTGAGCCACCTGGGCCGTCAGGACGCGGCCGAGGATGTCCGACGCCAAGCCCACCGCCTGTTCTCTCATTTCTGATACGAGACTCGCCCGCATCCGCTCCCTCTTGGCTTCGGCCTCGGCCACGATCTTCCGGCCCTCCTCCTTGGCCTGAGCGAGGCGCTCTTCCTGCATCTTCTGGGTGGCCGCTTCCGCCTCGGCCCTGAGCCTTCCGATCTCCTCGTGCTGCCGGGCCGTCATTGTCCGAAGCTCCTGCTCCGTCTCCTCGCGTCTCCGCTTCAGCTCCTCCTCCCGCTCACGATTTTCCTGATAGAGCCGCTGTAAGCGTCCCAGGGATCGGGTGACCTGCCGGTAGAGAAATTGATGGAGGAGGACGGCCAGGACCACGAACGTGATGACCTGAATGAGAATGAGCTGCCAGAGAAGCACGGTCGTTACCGAACGAACAGATGAAAGATGACGATGAGGGAGATCACCGCGATCGATTCGGCGAAGACGAAGGCGAGGATCATCGAGGTCTGGATCTTTGGAGAGGCGGACGGATTTCGCGCCAAGGCCTGAATGCTGGAGTACCCGATGACCGCGATCACAAAGGAAGGCCCGAGCGTGCTAATCATCAGAATGAGGATGATCGTGAGGGTTTTCAACGCTCCACCAGAACCAGCAGCTCGTTCCGGTCTACCAGGGCCACGCCCTGTCGGATGGGGAGGTACTTCCCATCGACCGAGATGCGTCCGGCTTTCAACAGACTGATCATCGGTCCATGAAAGTCGAGCACCGCCAGCTCTCCCTCCACGCCGGGGAGAGTGACCTGAGACGCTACCGCGTCATAGAGCTTTCGTCCCTGATCGAAGATCGAAACCTTGAAAATGCCGGTCACCCGCCGGAGTCACCCTGGACCAGAGGCGCGGCCTCTTGCTCTCTTCCCACGGTAACCCGCAGGAGACGGTGCCAGGTCAGAAAAAAGACGGCGCTCAAGGCCCCCAAAAAGGCCAGAATTGCGAAGATAATCTGCCAGGCAGTGGTCATGGAGATGGACCGGCCGAGGGGGGCCCCTTCCTCCGAGGGAGTGTCCGCCGAGCCATCCAGGAGTGCGATGCGCGGATCCTTCTCCTTGGAAGCGCCTTTCCCGTCTCGCCCGGGGGGGCCCTCTGTCAGTTTTTCCAGCGCGCCCAGGTCCTGCTCGATGGTCGTGATGACCCCGAGCCCCTGCCGGTAGGACTGAATCCGCTCCGCGGGCTTGCCGTCGGTCTCCTTCTGTTGCTTCAGAATCTCCTGGACCTTCTCCTCGACCCGGTGGACGATGGCCGCCCCTTCTTGCGCAGACGCGGGCCCGGTGAGCTTGCTGGCCTTCTCTTTGGCCTGGTTCGCGAGGTCGACGAGCTCCTTCTCCGTGAACACCCAGACATCTTCCATGTTCACCATCTTCGTGATGGATTGTCCTGCTTCGAGCGTCGCCTCGCCGTGCACGTAGTACGTCCCCGTCTCCGGGTCGTAGGCGATCTGGAGGTCTCCCAGGTCTTTGATATTTTTCGGGTTCGCCTCCCGGGGAAGGTAGACCTTCACGGGAACCGTCTGCGACTCCTTCTGGGACGGGTTGGTCACGTTGATCTTCAGAGTCACGCTTCCCTTCTGCGCGAGGGCGGGGCCCGGCAGGGCGGTCGTGAAGCCGAGGAGGAGAAGCAGGAGCAGTCTCTTCATCGGGCGGCCCCCCCGGGCTCGAACCAGGTCTTGACCGGCGCCTTCTTCTGCGGCGTCCGATCCAGGACCTTTTCTCCGACCTCTCGGATCATCTCCAGCAGCTTCTTCAGGCGCTCTACCTTGTCTTTGACGTCACCGACCTCCGTGGAGGTCGCCGCGACGGACTGGGACAGGGCGTCCAGATTGGCGCCGCCCTCGCCGCTGATCTTCTTCAACAGCTTGTTGACCTCTTGAACGCTGGCCTGAAGCTCTTCGGCCTTGAGCGCTTCGGCCTTGCGCGTTTCAGGGTTGTTGACGGTCTCCGGGATCTTTGCGACCGCTGCCTGGACGGCGCTCAGAAGCGTCTGCAGCTGGACGATCTGATCGTAGGTTGTCTGCGTCTTCCCCCGGGCCCCGAGCTCCGTTCTCACGCTCTCGATGATCGTCCTGGCGTCGTTCGCCGCGTTGGCCGCCTGGCTGGCGAGGCCCTGCGCCCCGGCGGCCGCGTCCTCCACCTTCTTGAAGCGTCCCTCGAGCTGGTCGCCGACCTTCTTCACCCCTGCGGCCGCATCTTCGCCCGCCTTCTTCACCTCTCCGGCCGCAGCATGCACCTCGCCGGACGCAACCTTGGCCGTCTCGGACGCCTTCTGCACTTCACCGGCGGCCGTTGTGGCCACGGCGGCGGCGTCCTTCACCACGCCGGCGGCCGTCGTGGCGGTTAGCGAAGCGGACTTCACCGCCTCGGCGGCGGTATCAACCTTGGCGGCGGCCGCTTCCACACTGGCCGAGACCTTCGCCGGGAGGGCGTCCAGTTTCCCGGGGATGGTGACCTCAGTGGCCTGCTTGATGGCCGTGGTGTCCTGCTTCAGCGTCGTGGTGTCCCCCTTGAGCGTCGCGGTGTCCTGCTTGAGCGCCGTGGTGTCCTGCTGGATGGCGACGGCCGTGGTCTGGACACCCGCCACGTCGGAGCGGATCGCGCTCGTGGCAGCCGCGATGTCCGTGGCGAGGCTCGGGATATCCGCATCGGCCACCGTCAAGACCATGCTCTCGAGGGAACCTTTCGTCGA
>QHTD01000016.1:17223-19760 GCA_003220675.1 Candidatus Rokuibacteriota bacterium | reverse complement strand
CTCGAGGGCGTTGCCACCGCCCCGCGGGACGACCGCCAGCTCCGCGTCCCAGGCGAGGGCAAGCACGCGGCTCACCTGCTCGAGCGACGTCGGCTGGACGACCCAGCGCGGCACCAGGCCATCGATCGCGGACCTCGCACAGGCCTCGGCCGCCTCCACCACGCTCTCGCGGCCCACGATCGCCGCGAGCGCGCGCCCGATCGGGCGGGCGACGACGCTCACGCTAGATCTTTCGGAGGGGGCCTCGATGGCCCCCTCCGAAACCTCGCCCCGGAACAGGTTGCGCGGGCAAAGCCCGCGCTCGAACGGCCGACGGGTACCCGCGGCAGGGGTCGACGGGATCCGTTCCCGTCACGCGGCAGCGGACTTCGCGCGCCCAGATGGAGCCCAGCCGCAACGGGGCAGCGCACGCGTGCCGCGTGGTCCCGCGATCCCTGCCGCGCGTGCCCGTCGGCCCCGCTGTACGGGACGAGCGCGACTAGATCCACGCGCCCTCCGGCACGCGGGGCCGCGCCGGGCGGAACCCCTCGCCGCAGGCCGGGTGCGAGGGCAGAAGCTTGCCAGGATTCATGATCCGGTCGGGATCGAAGACGCGGCGCAGGCGCGCCATGAAGTTCAGGTCGGCCTCGCCGTACTGGAGCGGGAGGTTCTTGGCCTTGTCGAGGCCGACGCCGTGCTCGCCCGTGACCGTGCCGCCCATCGCGATGCACGCGTGGAGCAGCGCCTCGTTTGCCGCCTTCGCGCGCTCGAGCTCCTCGGGGTTCCGGTCGTCGTAGAGGATGAGCGGGTGGAGGTTGCCGTCGCCCGCGTGGAACACGTTGGCGATCTGCACGCGATGGCGCGCGGCGATCACGGCCAGCTCGCGCATGATCTCGGGGAGCCTCGAGCGCGGCACCACGGCGTCCTGGAGGAGGTACGCCGGCGCCAGCCGCCCCACGGCGCCCGCCGCCTCCTTGCGTCCCTTCCAGAGAAGCGCGCGCTCGGCCTCATCCCGCGCGACCCTGACGTCGAGAGCGCCGCGCTCGCGGCAGATCGCAACCACCCGCTGCGCCTGAGCCTCGACCTCGGCGCGGGGGCCGTCCAGCTCGATGAGGAGCACCGCGCCCGCGTCCTTCGGATAGCCGGCGCCCGTGCCCTCATTGATCGCGCGGATCATCAGCTCGTCGAGCATCTCGAGCGCCGCCGGGATGATGCCGGCGGCGATGATCGCCGTGACCGTCTCGGACGCCTCCTCGATGGACCGGAACGAGGCGAGGATGGTCTTCACCGCCTCGGCCACGTGGAGGAGCCTCACCGTGACCGCCGTCACGAGGCCGAACGTCCCCTCGGAGCCGACGGCCAGGCCCGTGAGGTCGTAGCCGGCGCGGTCGGCGACCTTGCCGCCGAGCCGCACGACCTCGCCCGCGCCGGTGACCAGCTCGAGCCCCATGACGTGGTTGGCCGTGATCCCGTACTTGAGGCAGTGCGGCCCGCCGGCGTTGGTCGACACGTTGCCGCCGATGGACGACACCATCTGGCTCGAGGGGTCGGGAGCGAAGAACCACCCGCGCGCCTCGACCGCGCGCGTGAGCCAGAGGTTGATCAGCCCTGGCTGGACCGTCGCACAGCGGTTCGGGAGGTCGATCTCGAGGATCCGGTTCATCCGGTTCAGACCGACCATCACGCCGCCGAGCGGGGCTGTGGCGCCGCCGATGAGGCCCGTGCCCGAGCCGCGCGGGACGATGGGCACACGCTCACGGTGGCAGAGGTTCACGATCGCCACGACCTCGGCCGTGCGCTCCGGCAGGGCGACGGCGTCGGGGGCGCCCTTGTAGAAGGTGTGCATGTCGCACTCGTAGACGAGCCGGCCCTCCGGCGACACGACGAGGCCGTCGGGGCCGAGAAGGCGCCGGAGCTCATCGAGGACACCGGGAGTAAGAGGCATCGCACCACCTACGGCGGGCCGGTCAGGAGATGCGCCAGGTATCTCCCGAGGTCAGGAGCTTCGCGATGTCGCCAGGCCCGCGCTCCGAGATCACCTTCTGCTCCTGGTCGAGCATGATCTCCTCGTACACGGGCCCCTCGACCGCCGCCAGCACGCCGATCGGCACGGGGAAGTCAGGGGCGAAGAGGTCCGCCAGGAGCTTCGCGGCATTCACGTTGGTCTCGTCGTGGATCCAGAGCGCGCTCGCTGCCACGTCCTTCGCCCGGACGGCCTTCGGCTTGACGCCGTCCATGATGACGGCGTGCCGGTCGTCCGGCGGCCCGAAGAGCAGCGGCTTGCCGTGCTCGAGCCGGAGCTCGTACTGGAGCTTCTGCTCCTTGTCGTACATCACGTTCCACGCGAGGTCGTTGTAGACGTTGCAGTTCTGGAGGATCTCCATGAACGCGGCGCCCTTGTGGTGGGCGGCGCGCTTGAGCATCTCCTCCATGTGGGGGATGTTGCGATCCACCGTGCGCGCGACGAACGTGGCGCCGCAGCCGAGGGCGAACGCGAGCGGGTTCACCGGGCGGTCGGGGGAGCCCAGCGGCGTGGACTTCGTGACCTTGCCGAGCTC
>QHTD01000016.1:0-17141 GCA_003220675.1 Candidatus Rokuibacteriota bacterium | reverse complement strand
TGGAACCCGTAGGTGTTCATGTAGTACGGGAAGCGGCTCGAGCAGCCGATCCCCGAGATGAAGACGATGTCCTCCTTGGGGATGCCGAGGTCGGGCATCGACTTCTGCACCGCAGAGAGGATCGCGTAGTCGCCGCACCCGGGGCACCACCGGACGTCCTGATCGGACTCGAAGTCTTTCTTCGTGTACCTGGGCGCTTCCTTCGCCGGGGTACCGCTCGGGCTCATGCCTTGCTCTCCACGAGTTGGTTGATGGCGTCCAGGATCTCCTCGCTCGCGAGCGGCAGGCCGCGCACCCGGTTGAAGCCGACGGCGTCCACCAGGTACTCGGCGCGGAGGACGCGCACGAGCTGGCCGTTGTTGATCTCCGGCACGAGCACCTTGCGGTACTCGCGCACGATGTGGCCGAGGTCCGGCGGCAGCGGGTTCAGGTAGCGGAGGTGGACCGACGCAACGGCCTTGCCCTCCGTCTGCGCGCGCTCGACCGCCGCCGTGATCGCCCCGTACGTCCCGCCCCAGCCGACGACGAGCACGTCGCCCGTCGCGGGGCCGTTGATCGTCGTGGGCGGGATCTCCTGGGCCACGCGCCGCACCTTCTCCGCGCGCATCTTGACCATGTGGTCGTGGTTGTCGGCATCATAGGAGATGTTGCCGGTGACGTCCTGCTTCTCGATCCCGCCGATGCGGTGCTCGAGCCCGGGCGTGCCCGGGCGCACCCACGGGCGGGCGAGCGTCGCCGGATCCCGCAGGTAGGGAAAGAACCCCTCGCTCGAAGTCCGGAAGCTGACCTCGATCGGCGGCAGCGTCTCCGGGTCGGGGATGAGCCACGGCTCCGAGCCGTTCGCCAGGAAGCCGTCGCTCAGCACCATGACCGGCACCATGTACTTCGTCGCGATGCGCACCGCCTCGTAGGCGACGTAGAAGCAGTCTCCCGGCGTGGCGGGCGCGATGACGACGACGGGTGATTCGCTGTTGCGCCCGTACATCGCCTGCATCAGGTCCGCCTGCTCGGTCTTCGTCGGCAGCCCCGTCGATGGCCCGCCGCGCTGAATGTCGAAGATCACGAGCGGCAGCTCGGCCGTCACCGCGAGGCCGATGGCCTCGCCCTTGAGCGCGATGCCGGGGCCGCTCGAGGCGGTGACGCCGATCGCTCCGCCGAACGCGGCGCCGATGGCGGCCGTGGCCGCGGCGATCTCGTCCTCGGCCTGGATCGTGCGCACTCGGAACCGCTTGTGCAACGCGAGCTCGTGCAGGATGTCGCTCGCCGGCGTGATCGGATACGCGCCGTAGACCACGGGGAGCTTCGAGCGCTGGGCGGCCGCCAGGATCCCCCACGCGAGCGCGCGATTGCCGGTCATCGCCCGGTAGAGCCCCGGCGCCATCTCCGCTGCCTCGACCGTGTAGTGCTCGGCGAAGATCTCGGCGGTCTCGCCATAGGCGTGGCCCGCCTTGAGCACGCGCGTGTTCGCCTCGGCGATGGACGGGTTCTTTGCGAACCGCCTCTTGACCCACTCGAGCGTGGGCTCGAGCGGCCGCGTGTAGATCCACGAGACCAGGCCGAGCGCGAAGAAATTCTTGGTGCGGTCCTTCTCCTTGGTGCCGAGCGGCAGGTCCTTGATCGCTTCGTAGGTCAGCCCCGTCATGTCCACCTTGTGGAGTCGGTAGCGCTCGGCCAACGCCGGCTCGTCGAGCGGGTTTGCGGCGTAGCCTGCCTTGTCGAGGTTGCGCCTGTCGAAGGCCGCGGTGTTGACGACGAGCAGCCCGCCGGTCTTCAGGTCGCAAAGGTGTACCTTGAGCGCGGCCGGATTCATCGCCACGAGGCAATCCAGGCGGTCACCGGGCGTGTAGACGCGCTGGCTCCCGAACTGGAGCTGGAAGCTCGAGACGCCGAAGAGGGTGCCGGCCGGGGCGCGGATCTCAGCGGGGAAGTTCGGCAGGGTCGCGATGTCGTTGCCGGCCCACGCCGACTCGGTCGTGAACTGCTCGCCCGTGAGCTGCATCCCGTCGCCGGAGTCCCCGGCGAACCGGATCACGGCCCGATCCAGCTCCTTCAGCGACTTGCCCTTGGCGGGGGCGTCGGTTCCACTCATCGACGCGCTTCTCCTCGCTCGGTTTCGCGCACACGTCCAGACCAGAGACGTCTGGGCTTCGGGAATCGATGCTGAGGTCGCCTGACTGCGGTCAGCGCGCTCCAAGTCGGGCGGACCACTCCTATTTTATCGGACGCCATTCCGACGGGCAAGAGTTGTGACCTACCCCGCGTCGATCTCGCTCGGCTTCTTGAGCCTGTCGCCGGGCGGGAGGTTCAGGACGGTTTCCGGAAAGAGGTTGGCCAGCCAGCGGATCACGTCGCTCACGGTCACCACGCCGATCGGCCGCTTCTCCGCGTCCACGAGCGGCACCGTGCGGTAGCCGGCGACGCTCATCGAGTGCACGGCGTACGCCACGCGGTCCCGCGCGCTCAGCGCCTCGGGGTTCTTCGTCATCACCTGGCCGAGCAGCGTCTTGCGGGCGTCGAGACCCTTGCCGACCACGCGCGTGAGCACATCACGCTCCGTGAAGATGCCCGTGAGCCGTCCCCCGGCGTCCGTGATCAGCACGCCGTACTGGCGTCGGCCGAGCATCGTGTCGACCGCCTCGTGGACAGTCGCCGTCTCGGGCAGGCAGATCGGATCGGCGGGACCGAGCACGCCGATCGTGTCGTTCAACAGCGCGCCCCGGGTCTCACGGACTTCGCCTTCGAGCGCCGCAGAGTATTCGTCCTCGAACTCACCCATGGCTCTACCCCCTTCTTTCCTGAACAGGACCTCGCCTCAATCCTACTCCCCTTCCCGCGGGGAGTCCCGCCCTAACCGGGATGATCCTGGCTACGCGCCGGAGCCCGCGCGGGCGGGCTCCTCGGTCGTCTCGCGCAGGAGCTCGATGAACCGGCTCACCGTCGGCGTGAGCGGCGTCTGCCGCCGGTGGATGATCCCCACGGGCCTGACCAGGTCGGGAATCGCCAGCGTGACGGCGCTCAGCGTCCGGATCCCGACTTCCTTCTGGACGGTGTGCCGGGGCAGGATCGACACGCCGGCCGCAATCATGATCGCCTGCTTGATCGTCTCGATGTTGTCGAACTCCATGACCGTGTTGACCTTGACGTTGTGTTGGCGCAGCGCGCGGTCGATCGCCTTGCGGATCGTGAGCCCCGGGTCGAAGGCGATGAACGTCTCGCCATTGAGGTCCGCCGGCCGCACGAGCCGGCGGCGCGCCAGTCGGTGGTTCGGGTGGCAGACGAACGCCATGGGCTCGGCCCGCAGCGGGACGATCGAGAGGGCGCGGTTGGTCGGCGGGTAGGACATGATCCCGACGTCCGCCTCGCCCTCGAGGACCGCCTCGACGACCTTGTGGGGGTGCAGGCACTCGAGCTGCACCCGCGCCTCCGGGTAGAGGGACATGAAGCGCTGCATGTGCCGGCTCACGTCGTGGAGCCCGACGGAGTAGATCGCGGCCACCCGGACCGTGCCATCGACACGCGCCTTGACGGCCGCCACCTCCGCCTTGGCCTTCTCCCACGACTCGCGGATGGCGCGGCACGCCTCGTAGAAGGCCTGGCCCTGGGGCGTGACGACGAACGGACGCCTGGTGCGGTCGATCAGGGCCACGCCGAGCTCGGTCTCGAGCTGCTGGACCGCCTGACTCGCGGCCGACTGCGAGACGAAGTTCTGCTCGGCCCCGCGGGAGAACGAGCGGAGCCGGACGACGTCGCAATAGAGGCGCAGGGTTTCCAGGTGCACGGGCCGATCATACTATAAGGAATACGCATACCGGTCATCGAACTTTTTGGGGATGACTAATAATCCCGATACGCGTACTATCGTGCAACTGTTCACAAAGGGGATGGAGCATGAGGGGAGAACGGAGCCACGCGTCTCAGGCAACGGCGCCCGGCCAGCCGGCCGCCCAGGGCCTCTACGACCCGCGCCACGAGCACGACGCCTGCGGCGTCGGCTTCGTCGTCAACATCAAGGGCAAGAAGTCGCACACGATCGTCCGCCAGGCGCTGCAGGTCCTCATCAACCTGCTCCACCGGGGCGCGTGCGGCTGCGAGCCGAACACGGGCGACGGCGCCGGCATCCTGCTCCAGACGCCGGACAAGTTCCTCCGACGGGAGTGTGACCGGCTGTCCATCCCCCTGCCCGGGCCCAAGGAGTACGGCTGCGGCCTCGTGTTCCTCCCGCGCGACCCCGAGCAGCGTGACAAGGTAAGGGCGCTCCTCCACTCGATCGTCGAGGAGGAGGGCGCGCGGATGCTCGGCTGGCGCGACGTCCCTACCGACGATCACCTGCTCGGCGCCACGGCACTCTCGGTCGAGCCGAATATCCAACAGGTGTTCATCGGGCGCGGACCGGGAGTGCACGATCACGCCCGTTTCGAGCGCAAGCTCTACGTGATCCGCAAGCTCTTCGAGAAGGCCGTGGCGGCGCTCGACATCCCGGAGAACAAGTTCGCGTACATCCCGAGCCTCAGCTCGAACACGCTCATCTACAAGGGCATGCTCAGCGCGGACCAGATCGTGACGATGTATCCGGACCTCGCCGACCCGGACGTCGAGTCCGCGCTCGCGCTCGTCCACCAGCGGTTCAGCACCAACACGTTCCCGTCCTGGCCGCTCGCGCACCCGTACCGCTACATCGCCCACAACGGTGAGATCAACACGCTCCGCGGCAACATCAACTGGATGCGCGCCCGCGAGGCGCTCTGCCGCTCGGACCTCCTCGGCGACGACCTCAAGAAGGTCCTGCCCGTGACGCGCGAGGGGCTGTCGGACTCGGCCACGTTCGACAACGTCCTCGAGTTCCTCGTGATGAACGGCCGATCGCTGCCGCACGCGATCCTCATGATGATCCCGGAGCCGTGGCAGAACCACGAGTCGATGAGCCCCGAGCGGCGGGCGTTCTACGAGTACCACGCCTCGTTGATGGAGCCGTGGGACGGACCGGCGTCGATCGCCTTCACCGACGGCACCGTGATCGGCGCCGTGCTGGACCGCAACGGGCTCCGCCCCTCGCGATACTACGTCACCAAGGACGACATGGTCATCATGGCGTCCGAGGTCGGCGTGCTCGACGTCCCGCCGTCGAGCGTCCTGGTGAAGGAGCGGCTGCACCCCGGGCGCATCTTCCTCGTGGACACCGGGAAGGGGCGAATCATCGACGACGAGGAGATCAAGGCGCAGCTCGCGGCCGAGCACCCGTACGCCGACTGGCTCCGCGACCACCAGGTGCTCCTCGAGAACCTGCCGGCGCAGCCGGTCCCCGCGCACGACCACGACACGGTGCTCCAGCGCCAGATCGCCTTCGGGTACACGCACGAGGACCTGCGAATTCTCCTGTTGCCGATGGCCAAGAACGGCGAAGAGCCCGTGGGCTCCATGGGGACCGACACGTCACTGGCCGTCCTGTCAAACCGCCCCCGGCCGCTCTACGACTACTTCAAGCAGCTCTTCGCCCAGGTCACGAACCCACCGCTCGACCAGATCCGCGAGGAGCTGGTCACCGCGATGGAGTCGACGGTCGGGCCGGAGCGCAACCTCCTCAAGCCCGAGCCCGAGTCGTGCCGCCAGATCGTCCTCAAGGATCCGGTGCTCTCGAACGATGAGCTCGCCAAGCTCACGCACGTCGGCGCGCTCGGCTTCAAGTCACTCACGCTGCCGATGCTCTGGCCCTTTGCCGAGGGTGCGGCCGGGCTCGAGCGGGCGCTCGAGAACCTCCAGCAGCGGGCGAGTCAGGGGATCGCCGACGGGTACAACGCCATCATCCTGTCGGATCGCGGGATCAGTCGCGAGCGGGCGGCGATCCCGAGCCTTCTGGCGACCGCCGCGGTCCACCACCACCTCGTGCGGCGCGGCGAGCGCACGCGCTGCGGTCTCGTCGTGGAGACGGGTGACGCGCGCGAGGTCCACCACATGTGCCTGCTCATCGGCTACGGCGCGGGCGCCGTGAACCCGTGGGTGGCCTTTGAGACGCTCGACGACATGATCCGCCAGGGGATCCTCACCGGGAGCGACCATACGAAGGCGCTGAAGAGCTACGTCAAGGCGCTGAACAAGGGGATCCTCAAGGTCATGGCCAAGATGGGGATCTCGACGCTGCAGAGCTACTGCGGCGCCCAGATCTTCGAGGCCGTCGGCCTGAACCGGGACCTCGTGGATCGCTACTTCACCGGGACCGCCTCCCGCGTGTCGGGCATCGGCATCGACCTGATCGCCGAGGAGGGGCGCCAGCGGCACGAGCGCGCCTTCCCCGAGCGGCCCATCGGCGCGCATGACTTGGACTGGGGCGGCGAGTACCAGTGGCGGCGCGACGGCGAGCACCACATGGTCAATCCGGAGATGATCGCCAAGCTCCAGCACTCGACCCGCACGGGCAGCTACACGCTCTTCAAGGACTACACGCGCTTCTGCGATGACCAGAGCCGCCAGCTGGCGACCCTGCGTGGGCTCATGGCGCTCGAGTACGGGGAGACCCCGATCCCGATCGAGGAGGTCGAGCCCGCCGAGTCGATCCTCAAGCGCTTCGCCACCGGCGCCATGTCGTACGGCTCGATCAGCCAGGAGGCCCACGAGACCCTCGCGATCGCGATGAACCGGATCGGCGGCAGGTCCAACACCGGTGAGGGCGGCGAGGACCCCGCCCGCTACCGGCGGGATGCCAATGGGGACTGGCGCCGGAGCGCCGTGAAGCAGGTGGCCTCCGGCCGCTTCGGGGTGACCAGCGAGTATCTCGTCAACGCGACCGATCTGCAGATCAAGATGGCCCAGGGCGCCAAGCCCGGCGAGGGCGGCCAGCTCCCCGGCACCAAAGTCTACCCGTGGATCGCGAAGGTCCGCTTCGCGACGCCGGGCGTGCAGCTCATCTCGCCGCCGCCGCACCACGACATCTACTCGATCGAGGACATCAAGCAGCTCATCCACGATCTCAAGAACGCCAATCCCCAGGCGCGGGTCCACGTGAAGCTCGTGGCCGAGATCGGCGTGGGCACCGTGGCGGCCGGCGTCGCCAAGGCCTTCTCCGACGTGGTGCTGATCTCGGGCCACGACGGCGGCACCGGGGCGTCGCCGCTCACCTCGATCAAGCACGGCGGCATCCCGTGGGAGCTCGGCGTGGCCGAGACCCAGCAGGTGCTCGTGCTGAACAAGCTGCGCGACCGGATCGTGGTCCAGGTGGATGGCCAGATGAAGACCGGGCGCGACGTCGTGATCGCGGCGCTGCTCGGCGCCGAGGAGTACGGCTTCTCGACGGCACCGCTCGTGGTGCTGGGCTGCATCATGATGCGGGTGTGCCACCTCAACACCTGCCCGGTGGGCGTCGCCACCCAGGATCCCGAGCTCAGGAAGCGCTTCAGTGGCAAGCCCGAGTACGTCGTGAACTTCTTCCGGTTCCTGGCCCAGGAGGTCCGGGAGCACATGGCCACGCTCGGCTTCCGGACCATGGACGAGATGATCGGCCGTGTGGACAAGCTCGACTTCAAGCCGGCCCTCGGCCACTGGAAGGCGTGCGGCCTCGATCTCTCGACGATCCTCTACCGGCCGGACATGCCGCCGGAAGTCGCGCGGCACTGCGTGGTGCGGCAGGATCACGCGCTGGAGAAGTCGCTCGACCACACGACGATCATCCCGGCGTGCGCGGAGGCCATCGAGCACCGGAAGGCGGTGGAGCTTTCCCTGCCCATCCACAATGTCCACCGCACGGTAGGTACGCTCCTGGGCTACCACGTCACCAAGCGGTGGGGCGGCGAGGGCCTACCCGACGACACGATCCGGATCCACTTCACCGGCTCCGCCGGCCAGAGCTTCGGCGCCTTCGTGCCGCGGGGGATCACCTTCACGCTCGAGGGCGACGCCAACGACTACTGGGGCAAGGGGCTCTCGGGCGGCAGACTGATCGTCTTCCCCCCGCGCCCGTCGACGTTCGCGCCCGAGGAGAACATCATCATCGGCAACGTCGCCCTCTACGGGGCCACCAGCGGCGAGGCCTATGTGCGTGGCGTCGCCGGCGAGCGGTTCTGCGTGAGAAACAGCGGCGCCCACGCGGTCGTCGAGGGCATCGGCGACCACGGCTGTGAGTACATGACGGGCGGGCGCGTCGTCGTGCTCGGCCGCACCGGCCGGAACTTCGCGGCGGGGATGTCGGGCGGCATCGCGTTCGTGCTGGACGTGGACGGCGACTTCAAGCGGCGCTGCAACCTGGGCATGGTGGACCTCGAGCCGCTCGACCGGGCCGAGGACATCGAGCTGGTGCGCGACCTGATCCGGCGCCACATCGCCTCGACGGGCTCGACCTACGCGCGAAAGATCCTGGACGACTGGATCGAGCTGCAACCCCGATTCGTCAAGGTGATGCCGAAGGACTACCGGCGCATCCTCCTCGCGGAAGCGCGCGCGCGGGCCGAGGGCCGCGAACCGACGTTTGCCGAGCTCGTCGGGGCGACGAGTGGGTAAGGTCACCGGCTTCCTCGAAATCAAGCGCAAGAAGTGGCCGACGCGTCCGGTCGGGGAGCGGCTCCGCGACTGGAAGGAGGTCTATCTCCCCTTCCCCCAGGACGAGCTGAAGAAGCAAGCGGCGCGCTGCATGGACTGCGGCATCCCGTTCTGCCACCAGGGCTGCCCGCTCGGCAACATCATCCCCGACTGGAACGACCTCGTGTACAAGGACCACTGGCGCGACGCGATCGACCGCCTGCACGCGACGAACAACTTCCCCGAGTGGACGGGCCGTCTCTGCCCCGCGCCGTGCGAGGGCTCGTGCGTGCTCGAGATCAACGACGACCCGGTCACGATCAAGGCGATCGAGCTGTCGATCGTCGAGCGCGCCTTCGACGAGGGCTGGGTCGCCCCTCGGCCACCGGCAGTGCGCACGGGAAAGAGGGTCGCGGTCATCGGCTCTGGGCCCGCGGGGCTCGCGGCCGCCCAGCAGCTCAACCGCGCCGGCCACTCGGTGACCGTCTTCGAGCGTGCCGACCGGATCGGGGGGCTCCTGCGCTACGGCATCCCCGAGTTCAAGATGGAGAAGCGCTACCTCGACCGGCGCCTGCAGCTCATGGAGAAGGAAGGCGTGGTCTTCGTGACCAACGCCCACGTCGGTGTCGGCGTGCCCGTCGAGGCGCTCCGTGACCAGTTCGACGCGATCGTCCTGGCCGGCGGCGCGTGCCACCCGCGGGACCTCACGGTGCCCGGGCGCGAGCTCGCAGGCATCCACTTCGCGATGGACTACCTGACGCTCCAGAACAAGCGGTGCGAGGGCGATGCGATCCCCGACGCCGACTTCATCACGGCCCAGGGCAAGCGCGTCGTCATCATCGGCGGCGGCGATACGGGCGCCGACTGCCTCGGCACCGTCCACCGCCAGGGCGCGCGCTCGGTTCACCAGTTCGAGCTGCTCCCGCGGCCGCCGGACACGCGGGCGCCCGACAACCCCTGGCCTCAGTGGCCGAACATCTTCCGGGTCTCGGGGGCTCACGAGGAGGGTGGCGAGCGCGTCTACGCGGTCTCAACCGAGCGCTTCCTGGGGAACGCGCAGGGGCACGTGCGCGCCCTCGAAGCCCGCCAGGTCGAGATGGTCCGCGAGGGCGGCCGGCTGGACTTCAAGCCGATCCGCGGCACCGAGTTCACCCTGGACTGCGACCTCGTCCTCCTCGCGATGGGCTTCCTCGGCCCCGAGCGCCCGGGGATGCTGGCCGAGCTCGGCGTGAAGCTCACCGAGCGCGGCAACGTCTGGCGCGACGCCCGCTGGATGACGAGTGTCCCCGGCGTCTTCACCTGCGGCGACATGCAGCGCGGCCAGTCGTTGATCGTCTGGGCGATCGCCGAGGGCCGCTCCGCCGCGCGCGGCGCCGATCTCTACCTGATGGGCAAGTCGGACCTCCCCGCGCCCCTTCCCTGATCACACGTCCCCGGCCTCCGGGAACATCCGGAGAAAGTCGGCCAGCCGAATGATCGAAGCGCCCTCGAACCGCCGGAGCTTCAGCAGATGGCGGTCGCCACTGACTACGACATCTGCCCCGGCCTCGGCGGCGCACTCCAGAATCCGGTTGTCGGGGTCGTCGTGAAGGACTGTCACGCGACGTCGTGGCCGCACGACGGTCGAGGCCCGGCTGATGAGCCGTAGGGCGTGCTTGATGTCCTCCTCGTCCTGGTCGAATTTCACCCGCAGCGTTCGCGCCGTCTCTGTCAGGATCGCGACCGAGGTGAAGAGGTCGACGCGTCTGCGCTGCCCGAGCAGGAACGCTCGCTCCGCCTTGCCGCCGTGGACGACGAACGCCGAGACAAAGACGTTCGTGTCGAAGACCGCTCGCATCAGCGGTGTTGGAACACCAGCCGCTCAACCTGTCGCTCGGTGAAGATGCCTTTCGCCCTGGCCCGCCGAGCCATTCTGCGCTGAAGGCGGAAGAATTCCTCCTCGGCCCGCCGAGCCTTGTAGGCTGCGATCATCTCGCGAAAGAGCTCGCTCTTGCTCCGGCCCTCCCGCTTGGCAAGGCGCTCATATTCCTGAGCCAGCGCCGGGGGAACCGAGAATCCAAGCACCCGCGTGCGACGCGCCACATCAACCTCCAGGTTTAACTCGGTTAAACTATATCATCCCCGCGCACCCCACACACGCCTGCGCTCGACGACGGGTTCGGGATCTGGACTGGATCGCGCGCGATGTGCCTTGAGGCTAGCGCGCGGCGGGGCCGGCCAGCGGGCTCTGCCAGAGGGCGTGGCCGACGAAGAACGGACCCAGGGTCTGGATGTACTGCGAGGTCTGGGCCGTCTTTCGCATGGCCTGGACGAGGTGGGAGAGCGGGTGGAGGTCGCGGCCGACGAGGCCGATGACGAAGTCGTTGTCGTGCACGTCGAGCCCGTGGCAGGCGAGGCGGATGTCGTGGGCGAGATCGGCATCGCCGTAGGCGCGGCCCAGCACGCTGTGCTCGCGGATCACCTCGCCCTGCTCCTTCCCGCTGAGCCGCGCGAACCCTCCCGTCCGCCGCAGCGGGTACCAGATCCCCCACGGCCACGCCGGGTTCAAGACCGCGCGCCGGGGACGGCGCAGGAGCCAGTCCTCCAGATCCGTCTCGAAGCCCGACGAGTACGTCCGGCCGAACATCGAGAACTCCGGCTTGAGCGCGAGCGTGGCGAAGGGGTCTGCGTTGAACAGCTCGCGAAGGCCGTTGACGAAGAAGGCCGGGTCTTCGCTCATCGCGAGCACACCGATCCCGCGCGGGTCGTTGACGTCCTGATAGAGCGCAGCCTCGATCCGTCTCGACTCGAGCGCACCGACGAGAGGCTTCGGGTCGAGGCAGCCGCCGAAGACCTGGAGCTGCATGTAGAGCCGCCGGTCGGAGGTCTGCTGGTTGGCGCCACGCTCCTGGACGTCGATCCTCGTCGGTTCGGGCGAGCTCACGGCCCCCTCCTCGCGGCCCTAGCCGCCGCGGGTGTGCATCTCCAGGTGCGGGTCCTCCTTGAGACGGGCAACCTGGACGAGCGGCGCGCGCTCGCGGAGCGCCAGGCGCTGCTCGGCGCCGCGGTCGGAGCGCTTCTGCCACGGGCCCGTGATGAGCGCCGCGAGCTCTTCACCCTTCGCACCGCGGCGCAGCGGCGCCCGCAGATCCGTCCCCTGGAGCGCGTAGAGGCAGAGGTACCACATGCCGTCCGCGGTGAGCCGGCTCCTGTCGCACTCCGCGCAGAACGGAGCGGTGGTGGACGAGATGATGCCGAAGACGGTCCCGTCGCGCAGCCGGTAGCGCTCGGCGGGCGCCGTGGTCTGCTCGCTCACGGGCTCGATCCGGCCGTAGCGCGACTCGAGGATCTCGAGCATCGCCTTCCGGCTCACGACCTGGTCCATCGACCAGCGCGTCGCACCGCCGACGTCCATGTACTCGATGAAGCGGACCTCGGCAGCGACGCGCTTGCCGAACTCGATGAGGTCCACGAGTTCGTCATCGTTCACCCCGCGAATGACGACCGTGTCGAGCTTCGTCCCCGTGAAGCCGGCGCGCGTCACCGCCTGGATGCCCTCCAGGACCTGGGCGTGATTCTGGCGACGCGTGAGCGCGGCGAACCGATCGGCGCGCAGGGTGTCGAGGCTCACCGTCACGCGGTGGAGCCCCGCCTCCTTGAGCGCGCCCGCCAGCTCGGCGAGCAGCACGCCGTTGGTCGTGATCGCGAGGTCGCGCAGGCGCGGCTTGGCGGCGAGGAGGCGGATGAGGCGCGGCAGGTCGCGTCGCAGGAGCGGCTCGCCGCCCGTGAGACGGATTTTGTCCACCCCGAGATCCATGAAGACGTCGGCGAGCGCGCTGATCTCTTCGAAGTGGAGGATCTCCTCGCGCGGGAGCCAGACGTAGTCCTCCTCGGGCATGCAGTACTGGCAGCGCAGGTTGCATCGGTCGGTGACCGAGACGCGGAGGTTCCGGAGCGGCCGACCGTAGGCGTCGTCGATCCGCATCAGACCGCTCCGGCGCCGACGGCGACCTCGGCCCGCGCTCGCTCCCACTCTCGAATCAGTCCCGCCTTCTTCACGCCAACGTCGAAGTGGTCCCACGGCAGGCGCTCGTCCGTCGAGCGGGCCCGCGTCGTGCAGAAGTCGGGGTCGCCGTCCCACTCTCGCAGCGCGCGCCGCCAGTCACCGTCGAACGCTGCCGCCAGCTCGAGAAAGCCGGCGACGCGCCGGTCGCCGCGGGCGAGCAGCGCCTGGAGCGCCGCCTCGCGCGGGTTCTCGTGGAGCACCCGGACGTTCGAGAACCGCCGGGCGCCCCGCTTGACGATCTCGAGCTTCGCCTGGAGCGACTCGGCACCGTCGAAGGGCGCCCACTGGAAGGGCGTCCAGGGCTTCGGGACGAAGGACGAGACCGACAGCGTCAAGCGGCCGAACGGCTTCCCCGACGGATCGAGCACGCGCAGGCGCTCGAGCATCCGCTCGGCGAGCAGCGGGATCGCCTCCACGTCCGCGAGCGTCTCTGTCGGCTGGCCGATCATGAAGTAGGTCTTGAGGTTCGGGATCCCGTGGGCGCGGACGAGGTCGCACGCGGTCAGGATCTGCTCGTCGGTGATCGCCTTGCGGATGGCCCGGCGCAGACGCTCCGTGCCCGCCTCCGGGGCTATGGTCAGGGTGCGGTGGCCGCCGCGGGCGAGCGCGGCGACGAGGCCGTCCGTGAGGCTGTCGGCCCGGATGGACGAAATCGAGAGCTCGAGCCCGTTGTCCTCGACGATCTTCAGCAGCTCGCCGATCCACGGGTAGTCCGAGACGCACGCGCCGACGAGCCCAACGCGCTTCTCGCCGCTCTCGGCCATGCGGGCCACGGTCTCGCGGAGGGCGTCCACGCTCCGGTGCCTCACCGGCCGGTAGACCTGGCCTTCCAGGCAGAACCGGCAGCCACGGCCGCACCCCTTGCCGACTTCCAGGAGCGCCATGTGCCCGTACTCGGCGTTCGGCGTCTTCACACCACCGACGGTCTCGAAGGCATCGACGTTGCGCAGGCGGCGCTTCGTCACGATCGCCGGCGCCGCGTCCAGCGCCAGGACCTCGCCCACGGTGCCGTCGAGCGCGTAGCTCACCTCGTAGCGCGAGGGCACGTAGACGCCCTCGATCGCCGCGAGCGCGTCGAGGAGCCGGTCGCGATCGTCGTAACCGTCCCGGTACGCCGCGATCAGCTCGCCGACGAGTTCCTCGCCCTCACCCACGACGATGAGGTCCATGAACGGCGCGACCGGCTCCGGATTGGAGAAGGCGCACACCCCGCCCATCAAGACGAGGGGATCGTGCGGCCGCCGGTCGCCGGCGCGGAGCGGGATTCGGGCGAGCGCCAACAGTCGCAGCATGTTGACGTAGTCGCCCTCGTAGGTGACGGAGAAGCCGACCATGTGGAAGTCGCTGAGCGGCCGGAACGACTCGAGTGAGATCGGCACGCCCTCCGTCCGCTGGAGCTCCTCGATGTCCTCGGGATCGGGGAGGAACACCCGCTCACACACCACGTCGGGAAGCGCGTTCAGGTGGCGATAGATCGTCTGGAAGCCGAGGTTCGACATCCCGACGGCGTAGGTGTTCGGGTAGACGAGGGCGAAGGCGATCTTCCCTCCCCAGTCCTTGCGAACGGCGCCCTGCTCTTGGGCCAGGAGGCCCTGGAATTTCTTCTTGAGTCCCCAGGACATCGGCCTAGTCTACCACGTGCGTGACGCGCCCCTTGGCGCTCGCGGGCGACTCAGCCTTTGATGACGCCGAGCGGCCTAAGCCGCGCGACGCGCAAGGAGATCCCGAAGCGGTGGACGACGTCCACCACGTCCTTCACATCCTTGTACGCCTCCGGCATCTCTTCGGCGAGCGCGTCCTTGCCCGTGGCGCGCGCGACGACGCCGCGCTCGCGCAGCTCCTTGTCGATCCGACGTCCGCGCGCCGCCTTCACCGCCGCGGTGCGGGAGAGCAGCCGTCCCGCGCCGTGACAGGTGGACCCGAAGGTCTCGCGCATCGCCGCCTCCGTCCCGACCAGGAGAAAGGAATAGCGGCCCATGTCGCCGGGCACGATCACCGGCTGTCCCGGGAACGCGCGCGTGGCGCCCTTCCGGTGCACGATGAGGCGGCGGACGGCGCCGTCCACCACGTGCTCCTCGACCTTCGCGATGTTGTGCGCGACGTCGTAGACGACCGCCAGCTCGCGCGCGTCGGCGCCGAGCTCGCGCGCGAAGACGTCGCGCGCCCAGTGGGTCAGAAGCTGACGGTTGGCGAACGCGAAATTCGCCGCCGCCCGCATGGCGCCGAGATAGTCGCGCGCCTCCGCGGAGTTGGCGGGGGCGCACGCGAGCTGGCGGTCGGGCACACTGATGCCGTAGCGGCGGAGCGCCCTGCCCGCCACCTCGAGGTAGTCGGTGCACACCTGGTGGCCGAGGCCGCGCGACCCGGTGTGGATCATCACCATCACCTGCCCCAGGCGGATGCCGAGGGCTTCGGCGGTGCGCGCGTCGTCGATCTCGTCCACCACCTGCACCTCGAGGAAATGGTTCCCCGAGCCGAGAGTGCCGAGCTGGCGCCGGCCACGCTCACGCGCGCGCTCCGAGACCTTGCCCGGGTCGGCCCCATCGAGGCCGCCGCCCGACTCGATCCGCTCGAGGTCGTCCGGCACGCCGTACCCGCGCTCTACCGCCCACGCCGCGCCGCGCGCGGTGACCTCATCGAGCATCCGCGCGTCGAGCGTCAACGCGCCCCGGGAGCCGACGCCCGTCGGGATCGCAGCGTAGAGCGCGTCCACCAGCCGCTCCATCCGGGTCGCGACGTCGCCGGCGTCGAGCGGGGTCTTCAAGAGCCGTACGCCGCAGTTGATGTCGAACCCGATCGCGCCGGGGCTGATCACGCCGTGCTCGGCATCGGTCGCCACGACGCCGCCGACGGGCAACCCGTAGCCCTGGTGGATGTCCGGCATCGCGAGCGCGGCCCTGACGATCCCGGGGAGGGTGGCGCCGTTGGCCAGCTGCTCGAGCGACGCGTCGCTCCGGATGGACGCGATCAGGTGCTCGTCGGCGACGATCAGACCGGGCACGCGCATCCCGCGCCCCTCGTCACGGGGAATCCGCCAGAGATAGGGACCGACGCGCTCGAGCTGCATGAGCGCCGGACTAGCTGGCGGCGAGCGACGAGGCGCGACGGCTCACCCAGGCCATGCCCGCCACGGCAACGATGATGCCGAGCATGCTCGCGAGCTGCGGCACGCGGTAGGCGCCGAGCCAGAAGCTGTCGAGCCGAAGCGCTTCGATCGCGAAGCGGCCGACCGAGTAGAGGCCGACGTAGGAGAAGAAGAGCGCGCCCGGGCGGCCGGCGAGTCGCGCGCGGAGCACGCCGACGAGGAGCCCGAACACCATGAGGTCCCAGAGCGACTCGTAGAGGAAGGTCGGGTGGAAATACTCGTACTGGCCGAAGCCGAGCGGGCGGTGCGGGGGCGAGATGTAGAGCTTCCAGAGCAGGTCCGTCGGCTGCCCGAAGGCCTCCTCGTTGAAGAAGTTCCCCCAACGCCCGATCGCCTGTCCGAGCGCGATGGAGGGGGCTGCGACGTCGAGGCCGCGCAGGACCGGAAGCCTCCAGCGGTACGCGAGCCACGCGCCCACGAGGGGACCCAGGATCAGCCCACCGTGGATCGCGAGGCCGCCCTCCCAGACCGCGATGATCTTCCACGGGTAACGCCCGTAGTAATCCCAGTTGAAGGCGACCTCGTAGAGCCGGGCTCCCACGAGGCCCGCGAGGATCGCCCACTGGCCGCAGCTGATGATGTCGTCGGCCGGCAGGCCTTCGCGCTTGGCCTGACGGTGGCCGAGCCAGAGGCCGACGACGATCGCCGTCGCCATCAGGATCCCGTACCAGCGGATCACGAGAGGGCCGATCTGAAACGCGATCGCGCCGGGAGAGCTCATCACGCTTCGCAGGATAGCACGGGGGGACGGAAGGCTCGCGGGCGCGTCGGCGGGATACTGGTGCTGGTGGAGGGATTCGAACCCACACTGAATCGGTTTTAAGCCGATTGCCTCTGCCGATTGGGCTACACCAGCGTAGTGACGAAACCGGCTGGAACGTAATGGAGGCGGCGAGCGGATTCGAACCGCTGAATAGAGGTTTTGCAGACCTCCGCCTTGGCCACTTGGCTACGCCGCCCCGACGTGAGCGCGGGGAAAAACACTAAGTGATGGAGCGGGAAACGGGATTCGAACCCGCGACCCCGACCTTGGCAAGGTCGTGCTCTACCACTGAGCTATTCCCGCCCGCCTCGGGCACTGTAACACAGCTCCGCAATCCCAACCACTTGGCGATGAGTATCCGGTCTCTGCTTTCGGCCACTCTGGGGCCGTTTCGGCCGTTGCCCGGGCACACTGGTGGCACACGACGGCCTCAGTGTGCCCGTTTTCTGACACACGGAAGCCAACCCGGGACGCGATCTCCCCGTGCAGAACGGACGGCCATTCCGCGGTCAAAAGCGCCGCCAACGACGTCACCACGGTGTCGTTACTCTACTCCATTGCGTCGCGAGGGGCGATCCTCTGGCCCCCCTCACTTCTCCGAAGCAGCGTAATATTTGGGGCGTGCCGGACGTCTTTCTACGTTGCCGACGGCGACGCGTTCCTCAAACCGGATTTCGAGGGATCTG
>QHTD01000144.1 GCA_003220675.1 Candidatus Rokuibacteriota bacterium | reverse complement strand
GTCGGAGTCGGAAGGAGAAAGCCTGCTTCAGTCGGCGCGGGGCGTCGGTGACGCCTCTCCAGGCGCCACGACTGCTTTTGGACGACTGCGGGAGAAAGTCGATGAGAGAACTCCGGGTAAAAGGACGATGAGCTACTACGGGGTTTTGGGGCTCACGGCCGAGCCATTTTCAACCAGTCCAGATCCCGCCTTCTTTTACGAGTCGGCCTCGCACAAGGCGGTCCTTTACCGGCTGCAGATCGCCCTCAAGTTGAAGCGCGGGCTGAGTCTCGTCTTGGGAGACGTCGGGATGGGCAAGACAACGCTGAGCCGGAGGCTCTTCCAGCTCCTGAAGCGGGAGGAGAAGGTTTCCTCACATCTGATCCTCAATCCCGTCTATGAGACAGAGGCCGAGTTTCTCACGGCGCTCGTGAAGCTCTTCGGCATCGCCCCTCCGTCCAGTCCGCTTCCGGTCGCCAGGTCCCTGGAAATCCTCGAGGGATATCTCTTTCAGAAGGGAGTCGAGGAAGAGCGGACGGTCGTGCTGCTGATCGACGAAGCCCAGCGATTGAGTTCGCCTGCGTTGGAGCTTTTGCGGGCTCTTCTCAATTATGAGACCAATGAATTTAAGCTCCTCCAGCTCATCCTGCTGGGGCAGATGGAGCTGCTGCCCCGGATAAGAGAAATGAAGAACCTCTGGGATCGTATCAGCCTCAAGTCCGTGATTGATCCGCTCGATGAAGCGGACACGGAGGCGATGATTGCGTTTCGTCTCCGGAAGGCAGGGTACGCCTCCCGCAGGAATCTCTTTACGGCGGACGCGATCCGGGAGATTTACCGCCACACCCAAGGCTCTCCCCGGCGGATCACGACCCTCTGTCATGATGCGTTGGAGCGAGTGGTGATATCGGACAAGGACGAAGTCGATGCGGCAATGATCCGCGGGCTGATCAAACGGGTCTTGGCCTGAAAAGGTGCTCAGGGCAGTGACGCCAGAGGAACGGCTCCTGCGGCTCATCGAATCGGGGGAAAAAGGCGGGGGGAGGCTCGCGTTCGGGGACGTCAGAGCATGGGCGCCGTTCCTCTTCCCGTACAAGGAGAAAGCCAGGCGGCTCGTCGCGTCCTGGTTCTCCGGAAGGTTGGCGCCCAGAGAGCTTGACCTCAAGCTCATCAACCGTGGCCTCATCGTCCTCCTGGTTCTCGTGGTCGCTGCGATTGCGCTGAACGCGCAAAGAGTCCGGCCCAGCGCACTGGACTTCTCCAGGGAGGCGCGGGCGACCAGCCTTCCGGTCAGGGAGGCGCAGCCGTTAGCGGCTCTCCGGCCGGTGGAAGACTATCTGAAGGAGGTCGAACAGAGGGACCTCTTCAATCCCGTTGCTCCCTCGGCGCCCAAAAAGGCAGAAGCAAAGGCGGAGCCCGTGAAGCCGCCAGAGGCGACGAAGCCGCCGGAGCCGACGCCGCTCGAGGTCTTGCGGGAGCGGGCGAAAACTCTGAAGTTGGTGGGGATCTCGTGGGGATCGGTCCCCGTCGCGATGATCGAAGACACGGCCAAGCATGAGACCTCTTTCCTCAAAGAGCGGGAGTCCATCAACCAGATTCGCATCAAGGCCATCTTGCGGGATAGAGTTGTTCTTAGTTATGGAAACGCGGAATACGATCTCTTCTAGCGGGCAGAGTTTCTCCATGGGGAGAACCTTGGTCAGCTTTGGGGTTGCAGGGCTGATGACAGGGTCGCTCCTGCTCACGTCCGAGTCGCGGCCAGCTCACGGCGAGGCCGTGTCTTCCCAGCCGGCTATCAAAGCCCCGGAGAAGTCGGCGTCCCTTCCAGGGCTTGCCAAACGGATCACGCTGGACCTGCGGCAAATGGACATCCTGGCCGTGCTCAAATTTCTCTCCGAGCAGGGGGACTTCAACGTCGTGCCCGGGAAGAATGTGGGGGGACGAGTCACACTGGCCGTGAAGGACATCACCATCCAGGATGCCTTCGACATTATCGCGCTGACCAACGAGCTCGCCTACGTGGTTCAAAACCGCGTCGTCCACGTCATGACAGAGGCGGACTACCAGCGTCTCTTTGGCGCCGCTTTTGCCGATCAGCGTGAGCTCAAGACGCTCTACCTTCAGCATGCCGACGCGACCACCGTGGCGACGGTCCTGGGAAACATGAAGTCCACGGTTGGACGGGTCGTCGCCGATCCCCAAACCCGTACGGTCATACTGATCGACGTGCCGGACAAGCTTGGGCAGATGGTCGCGGCCGCCGAGGGCATGGATCGGGTTGCCGAGCTGCAGACCCAGGCCTTCGAGTTACGGTACGCGAAAGCAGCGGACGTCAAGCCCGAGGTGGAGAAGGCGCTCACGCCCAAGCTCGGAGCCGTCCGGCTGGATAAGCGAACGAACACGCTGGTCGTGACCGATCTGGTTTCTCAGATGCAGGATATCCGGCGGGTCATCAGCGCGTTTGATCGGAAGACCCGGGAGGTTGTCATCCAGGCGAGGATCATGGAGGTCCGCCTGGATGATCGATTGCAGGTCGGGGTCGACTGGGAGGCGCTCTTCAAGACTGTCGTGGACGTGCGCGTGACGCAATTCTTTCCCATCGTGCCGGCGCCCGGCGCGTCCGGCAAGTTGACCCTCGGCACCTTTTCGTCGGATAAGTTCAGGTCGGTTCTGGAACTCCTCCAATCCGTCGGCAAGACCAACATCCTCTCCACGCCGCACATCGCGGTCGTGGAAAACGAGGAGGCAAAAATCCTGGTGGGGACCAAAGAGGCCTACGTGACCTCTGCGGTGACCCAGACCGCGAGCGCCGCCACCACCGCCGAACAGGTCACCTTCGTTGATGTGGGCCTCCAGCTCAAGGTGCTCCCCACCATCAACGAAGAGGGCTTCGTCAGCATGAAGATCAAGCCGGAGGTCAGCTCGGTGAGCCGTTTCCTCACCACTTCGGCGGGCAACAATGTCCCCATCATCGATACCTCCAGCGCCGAGACCACCGTGATGGTCAAGGACGGCACCACGCTCGTCATCGCCGGATTGATGAAAGATGAGAAGGTCAACTCGGAGAAAAAGCTCCCTCTGTTGGGGGAGGTCCCCATCCTGGGAGCCCTCTTCCGGACCAGAGATGACCGAGTGGCGAAGACCGAGCTCATTTTCTTCCTCACCCCGACGATCATCTCCGGCGGGGAATCACTCGGCGTGACCGGTCTAGGACTGCGAAAGGGCGAAGGGCAGAAAGAAGAGCCGGATAAAGAAGAGACAGATGAGTGAGGAGGGGATGACCGAGGGAGAAATGCCCGACGAAGGAATGCTCGACGTCGGCATGACCGATGAAAGCATACGCAAACCGAAGCCAAGAAAGATCAGGGTGGCGGTCGTCATCAGTGCGCTCGCCCTTGGACTGGCCGGCGGCGGTGGGATGATTGCCTACTTCACCCACACGAACCTCGACCTCACGGTCCAGGGTCTCCAAAAGGCGTCGGAGGCCGAGCGGGGCAATCTGGAGGTCAGGAACAAGAAGCTCGCGACGGCGTATCAGGGGCTGCAAACGGCCCATGCGGCCGAGCAGGCCTCGACCAGGAGACTCGGCCAGACGGCAGAGGAGCTGGCAAAGGCCCTGCAGGAGGCGCAGGCCCGGGTGAAGGCCATGGAGGTCAGCCAGAAGGCCGCGGAGCAGCAAAAGAGCGAGTTGGAGGCGAGGAGCGCGAAACTCGAGACGACGGTTCAGGGGCTGCAAACAGCCTACGCGGCCGAGCAGGATACGGCCAAGAAGCTCACCCAGAAGGCAGAGGAGTTGTCGAAAGCCCTGGAGCAGGCCCATGCGCGGCGGACGAAGGCTCGGGAGGAGAAGCCGGCTGATTTGCCCGGGTTGAACTATGCGCTGGGCGTGAGCTACAGCAAGCGGGGAATGAAGGAGGAGGCTCGGAACGCATTTCAAACTGCGCTGAAGTTCGATCCGAATTACGCGGAGGCGCATTTTGAGCTGGCCAGGCTTTACCTGGTGAGCTTTGACGACAACCGGTCAGCGACGCGGCATTTCCGACAGTACCTCGCGTTGAAGCCCACGGCAGAGGATGCCGAGCGGGTCAAGGGATGGTTGATGAAGACTGAAAAGGAGCTCAACGCAGACAAGCAGCGACAGGGCTGGGGAAAAATGGGGCTCGTCGGTGGGCTCCGGAGGATTTTCGAATAGCCCTGTGGCCCAAGGAGGGTTCAAATGCGTAGGGTAAGGCGGTTTCCCCTGATCGCGCAGGTTGTGGCCGGCTTCGTGGCCCTCGCATGGCTGGCCGTGATGGCGGACGCGCAGCCAGACGTTCAGGATGTGACCCTCAGGCTGAGCGGGCAAGCCTGTGAGGCGAACATCGTGAGCGTGGAATCCGCGCTGCTCCGGCTTCAAGGCGTCGTGATGGTGGACATCGAGGCGAAAAAAGGCCACGTGGTCGTGGGCTTCGACGGCTCCAAGGTCTCCATCCCGCAGATTCTCCAGACCGTGGCCAACCAGAAGGGCAAAGACTGGTTCTGTAGGGCCCAGCTCGCGAGCGGTTAGCGATAAATAGATATTGCCAAACCCTCGCGCCCGGCTTCGGCAGGACCTCAGGGCGATCGGGTAGGCGCCTTTGGCTTAGGCTCAGGAGTCTTGGGCTTCGGAGCTGCGGGCTCCACTACCTTGCGACCGGCGAAGTTGTAGTTGACGACGACCCCATCAGACTTCCGCCAGCTCGCGACGCCGTGCATGGCGTCGCCGCCCAACTCTCCATGCCAGGAGAGCGTGCCCTCCGCCTCGCTGGTTTGCATCGTCTCCCAGATGACCGGGCCGTCCTTTTCTTCCGTGAGAGTGTAATTGGACGTGGAAAATCCCTTCGGTTTGAAGAGCGGAGAGGTGAACCGTCCCTTTTCAAAGCGGATCCGATCCTCGGACGGAGTCGTGACAGCGGAGGTCGTCAGCTTGATCTGCCACTGAGTTCCGTCCAGTGGTGAAGCGGCCAGAGCGACGCTGCCCAGCATGCAAAGGGCGACCAGTCCCATGAGCCCCGATATACCTCGCATCGAATACCTCCGTTCGTGATCGGTCTTCGGACCTACTTCTCACAATAACGGTCGCCCGGCCTTCGGGTTCAAGAAATCGGCTGGAATCTTTTTAGCCACCCGTGTTCCATTATTTCCCGGTGGCCGTTGGCCCATCACGGTCGGCTTCTTCCCGAAAGGTTCATGCAATCACGACGTTAACGCGACAACGACCCCTTGGCAGAGACCTTGCGATGGGACGAGGGCATGCGACCAGCGCGCGCGAGGTCTCACAACAGCCATGCGCACGGGAAGCCTGGCACCCGGGCGCTCGTGCTCGGCGGCGCGATCTTCGCGCTGATCCTCACCGGAATCGTCTCGGTCACGTTGGCCAACCACTCGACGACCACCTGGAACTTCAGTATCCCCACGGACTACACGTACGACTCGACCAAGATCATCGTCGAAAGCGGCGTGGCCCACCTCAGAAAGTCCTTCACGGTGACCCACAGCGTTCA
>QHTD01000143.1 GCA_003220675.1 Candidatus Rokuibacteriota bacterium | reverse complement strand
AACGAGGTTCATAGCGCGCGGCCCAATGGTGGGTAGCCCGGGACCTACTATGTAAAGATTTACACACCCGGGATCTACCCGATGTGAAATCAGGTGCGCAGCTAAGTCCGTTCCAATCCGGCCTATAATTTCGCGTCAGGGTTAGTCTGGCGTCACGGTGCCCAAATGAGAGTGTGCGGTCGGCGAGTCGGTTCGGGCGGTGGAGCGATCGTCGGGATTGCCATCTGCTTGATGGCGTCCCACGCTCTGGGCCAAGAACCTCCACCTGGCCGCCCAGCCGGTCAGCCCCCGGCGCCTGTCACCGAGCCCTCCCCAGCTCCCCAGCGCCCGCCGGTTGGGGCGTACCCGCTCGAGTTGTTGGGGCTTCTGGCGCCTCCGGCCCAGCGGGGGCCGGTCACGCTGACGCCTTCAATTTCTGTGTCCGAGGAGTACAACGACAATCTTTTTTTCAACAACCAGGATCGGCAGCGGGACTTCATCACGGGCTTCAGTCCGACGATCACGCTATTCGTCAACCGCCCTTCGTACCAGGTGAACGGCGGCTACTCGTTCACCGCCGAACTGTACGAGCGGGAGAGTCGCCTCAACAACGCGTTGAATCGTCAGAGTTTTCTCGCCAGCGGTCTCTACCGCGCGACGTCAGGAGTCACGTTGACTGCCTCTGATACGTACGCGTTGAACCGCAATACGAATCTCGTCGCGTCGCAGGGGTTTTCCACCGGTCGGCAGGAATCGTGGAGCAACACCTTCGGGCCCGGACTGACGTGGCAAATGACCCCCCGGACCTCCCTGAGTCTCGGAGCGACCTACGGCCTGCTGCGTTTCAAAGGTGCAGCCACCGACGGTGCAGGTACCGCGAGTGACTCGGACACTTACGGATTGCAGAGCAGCCTCGCTCATGAGCTCACGCCCCGCCTCACGGGCACCATCGGGTACGGCTTCACGTACTTGACTGAACAAGGGCAGGAAAACTCGACGACGCACACCCCCACGCTGGGTGTCACCTACCGTCTCACCCCAATGCTCACCGGCTCCGTCAGCGGTGGCCCCGCCATCACCGAGCTCGGTGGCGAGACCGTTGTGTCTCCTGCCGCCACCGCCAGCCTCGTCCAGGGGTTAGCCTTCGGCTCGGCGAGTGCGCGATATGCGCGGAGTGTGAGCGCCGCGGGCGGGTTTGGAGGGACGACTGACACCCAGTCGATCTCAGGGACGCTCACGCTTCCGACCTTGCGGCGAGGCTTGCTCGTCGTGTTCGACACCACGTACAACACCGCGGAGTCCGTGAGCTCCCGACAGACACAGCAAGTCGACGTGAAGGCGCTCACACTGAATCTCCAAGTGACGTATCAGATTGCGGCATTTACAAGCGTCTTTGGGGGGTACACGTTTTTCCAGCAGCGGACTACGGGGTCGTCGTCGGTACAGATCGATGCGGATCAGAACCGAGTCAGGTTCGGTGTGCAGTTCGGGTACCCGATCAACTTCGACTGATCGACGAGCTACCCACATTTCCACCGTTGTCCACAATCTGAAAATTGCACGGTCTGAAGCACTCTGACCGCCAGCCGATCAAGAATCACTTGGGTTTCTCTGATCGAGACTCGTGCACTTGAAGGTTCGCCCGATAAATCCGGGGGAAGATGAATCACTACCCTCGGCCGCCTGCTTTTGGCACGGTGGAACAGCTTTCCTGACCTGGAAAAAACGCATTGACGAGGTCTTAGAGATCGCCTAGCCTCGACCCCTATCCCGCAGTTGGTTGCAGGGGGGCTTGTCGCCAGAGCCCGGGAGGCCAGCAAGATTGTCCGCTCTGGTCGCGACGACCGAATGGGTACCTACCATCCTGAAGACTGCTCGCATCCTGGACCTCGTGGCGATAGGACAGCGTGCGGACCCCGGAGTTCCCTTGCTGATCCGAGGCGAGCCCGGCGCTGGCAAGGACATCCTGGCACGCCTCCTCCACGCCGCTTCGGCGCGGCAGCCTCACTCCTTCATCAAGGCGAACTGTGGGGTTGAACGTGTTGGGCGTTGCGAGGTCGACTTATTCGGCCACGAGAAGGAAGCGACGCCCCTGTCGATCCGACGGCGGCTCGGGAGCTTCGAGTTCGCGACCCACGGCACAATCTACTTGGATGAGATCGCGGCCTTGCCGTGCGCCCTTGTCCCCAAGCTTGTCCACCTGCTGCGAACGGGGGAGGTCTCGCGCACCGGCGGCCGCGAGATCATCCGCCTCGATGTGCGCGTCATCGCATCAACCAGGCACGGCAGGGAGAACGGAGGCTCGGACTACCTCTGGCGGGAGCTGCAGCGTCTCAATGTAGTCGAGATCTGGATCCCGCCGCTGAGGCAACGAACGGAAGAGATTCCTCTCTTTGCGTCATTTTTTCTGGAGCAATTCAACCAGCGGTATCGACGGGACGTCCAGCTCAGCCCCGAGGCGCTTGCCTCGTTCATGACCCACTCATGGCCGGGAAATATCCGCGAACTCGAGGAGGCAGTTCAGCGACTTGTCGTCGGTGGAGCGATCTCGCTCGCTCACTAGCTTAGGGGCCGATACCCCTCGCGCACCAGCGCCTCATACTCCGGCCCCTCACGGACCCGCCTCGCCCAGTCCAGCCGAGAATCGCGAAGCACCGACACGGGTATCCGAGTCACGACGTACAGGTCGAGAGGTATCGGAACCCTGGAATCGGTGTGTCGTCCATGTCTTCCCCCTCGGGCGGCCCTCATTTCCGAAAGTCGCGGGTGGCTTCTGAGCGGAAAACGTCTACTCACCGGGTGACGAACGGAGCGACACCCGCGCTCCGGGCGGCGGCTCGTAGCGCGCGATCCCGCGTCGCCAGCGGAAGGTGCTCCTGCAGGGCGAGGTGCAGGTAGGCGGCGTCGTACGCCGACAGGGCGTGATCGCGTCCCAGGCCGACGAGCGCGCTCATGTCTTCCACGGCCACCGGAGCGGCAACGACCAGGGGCAGATCGGCGAGCAGATCCAGGAAGCGGGCGACATCTCCCCGCGTGATCCGCCGACGCCGCTCTGCGACGAGGAGCACGTTGGCGACTTCGAGCGGCCAGAGCGGCGGAACGATGGCCGTGCCGTCCGCCAGTGCCCCGAGGACCGCCAGGGTGTAACCGTCAGCCTCGCTCTCGAAGCACCACGCCATGGTCACCGAGCAGTCGAGGACGAACCGCCTCATCGCCGGCCCTCGTGGATCATCGCCCGAAGCGACAGGCGGCCGAGGCGACGTCCGCGGCCGAACGTCTTGAGATCGGCGATCACGTCCGTGACCGCACGCCTCCGCCGCCGCTCCGCCGGGACGAGGACGGCCACGGCCACCCCGTGTCGGGTGATCGTAACCCGCTGGCCACGGGCCACCTGTTGGAGCAGGCGCGGGAGCTGCGTCTTGGCTTCATAGACGCCGACCCTCTTCACGGTGTCCTCCGTTCAGACCAGACTCTGACCAGAATATGATACCGCAAAGCCACCG
>QHTD01000056.1 GCA_003220675.1 Candidatus Rokuibacteriota bacterium | reverse complement strand
GCCCGTAGATCTGCTCCTGGACCGACCCGCGGTCGACGAGGACGTTCAGCGCCTGGCGCACGGCGGGGTCGGTCAGGAACGGGTGCTTCGTCTTGATGGACGATCGCTCGCCGTCCGCCTCCGTCCACGGGTCGGTGTTGTTGACCTGGATGTGCTCGATGTTGCCGCCGGCGACGATGTCGGCGCGACCCTTGCCGCCCTGCTCGAGGCGCTTCAGGATCTCGTCCTCGACCTGCATGTTCCATGCGTAGTCGAACTCCCCGGTCTGGATCACCGCGCGCGCCGCCGACACGGCATCGCCGCCGCCCTTCATCTCGAGCTGGTCGAAGAAGGGCCGGTTCGGCACGTGGTAGTTTGGATTGAGCTCCGCCCGGACGATGTCGCCTGGCTTGAAGTCCACGAAGCGGAAGGGGCCGGTGCCGACGGGCTTCAGATTGTTCGGCGCCTCGCGCGACTTGTCGCCCTGGTACGCCTGGAACAGATGCTTCGGGATGACCTGCCCGTACGGCCCACAGAAGGGCGACGACCAGAAGGGCGTGGGCGACTTGAAGACGATCTTCACGGTGTGGCTGTCGAGCTTGTCGATCCGGACGATATCACGGTACTGGCCGACGCTCACCGCGGCCGTCGCCGGGTCCATGACGTACTCCCAGTTGAAGACCACATCATCCGCAGTGAAAGGCTTGCCATCGTGCCACGTGACGTTCTTCTTCAGCCGCCAGGTCACTGACAGGCCGTCCTTCCCGAGGAGCCCGTTCTGGAGGCTGGGGACCTCGGCAGCGAGGACGGGGATGATGTTGCCGTCGGGGTCGTAGGAGCCGAGGGGCTCGTAAAAGATCCGGGAGGCGTCCTGGTCCTTCGTGCCGTTGGCGAAGTGCGGGTTGAGGAGCGTGGGCGACTGCCACCAGAGCGTCTTCAGGATCCCGCCCCCGCCGCGCTTCGTCGGGTTGAACGACCACTTCACCTGCGCCTGGGCGACGCCCGCCGAGGCCAGCATGTGCGCGGCCATGGGGGCGGTGAGCCCCAGCCCCACCATAAGCTGCACGAAGCGACGGCGGCTCAAGGTTCGTGCCTTCACCTGGCCGATCAGCTCTTTCAGTTCGCGCTCGTCCATGGAGATCCCCCGTTCAGCTTGATGAAGAGCGCCGCGCGCCCGGTGCGCTGAGCATGCGGACGGCGACGTGCAGCGCCTCGACCATGCTCTCGTGGTTCGCGATGCCCTTCCAGGCGCGGTCAAACGCCGTGCCGTGGTCCACGGAGACGCGCAGGAAGGGGAGCCCCACGGTGACGTTGACGCCGGAGAGCCCCACCCACCGCTTCGTCGTCTCGTCGTAGTTGAAGCCGAGCGTCTTCACGGGAATGTGCCCCTGGTCGTGATACATAGCGACGACGATATCAAATTCGCCGCCGCGGGCGCGCGAAAACAGCGTGTCGGCGGGCAGCGGGCCGGCGACGTTCAGGCCCTCCCCGCGCGCCGCCTCGATCGCCGGGACGATCGCGGTCTTCTCCTCGTCGCCGAAGAGCCCGTCCTCGCCCGCGTGGGGGTTGAGCCCGGCGACCGCGATGCGGCCCCGAGGGATCCCGAGCCCTTCGAGCGTTCGCTGGGCGAGCTGGATGGTCCGGAGGACCCGATCGCGCGTGACCAGATCGGGCACGCGCCGGAGCGCGACGTGGGTCGTCACGTGGATCACGCGCAGCTCGTGGCCCATCAGGAGCATCGCGAAGTCGCGCGTGCCGGAGAGGGACGCGAGGATCTCGGTGTGGCCCGAGTGCGTCATGCCGGCCGCCGCGAGCGCCTCCTTGTTGATCGGCGCCGTGACGATCCCGTCGATCGCGCCGGCCTTGGCGAGGGCCACCGCCATCTCGATGTACTCGTACGCCGCGCGCCCGGCGGCCGCGCTCACCCGCGCGCGGGGCAGCGTCGCCATGTCCACATTGGCGAGGTCGAGGACCTCGAGGGTCCCCGGCTGCCATCGGCACTCCGCGACCTGCGTGACGCTGTGGAGACGGAGCGGCGAGCCGACGAGCGCCAGCGCCTCCCCGAGCGTCGCGGCCGCGCCGATCACGACCGGCCGGCTCGTGCGCTGCACCTCGGGCTCGGCGCCCGCGCGCACGATGATCTCCGGGCCCACCCCCGCGGGGTCGCCCATCGTCACGCCGAGGATCGGGTTCTTCATGTCATCGCCTCCTTCCGGAGCGAGACGAACAGCTCCGGCGGACCGAAGCCCCCCGCCTTGGTCAGCACGGGGAGCGCGGGATACCCGGGCGCTCGCAGGTAGCCAAGGGCCAGGCCCGGACCCGGCGCCCCGACGAGGTCGATGCGCGCGGCGCCGAGCGTCCGATAGAACGCGACAGCGGTGTCGCCTCCGGTGAGGACGATCAGATCAAAGGATTCAGTCGCGAGCAAGCTCGCGGCCTCCCGGGCGAGCGTCGCGGCGGCGTCGCCCACGTCCGCGTGCTCGGCGTCGGCCGTCGCCAGCACGTGGAGGCCCGCGCGCCCCGCCGCGGCGATCTGGCGCCGCGTCGCGGGATGGAGGCTCCCGGCGATGATCAGCCAGCGTCCACCGGGCAGCGTCGCGCACCCCGCGTGGAGGCCGAGACGCTCGGCCAGGGGCTGGGCCAGGCCGGCGGAACCGGCGAGGAGCGGTACGGGGTCGAGCGCGAGCGCGGCGCCGACGATCGTGTCGAGATCGTCGTCCGTCTCGGCGTCTGCGACGGCGATCATCCCCGCGAGGCGCGCCAGGCGTACCGCGAGCGCGGCGACGCCCGCGCGCACCTCGGCAAGCGGGATCCACGCGAGTGGCCGGTCGCTCTCGGAACGGATCAAGTCCACGACGTGCGCCGCCGCGGTGCCGTCGACCCGCAGCACGCGGTCAAGCACGGTACGGCCTTCGGACGGGAACGCGGGGCAGGCGACGGCACTCGGCGTGCGGGTGGCCTGGAGGAGCGCGACGATCTCGGCGCCGACGTGGCCGCGGAGCGTCGAGTCGATCTTCTTGAACCACGACGTCGCTCCCGCCCGCTGCGCCGCGGCGTCGCTGACGCGATCCGTCGCTGCGGCGCGATCGAGGCGTCGCGACTCCGTGTCGACGACGGCGACCTCCGCGGCAACGGGCGGGTCTGGCCAGACCGTGACGGGGACGGGAGCCTTGCCGGCGAAGAGTGTGCCCGCGTCGCAGGCGCCGGTGAGGTCGTCGGCCACAATAATGAGCGCCATCGAGCGGCCTACTATAGCAAGGGTTTACGGGAGGTTCACGGAATGTGGGGGTATACTTTGCGTGTTCCGTATCGTGACGATGGCCATCGTTCTGGAGCCCCGATGTCACAGAAGCTCGCGCTGACCGCGCTGATCGCCGTCGCCGCCGCCATCGTCGGCGTGGTGCTCGTCGCGGCGATGCGACCGGCGCCCGAGGTCACACAGTCGGGTGCGGCCGTCGCGAGCCGTGCCGAGGACGCGCCAGCCGGCGCCCCGGTGCCCGCGCCGGTGGCGCTCAAGGCCCGCAAGGGACGCGTCCTCAGCGTCGCCGACGCGGTGAAGGAGCTCGATCTCATCCGGCCGTCACGCCAGAAGCTCGCCGAGGACTTCACGCTGCCGCTCGTGGGTGGAGACAAGCTCCGACTCTCCGCGCAGCGGGGGAAGGTCGTGCTGATCAACTTCTGGGCGACCTGGTGCCCGCCCTGCCGCGAGGAGATGCCGGCGATGGAGCGCCTCTGGCAGCAGCAGAAGGGCCAGGGCTTCGTCCTCGTCGCCGTGTCGGTCGACGCGGACACGAAGAAGGTCAAGCCCTACCTCGACGAGCACAAGCTCGCGTTCCCTGTGGGGCTCGACCCGAAAATGGACCTCGCGAACACCTACGGCGTGCGTGCGCTGCCCTCGAGCTTCATCGTGGACCGAAACGGCAATCTCACCGCGCTCGCGCTGGGGCCGCGGGCGTGGGACAACGACGCGTCCCATTCGCTGATCGAGGGGCTGCTGAGGTAAGCCATGGGCGAGTCCGTCGGCGTCGCCGTCTCGTTCAGCGCGGGGCTCTTCTCGTTCCTGTCGCCGTGCGTGCTGCCGCTCTTTCCCTCGTACCTGTCGTTCATCACCGGGATGTCCGTCGCCGACCTCACCGGGGAGCTGTCGGCGCGGGTGAGGCGGCGGATCCTCGGCCATGCGCTTGCCTTCGTCGTGGGGTTCTCGATCGTCTTCGTCGCGCTCGGCGCCTCGTTCAGCGCGCTCGGCCAGTTCCTGCTCGATCATCGCGACTGGATCCGCCGGATCGGCGGCGTCCTCATCGTCGTCTTCGGCCTCTACATCGTCGGGGCGCTGCGGATCGGGATCCTCGGGCGCACCCGGCAGTGGCAGCTCCGGGAGAAGCCGGCGGGCTACCTCGGCTCGCTCGCGGTCGGCGTCACATTCGCGATCGGCTGGACTCCGTGCGTCGGGCCGATCCTCGGCGCGATCCTCTCCCTCGCGTCCACTGCCGAGAACGTCGGACGCGGCGTCGGCCTGCTGGTCGCGTACTCCGCGGGGCTCGGCCTCCCGTTCCTCCTCGCGGCCGCGGCGCTCGGCCCCTTTCTGAGGGCTTTCAGGCGCTACCGCCCGTTCATTCCCGTGGTGGAGCGGGCCGCGGGCGTGATCCTGGTCGTCGTGGGCGTGCTTGTCTTCACCAACTACTACGTCGTCCTCAACGCCTGGGCGATCTCGCTGACCCCCGACTGGCTCCTCAAGCGGCTTTAGCCGCGTGCGCGTCCACGTCAGCGTCCCCGCGACGTCCGCCAACCTCGGCCCGGGGTTCGACACCCTCGGGCTGGCCCTGACGCTCTACAACGAGGTCGGCGCGTCCGAGGCCGAGGGCGTCAGCGTCGCGATCGAGGGCGAGGGCGCCACCCGGCTGCCGCGGAGCGCTGACAACGTCGTCGCCCGTGGCGTGAAGCTCGCCTACGAGGCGGCGGGGCGACGGTTCACCGGGTGCGCGCTCGAATGCACGAACCGCGTGCCCGCCGCGCGCGGGCTCGGCTCGAGCGCGGCGGCCTGGGTCGGCGGGCTCGTCGCAGGCAACGCCCTCCTCGGCTCGCCCCTCACGAAGGACGCGCTCCTCGCCCTCGCCGCGCGCGCCGAAGGGCATCCGGACAACGTCGCCGCGGCGCTCTTCGGAGGGCTGACCGTCTCCAGCGCGAGCGGCCCGACGGTCACGGCGGTCTCGCTCCCGGTACCCGCGGGCCTCCGCTGGGTGGCGCTCATCCCCGAGGTCACGAGCGCCACCGCCCAGGCGCGCGCCGTCCTTCCGGCGTCCGTGCCGTACCATGACGCGGTCTTCAACGTCCAGCGCGTCGCGCTGCTCCTCGCGAGCCTCTGGGCCGGCCGGCCCGCCGCGCTCGCGGCGGCTCTCGAGGACCGCCTGCACGAACCCTACCGGCTCCGGCTGTTCCCGTGGATGCCCGAAGTCGTCCGAGCGGCGCGCGCCGCGGGGGCGCTCGGCTGCGTCCTGAGTGGCGCGGGGCCGTCGCTGCTCGCCGTGGTCGCCGGTGACGACACCCCGGTCGCGGCTGCGATGGAGGCGGCGCTGCGCCGCGCGGGGATGGCCGGCGCCGCGCGCCGGTTCGACGTGGACACGGCGGGCGCCGTCAGCCGCGTGATAGGTTGAGCGGCGTGCCTGACGGCGTCCTGCCCGACCACGAGCTCCGCGCCGCGGTCCGCGACGGGTGGATCCGCGCCGAGCGGCCGATCGCGGACGACCAGTATCAGCCCGCGAGCCTCGACCTCCGCCTCGGTCCGAGCGCCTATCAGCTCCGCGCGAGCTTCCTGCCGTTCCGGCAGGCGGTCCAGAGCCGGCTCGAGGAGCGGGACCTCTCCGACAGCGACCTGGTCATCGACCGGTTGTCGCTAGACTCTGGGGCCACGTTGCAGCGCGGCTCGGTCTACCTGGTGCCGCTGCTCGAGTCACTCCACCTCCCGCCGCACGTGCGTGGCCGGTCGAACCCCAAGAGCACGACAGGCCGCCTCGACATCTTCACCCGCGTCATCACCGATGAGACACCGCGCTTCGACGAGATCCGCCCGGGGTATCAGGGGCTTCTCTATCTCGAGGTCTCGCCCCAGTCGTTCCCGGTCCGCGTGCATGCGGGCGTCTCGCTCAACCAGCTCCGCCTCCTCTCGGGGCGGACCGATATCGCCGACGGCGAATTGGCGCGGATCTACCACGAGACGCCGCTCCTTTACGACGACGACGCGCGCCCGATCCCCCTCGAGCGCGTCGCCTTCAACGACGGCCTCTGCATGGGCGTCGACCTCTCGGGGCGGCTGACCGGGGGCAACATCGGCTACCGCGCCCAGCCGAACCCGCCGGCCGTGGACTGGAGCCGTGTCGCCCATTACGACCCGGTCGAGTTCTGGGAGCCGATCAAGCGGCCCGCCCGCGACGCGTACATCTTGGAGGCGAACCGCTTTTACATCCTCGTGTCCAAGGAGCGCATCCGCGTGCCGCCGGAATTCGCGGCTGAGATGGTCGTCTATGACGCGGGCGCCGGGGAGATCCGCACCCACTACGCTGGCTTCTTCGACCCGGGCTTCGGCTTCGGCGACGGGAGCGTTCTGGGCACGAAGGTGGTTATGGAAGTGAGGGCCCGGGAGGTGCCGTTCCTGGTCTACGACGGCCAGACCTCGTTCAAGGTCGGGTTCGAGCGGCTCCGGTCGCGGCCGGAAAGGGTCTACGGGGTCGGCCTGGGCTCCGCGTATCAGCACCAGACCCTGACCCTCAGTAAACACTTTCGCCGTTGACCCGGGAAAGCGGGGGAAGAATGGTAGAATGCGTCAAGGGAGGGCGCGATGGCTGAGCAGCAGAAGAAGAAAGAGACCCGGCCCACCAAGCCCGCAGAGGGCGGCGACGGCGCCGCCGGCAGTCCGGAGCTCGCCAAGAAGGGCAAGAAGATCAAGGAAGACATCGACAAGCTTCTCGACGAGATCGACGACATCCTCGAGGAGAACGCCGAGGAGTTCGTGAAGAGCTACGTCCAGCGCGGCGGTGAGTAGCTGATGCCGATCTACGAGTACCGCTGCCAGCATTGCCAGGAGGAGTTCGAGAAGTACCTCGCGGGTGCGACGACCGCCGTCGCGTGTCCCGCGTGCGCGAGCCCGGACGTGATGCGCAAGCTGTCGGTGTTCGGTCTGAAGACCGCCGGCAGCTTCGCCCCGTCGACGATGTCGACGGGCGGCTGCTGCGGCGGCGGCTGCGGCTGCCACTGACGCGAGCCTCCCGCCGTCCCGGTTCCCCATGGATCTTCGCCGCCTCGAGGTGTTTGCGAAGGTGGCAGAGCTGGGGAGCTTCTCCCGCGCCGCCGACGCGCTTTCCCTGACCCAGCCGACCGTCTCCGAGCACGTCCGCGCCCTCGAGGACGAGCTGGGCGTCCAGCTCCTTGACCGGCTCGGCCGCGGCGCCACGCCCACCCACGCCGGCCGGCTCCTCCTCGGCTACGCGCGCCGCATGCTCGCGCTCCAGCGCGAGGCGCGACAGGCGCTCGACCAGTTCCAGGGGCGCATGTCCGGTGAGCTCGTCGTCGGCGGCTCCACGATCCCCGGCGAGTACGTGCTGCCCGCCCTGATCGGACGGTTCAAGGGCAAGTATCCGGACATCTCGATCTGTCTCTTGATCGGCTCGAGCCGCCAGGTCACCGAGTGGGTCGAGGCGGGGCGCGTTGAGGTCGGCGTGGTCGGCGCGCCGCCAGGCCCGAAGGCCCTCGTCGCGCGGGAGCTGATGGCCGACGAGCTCGTGGTCATCGTCCCGGCAGGGCACGCGTGGGCGGGACGCAAGAGCGTGACCCTCGCCGACGTGAAGCAGGAGCCCCTCATCGTTCGCGAGCGGGGCTCGGGCTCGCGTGAGGCACTCGAACGGGCGCTGGACCAGGTGAACAGCGACCTGTCGACGTTCCGCGTCGTCGGCGAGATGGGCTCGACCCAGGCGATCAAGCAGGCGGTGCGCGCGAGCGTCGGGATCGCGCTCGTCTCGAAGCGGGCGGTCGAGGACGAGTGTCGTG
Source organism: Candidatus Rokuibacteriota bacterium (assembly GCA_003220675.1). GTDB lineage: Bacteria > Methylomirabilota > Methylomirabilia > Rokubacteriales > CSP1-6 > 20CM-2-70-11. The sequence continues at coordinate 29,859 of QHTD01000056.1, read as the reverse complement.
CGGGGCTCCTCTTCTGCCTCCGCGTGAAGGACCTGCGTGTCGCCCGGGCCTTCTACCTCGTCACTCACCGCGACAGGAGCCGCTCGCCGCTCGCCCAAGCCTTCGTCGGGTTCGTCGAATCGGAGTCTCCAGCGGAGACGTCTTAAGTCAGCGATGGCCGAGCACACGCACACGGAGGTCCGGCTCACCTCGTACGCCGCCTGTGCCGGCTGAGCGTCCAAGATGGCTCCTGGGGATCTCCAGGAGGTGCTCGAGGCGCTCAAGCCCGCGGGTCGCGCCCACCCTGACCTGCTCGTGGGCCTGGCGGCGGCCGACGACGCCGCGGTCTACCGCATCACCTCCGACTTCGCGATCGTGGAGACAGTGGACTTCTTCCCACCGGTCGTGGACGACCCGTGGACCTGGGGCGCGATCTCGGCCGCGAATTCCATGTCCGACGTCTTCGCGATGGGCGGCGAGGTGCTCTTCGCGCTCGCGGTTGCCGGCTTTCCGCGCGAGATGTCGAAGGCGATCATCGCGGAGGTGTTCCGGGGAGGGAGCGACAAGGTCGTGGAGGCGGGCGGCGTGATCGCGGGCGGCCATACCGTCGTCGACAACGAGCCGAAGTACGGCCTCTGCGTCACCGGGCGTGTCCACCCCGACCGCATCCTCATCAAGGGCGGCCTCCGCCCCGGCGACCGGCTCTTCCTGTCGAAGCCCCTGGGGACGGGCGTGATCACGACCGCCGCGAAGGACAACGCCGCGAGGGCCGAGGTGCTCGACGGCGCCATCAAGAGCATGCTCAGGCTCAACCGTGTCGCGGCCGAGGTGGCGCGCGAGGCCGGCGCCCGGGGCGCGACCGACATCACGGGCTTCGGGCTTCTCGGTCACGCCGGCGAGATGGTGAAAGCGTCGGGCGCCGGCGTCACGATCAGCGCGTCGCGCCTGCCCCTGCTTCCGGGAACACGCGAGCTCGCCGAAGCTGGGCACTGGAGTGGGGGAATGAAGCGCAACCGCCGCCACATCGACGCGGTCTTCGGCCAGGGCCTCCGCATCGATCCCTCGATCCCCGGATACCTCGTCTCCCTCCTCGCGGAATCGGAGACATCTGGCGGCCTCCTCTTCTCGGTCGCGCCCGATCGCGCACGAGGCGTGATCGACGCGTTCCGCCGCCGCGGCGAGGAGGGCTGGGAGCTCGGTGAGGTGATTTCCGAGCCGGTCATCCGCGTCACCCCCTAGCCTCGCCCCCACGCCGATAGGTCAACTGCCGAACGATCGGCGACTCCGATTTGATTAGTCGAAGAATCCCGATAAGCTGAGCGCGCGTCCCAAGGCCAACGGGCTCAAACTCACCGGAGGGAGAACTACCGATGCATCGACGCGCGTTCCTGAAGACCTCGACGGCAGTGTCTGCATTGGCCGTGGCGGCGACGTTGCCGCGTCTGGTCGCGATCGTACGTGCCGATGAGAAGGTGTTCGACCCGCGGCCGGGCACGTGGCGCACGTTCGAGATCACGACGCGGGCGGAGGTGCTGCAGCCGACCGGAGTCACGCGCGTGTGGCTCCCGATCCCGGTCGTGAACTCGGAGTACCAGCGCACGCTCGGTGATCGGTGGTCGGGCAACGCCAAGATCATGCGACCCATGACGGACGGGAAGTACGGGGCGAGCACGCTGTACGCTGAATTCGCCGAGGGCGAAGCGGCGCCCGTCGTGGAGCTGACGAGCCGCTTCCGCACGCAGAACCGCGCGATCGACTGGTCGAAGAAGGTCGCCGCCACCGCCGATCCGGCGGAGCTACGGATGTGGACGCAACCGACCGACCTGATACCGACCGACGGCATCGTGAAGGTGACGGCCGACGAGATCACCCAGGGCAAGACGACGGATGTAGAGAAAGTGACGGCGATCTACGACTGGATCCTCGCCAACACGTACCGCGAGCCGAACGTGCGGGGCTGTGGCGTGGGTGACATCAAGACCATGCTCGAGACCCGGAACTTCGGAGGCAAGTGCGGCGACATCAACGCGCTCTTCGTCGGTCTCGTGCGAGCAGTCGGTATACCGGCGCGCGATATCTACGGCATCCGGGTGGCGCCCTCCGCCTTCGGCTACAAGGCGCTCGGCGCCGGAAGCGCCAACGTCAGCAAGGCGCAGCACTGCCGGGCCGAGGTCTTCCTGAGGGACTACGGCTGGGTGGCGATGGATCCCGCCGACGTCGGCAAGGTCGCGCGCGAGGAGACGAGCGAGTGGCTCAAGCTCGATCATCCGCTCGTGCAGGCGGTGCGTCCGAAGCTCTTCGGAGGATGGGAAGGCAACTGGCTCGCCTTCAACACCGCCCACGATGTCGCGCTTCCGAACGCGACCAAGGGTGGCAAGCTCGGCTTCCTGATGTACCCGCAGGCAGAGACGGCGGAAGGTCGCCGCGATAGCCTCGATCCGGACAGCTTCAAGTACACGATCACGGCGCGCGAGATCACGGGATGACACTGACCACGGAGCACCGGCGCTGGACCGCCTTCGTTGCGCTGGTCGCGGTGTGTGCGACGTTCGCGCTCCCGCGCGCCGCCCACACCGAGCCGACGCGCTTTCTTCCCTGGACCGATGCGCCGCCGCCGTCCGTCGTCCTGAACGATCTCGCCGGTCGCCCCACACCGGTCGCCGAATACCGCGGCAGGGTCGTGCTCGTCAGCTTCTGGGCGACATGGTGCGAGTTCTGTCGCGAGCAGATGCTGGCGATGAAGCAACTGCGGCAGAGATTGGCGGGACGGCCTTTCGAGATCGTCGCCGTGAACTTTGGTGAATCGCCCACCAGGGTCCGCGAATACGTCAAGAGTCTGTCCGTCGACTTCCCGGTCGTGCTGGATCCCAACCAGGATGCGGTGAAGGCTTGGCGCGTCCGCGTGTTGCCGGTGAGCTTCGTCGTCGATGCCGACGGTCGCCCTCGCTACAGCGTGCTCGGAGAGTTCGACTGGGCGAGCGACGAAGCGGTGAAGACGATCACCGAGCTCCTGCGCTAGCTCACCTCGTTCCGGCGTGGGGGCTCGGCCAGCGTATCCACGTCGCGATCAGCCCCTTCAGGAGCATCAGCTCATGACGCTGATCGTCACGATCTACGCGATCGTGACGCTGGTGGACGCGGTCAGCGCGTATCTACGCGCGCGGCTCGTGTGAGGCGCGCTGGCTCCGGAGGACGGCGAGCAGCCGGTTCTTCAGCTCGGGGGGAATCTCGACGTCGCGGAGCTTTCGGGCGGCGTTGATCGTGCCGCGGTAGGTGTTGACGAACGCGACGCAGGGGGCGCAGCCCTCAATGTGCCACTCGAGGAGCTCACGCGTCTGGCCGGGGAGGGTCCCCTCGAGGTAATCGCCCAGGAGCTCGGCGATCTGCCGGCACTCGAGCGATGAGGGCCCCGACGATCCGCACTCAGACATCAGCGTCCAACCACATTATATGTGAGGATCGGCCCGTGGGCAGGGATTCCGGACCTGGCAATTTTGTCGCGCGGCGTCTGGACGGGAGGCGCCGATGCCCGTATGCTCGGGGCCGATGTCGCCGCGCGTGGCGCTGCTCTCGCCGTTCGCGTTCCCCTCGGTGCGCGGCAACGCCGTGACCGTCGCGCGGGTGGCTCGGGGCCTTCGCGCGCGCGGCGTCGAGCTCGACGTCTGGGACCTCTCGCTCCGGCCCGAGGCGGCCGTCGAGGCCGAGGTGGACGCGTTCCGGCCCGCGGTGATCCATGCCTTCCACGCCTACCGTGTCGGGCCCCTCGCGCTGCGCCTGGCGCGCCGGGCCGAGATCCCGCTGGTCGTGACGCTGACGGGCACGGATGCCAACCATGACCTCTTCGATCCCGAGCGCGCATCCGTCGTGCGCCGCGTGCTCGAGGGCGCCTCGCGGCTGACCGTCTTCCACGCCTCGATCGCCGAGCGGATCGCCGGCGCGCTGCCCGACCTCCGCGGGCGGCTCATCGTCGTCCCGCAGTCGGCGGCCTTGCTCGACACGCTGGAGCCCTTCGACCTCGGCGCCCACTGGGACCTCCCGCAGGAGCGCGTCCTGCTTGCCTTTCCCGCCGGCATTCGAATGGTGAAGCGCCCGCGCTTTCCCCTCCAGCCGCTCGAACGCGTCGTCGCCCGCCGTCCGAGCGTGCGCCTCCTCTACGTCGGGCCCGTGCTCGACGCCGACGAGCGCGACGCGCTCCACCGCGCCCTCGAGGGTCGGCCGTGGGCCCGCTGGATCGGTCCTGTGCCCCACGCCCAGATGGGCTCGCTCCTCGCGCTGGGAGATGTCGTGCTGAACTGCTCGATCTCCGAGGGCGGGATGGCCAACTCCGTGCTCGAGGCGCTGGCGCTCGGCCGCGCGGTGCTGGCCTCCGACATCGAGGGCAACCGATCGCTGATCGAGGACGGTGTCACCGGCTTCCTGTTCCGGGACGAGGCCGAGTTCGAGCGTCGCGCGGAGCTCCTCGCGTCCGATCCGGCGCTCCGCGCCCGCCTGGGCGCCGCGGGCCGCGACCTGGTCGAGCGCCGGTACCCGGCGACGAGGGAGATCGACGGCTATCTCGACGTCTACCGGCAGTTGGTCCCGGTCTCCGCGTGAGCTCCCGGCTCGCGGCCTTCCTGACCCCGCTCGAGGCGACCCGATCATGGTCCGGGAGCGGTGCTGCGGGGCGCTGGCCGTCGATCTTCGCGTCGCACTTACGAAAGAGGCGCCTGCCGTGTGAGTAGGCAGAGCGTGTCGACCCCGCTTCCGTGGCGGGCAAGGCTCCCCAGGCACCGGTTACGGCCCGGGCGCTAAGTCAAACGCGACGGTCACTTGCTCGGCGAGCGCCCTTAGAAGGAAATGGCGTGCGCATTGCACGGGCCTTGGGGTTACGATGAGGGGAGGTGGAGGTGCGAGCGGCGCCGGCCGCGCCGGCTTGACGGTCGTCTCAGGGGATTTCCGGATGCGCATTGGGAGGGCTACCCGAATGATCGTCCGAGAGAGGAGAGCTCGATGAGTCAGGACGCTCGCGTGGAGACGTTCGTCACCGCGTTCGAGGCGCTTCGGGCGGAGGTCGAGAAGGTCATCGTCGGCCATCGCGAGATCATCACCCACGTCCTGACGAGCATGTTTGCCGGCGGTCACGTCCTGCTGGAGGGTGTGCCGGGTCTCGGCAAGACACTCCTCATCAAGACGCTCGCCGAAGGTCTCGAGCTGTCCTTCTCGCGGGTCCAGTTCACGCCCGACCTGATGCCCGCCGACATCATCGGCACGAACATCATCGTGGAGGACGGGGACGGCCGGAAGCACTTCCAGTTCCAGCAGGGGCCGATCTTCGCCCATATCCTCCTCTCGGACGAGATCAACCGCGCCACGCCGAAGACCCAGTCCGCGCTGCTCGAGGGAATGCAGGAGGGCGCCGTGACCGTCGGCGGCGTCTCGCGGCCGCTGCCCGCGCCGTTCTTCGTGCTTGCGACGCAGAACCCGATCGAGATGGAGGGCACGTATCCGCTGCCCGAGGCGCAGCTCGACCGGTTCCTGTTCAAGCTCCGCGTTCGGTACCCCGCGATCGACGAGCTGAACGCGATCATCGACCGCACCACGCGCTCCCAGCAGGTGACGGTGAGCCGCGTGATGAGCGGGCCCACGGTGCTCTCGTTCCGCGAGCTGATCCGCGAGGTGCCGATCGCCTCGCACGTTCGCGACTTCGCATCCACCATCGTGATGGCGACTCACCCGTCCTGGGCCAGCTCCCCCGAGGTCACGCGGCGTTTTGTGCGGTACGGCGCCAGCCCACGTGGCGCCCAGGCGCTCGTGCTCGGCGGCAAGGTGCGGGCCCTCGCGGAGGGCCGATATAACGTGAGCGTGGAGGACATCAAGGCCCTCGCCACGCCCGCGCTGCGTCACCGGGTCATCCTGAACTTCGAGGGCGAGGCCGAGGGAGTGGACGCCGACACGCTGGTCGGGCAAGTCGTCGAGGCTGCAGAGGCCATCACGGCCAGCGGTAAAGAAGTCTTTCTCCGCTGAGCGCGGGAGGGGACCCATGGCTCATCCGCAGGCGATCGAAGTCCTTGTCCGGCGGGTCGCGCGGCAGGTCGGAGTGCGCCGCGCCGAGCACTGGGGCCTGCGCGGCGCATTCTGGGGTGCTCTCCTCGCCGCGGCCGTGCTCGCCTTCAAAGCCGTCCTCGGCCTCGCCGCGCTCGTCCTCGCTCCCGCGCTCGTGCTCCTGGGCGCGCTCGCCGGCGCCGCGTACGGGCTCGCCAGGCGCGTGGCCCCCCGAGACGCGGCGCGGCTGGCCGACCGTGCCTTCGGCCTGGCCGACCGCGTCGCCACCGCGCTCGAGTGGGCCGACCACCCCGACCGCACACCGCTCGTGGACGCGCTCGTCGCCGACACCGTGGCGCGTGTCCTGGCCCTCGAGCCGCGGCAAATCGTCCGGCGCGTGATCCCGCTCGAGGGCCGCTGGCTGCCCGCGCCGCTCCTCGCGGGCTTGGTCCTGGCGCTGGCCCCGGCGATCCACCTCCCGACCGGGACGATCCTCGACTTCACGCCGTCCGCAGAGCAGGAGCAGCACGAGGACCGGGCCAGCACCGAAATGACGGCGGAGCGGTCGCGGCCGCTGCCGAGGGACCCCCTCAAGCGGCCGTCGTTCGAGGAGCGCGACTTTGCGCAGCGCACCGGTACGGGCAGCGGGTCGACCGCGGGTGACCTCTCGGCGATCTTCAAGGACACCGCGCTGTCGAACCAGCGGCCCGACTTCAACAGCTTTCTGAAGAAGGGCGACGAGCGGCTCCGGTTGCTGGAGCAGGTGGACCGGTTGCCGGACCTCCAGTCGGACTTCACGACCACGCAGTACAAGATGGTGTTCCGCAAGTCCAAGTCGCTCATGAGCGGCCTCTCTCCCGATATCTCGCCCCAGAAGCTACGCGAGCTGCTCGACGAAATGGAGCGCCTCGGGCGCAAGGGCGGTAACTGGAGCTCGGACGCGAGCGAGGGCATGGACGCGCTCGAGGGGGGACAGACGGACCGCGCCCTCGAGGCCATGCAGCGCGCGCTCGACAAGATGCGCGCGATGGAGGAGGCGGGGCGCTCGGGGAAGAGCCTGCGCGGCGGTCGCGAGAACGAGCGCGGCGCGCGCGGGCGTGAGCGTGCCCGCGGCGGCGAGGGCGTCGGGCCTGAGGACCAGGACTTCGGCGAGGGCGAGGGGCTCCTGCCCGGCAAGGGCAGGAGCACCATGCCGAAGGGCGATCCGACGGCGCGGGTGCGCGGCAACCCTTACGATGTCGGCGTCGAGGGTGAGTCGCGCCGCGGCAGGAAGGATGGCTATGACACGAACCTCACCGGCCGCGCAGGCTCGATGCCGTCGCGCCTCATGTACCTCGGGGTGGTCGGGCAGTACCGCAAGATGATGGAGGACGCGATCACGCGCGAGCAGGTGCCGCGCGACTATCACGACCAGATCAGAAACTACTTCCAGGCGCTCGACGAGCGATAGAGCGATGCCCGCCACGCGCCCCGCGCCCTTCGCGTCGGAGTTCCTGGCGCAGCTGGAGCGCCTGACGCTGCTCTCGCGCCGCACGTTCCGCGGGCGCGTGAGGGGTGAGCGGCGAAGCCCGCGCCGCGGGCACAGCGTCGAGTTCTGCGACTACCGCGCCTACGGGGTCGGCGACGACCTCCGGTACGTCGACTGGAACATCTACGGGCGCCTCGACCGGCTCCACGTCAAGCTCTTCGTGGACGAGGAGGACCTGTGCCTCCACCTCCTCCTGGACGCCTCGGCGTCCATGGACTTCGGCACGCCGACGAAGCTCGAGTACGGGGCGCGCCTCGCGGCCGCGCTCGGCTTCATCGGACTCGTCAGCATGGAACGCGTCGGCGTCGGTGTGCTGCGCGAGCGTGTCGCCGAGGGCTGGCCGCCCACGCGCGGGCGCAACCAGGTGGTGAACCTGTTCGAGTTCTTGAGCCGCGTCAACCCGGCGGGCGGGACGAGCCTCAACGACGGGCTCGGCAACTACGCGATGCGGGCGCGCGAGCCGGGACTCGCGGTCGTCATCTCCGACCTGATGGATCCCGGCGGGTTCGAGACGGGAGTGCGCGCCCTCCTCGAGCGGCGGTTCGACGTCCACCTGATCCACGTGCTGGCTCCCGAGGAGATGGACCCGGAGCTCACCGGCGACCTGCGGCTCGTGGACGCCGAGACCGGCGAGATCCGTGAGCTCTCCGCCGACGGTGAGGCGCTCCGCGCCTATCGTGAGCGCCTCCGGCAGTTCCTCGACCGTGTCGAGACGTTCAGCCGCACGCAGGAGATCGGTTACCATCGTGTGACGGGCGACACCCCAGCGGAGGAGTTCGTGCTCTCCCAGATCCGAGGCCGCCTGCTCGTATGAGCTTCCTCTCGCCGCTCGCGTTCGCCCTTGTGACGCTGACCCTGCCGCTCGTCCTGCTCTACTTCCTCAAGGTCCGCCGGCGCGAGCGGCGGGTGCCGAGCCTGTTCCTGTGGGATCCGTCGCTGCGCGACCGCGAGGCGTCCGCGTTTTTCCAGCGGCTCCAGCGCGATCCGCTGCTGATCCTTCAGATCCTGGCCCTCGTCGCGCTGTCCCTCGCGCTGGCCCGGCCGGCCGTCACCCTGATGGGCGATGGCGCCCGCAAGGTCGTGGTCGTGCTCGACACCTCGGCGTCCATGAAGGCGCGCGACGTCAGTCCCTCGCGGTTCGACGTCGCGAGGGCGGAGGCGACCCAGCTCGTGGGGCGCCTGAGCGAGGGCGCCGAGGTGATGGTCATCGAGACGGGCGTCCAGCCGAAGGTCGCCGCCGCGCTCGGACGTGACCGCCAGCTCGCCCTGGCCGCCATCGGCCAGGCGCAGGCCCGGGACCTTCCGAATCGGCTCGTCGAGGCCGTCCGGGCGGCGCGCGCGCTGGTCGGCGCCGACCCGCGCGCCGAGATCCACGTCTTCACCGACGGCGCGTTCTCGCTGTCGCACGCCGAGGCGCTCGCGGACCCGCGAATCCACTGGGTCGGCGTGGGGCGGCGAAGCTGGAACGTCGGCATCACGAGCCTGGCGATCCGGAGGAGCTATTTCGGCTCCTCCGACTATCAGGCGTTCGTCGCGCTCGTGAACTACTCGCCCGAGCCCCAGACCTTCACGTTCGCCCTCGAGCTCGACGGCCGGAAGATCGCCGAGAAAGATGTGACGCTTGAGCCGAGTGTGCGGCGCTCCGTCGTGCTCCCGTTCAGCCACAGCGGTGGCGGCATCATCACGGCGCGCCTCCAGATCGATGACGACCTCGCGGTGGACGACGTCGCCTACGCGGTGTTGCCGCCTCCGCGCAAGATCAACGTCCTGCTCGTGAGCCCGGGCAACCTCTTCCTCGAAAAGGTCCTCAGGACCGACCCCCAGGTCTCGCTCGAGATCCGCACGCCAGACCAGTACCAGGGCGGGATGGCCGAGGCGGACGTCGTCATCCTGGACTCCGTCACGCCGCTGCGCGCGGGCCCGGGGCGCTTCGTGTTCGTGAACGCCGTACCCCCGGACGTCCCGCTCGAAGTCCTCGGCAGGATCGAGCGGCCGATCATCATGGACTGGGACCGCGCGCACCCGATCATGCGCCACGTGGAGTTAGCGAAGGTCGCGATCGAGGACGCGCTGCGGATCCGCCCGCTCGCTGCGGGCCGGCCGCTCGTGGAGGCCGTGGGCGGGCCCCTCATCTACGCCCTCGAGGAACCCGACCGGAAGGGGATCTTCATCGGCTTCGACCTCTTCAAGACGGACTTCCCGCTGCGCGTCGCTTTCCCGCTGATCCTCTCCAACAGTCTGCGCTGGCTCCACCCGGCGGGGCTGGACCAGTCGAGCCTGCAGCTCGCGGCGGGCCAGCCGATCCTGCTGCCGGTGGCGCACGGCGTGACGAGCGTGACCGTGACGACGCCGCGCGGTCGAATCGTCAAGGCCCACGTGACCCGCGGCGTGGTGAGCTTCACCGAGACCGACGAGGTTGGCGTCTACACGCTGTCGAGCGCGCGAGGCGAGACGCGGGTCGCGGTGAACCTGATGGACGCCGAGGAATCGAATCTGCAACCGCGGCCCTTGCCGGTGTCCGCCGCGCCCGCCGCCGCGGCGCCGGCGCCCGTGCCGATCCATCGTGAGCTCTGGCCGCTGTTCGTGGTCATCGCCGCGCTCCTGCTCGCCGCCGAGGGGCTGCTCTACTGGCGGCGTCAGAGCGCGGGGCGGCTCCGGCCGCCCGCGAGCCCCGGCGACCGTTGGGCGCTGGTCCTCCGGGGCGCGCTCGTCGTCACCCTCTTCCTGACGCTCGCGCGCCCGGCGTTGCCGCGCTGGGTGGACCGGATGAACGTCGTGTTCCTCCTCGACATGTCGGACAGCGTGAGCCTCGCCGCGCGCGAGCGCGCGTACCGGTTCGTCGCCGAGGCCGTCAAGTCGATGAAGCCGGGCGACCGCCAGAGTCTGATCGTGTTCGGCGACGCCGCGGTCGTTGACCAACAGCTCACGAGCCGGCCCACGCTGGACCGCCCGAAGTCAGAGGTGGATGGGCGCGGGACCAACATCTTCCAGGCGATCCAGCTTGCCCTCGCGGTGTTGCCCCCCGGGCACGCGAACCGGATCGTGATGCTGACGGACGGGCGGCAGAACGCGGGCAACGCCCTCGCCGGGGCCCAGGCCGCGAAGAACGCCGGGAGCGACATCCACTACGTCGCTGCGCCGCTGACCTTCACGCAGGAAGTGGTGGCGGAGGCGCTCGTGCTGCCGCAGGAGGTCAAGTACGGCGAGCCGTTCCAGGCGAAGGTCGTCGCGTGGAGCTATAAGGACACGCAGGGTCGGCTTTCGCTCTTCCGCAACGGCGAGTTTCTCGGCTCACAGGTGGTCAGGTTCAGCGCGGGCAAGAACGTGTTCAGCTACCGTCAGGCGCTCGACGCGAGCGGCATCCACGTCTACCAGGCGTCGATCGAGGTCGAGGGCGACACGATCGAGGAGAACAACCGTGCCGTCGGCACGGTCGTCGTGCGCGGCCGGCCCCAAGTGCTGCTCGCGGATCGGGACCGGAGCCACGCGCAGTCGCTCGCCGGTGCGCTCCGGTCGCAGAACATCGAGGTCACCGTCGTCGAGCCGCCGCAGCTCCCAACCGATCTGGCGGGCCTGCAGAAGTACGACGGCATCGTCCTCTCCAACGTCTCTTCGCTCAAGCTCACGCGGACGCAGATGACCCACATCCGTGACTACGTCCGGGACGGGGGTGGTGGTCTCCTGATGGTCGGCGGCGAGGAGAGCTTCGGGCTCGGCGGCTACTACCGCACGCCGATCGAGGAGGCGCTGCCGGTCACGATGGAGGTCAAGCAGAAGGTCGAGATCCCGAGCCTGGCCGTCGTGCTCTCGATCGACCGGTCCGGCTCCATGGCGATGGCGACCGACGAGAAGGTCACCAAGCTCGACCTGGCGAAGGAGGCGGCGCACCTCGTCGTGGATCTCCTCGACGAGCGCAACGAAGTCGGCGTCATGAGCTGGGACACCGAGTTCGTCTGGGACGCCCCGGTGAGGCCGGCGAGGGACAGGCAGGCGATCCACCACGCGATTGCCACGATCAAGGCGGGCGGCGGCACGGACGGCTACCCCGCACTCAAGGACGCGTACGCGGTGCTCTTCGACCGGCCCGCGCTCCTCAAGCACGTGATCTTCCTCTCCGACGGCCAGATGACGCGCGGCGACTTCCAGGGCCTGCTGCGGCGGATGGCGAAGGACAAGATCACCGTGTCCACGGTGGCGATCGGCAAGGACGCCGACGTCCAGCTCATGGTGGACATCGCTAAGTGGGGGAGGGGGCGCTTCTACTACACCGAGGACTCGCAGACGATCCCGCGCATCTTCACGCTCGAGACGCAGCTCGCGTCGAAGGCCTCGCTCATCGAGCAGCCGTTCAAGCCTCAGCTCACGTCGCCCAACCACGAGGCGATGCAGGATATCGACTGGAAGAACGTGCCGCCGCTCGGCGGCTACGTGGCGACGACGCTCAAGTCCACTGCCGAGCTGGTGCTGATGAGCCACCAGGAAGACCCGGTGCTCGCGACGTGGCGGTACGGGCTCGGTCGCGCCGCCGCATTCACATCGGACGCCAAGGCAAAGTGGGCGGTCCTCTGGCTCCGCTGGCGCGACTTCAACAAGTTCTGGGCGCAGCTCGTCCGGTGGACGCTGCGGAGCGGGTCGCGCAGTGACACGGTGGCGCTCGTCGAGCGCCACGACGACGCCGGCGAGATCGTCGTCGACGCGGTCGATACGAAGGGCGAGTTCATCAATTTCCTCGACTCCCAGGTGGGGGTCGTGGCGCCCAACCGGGAGCGCACGGTGATCGACCTCGAGCAGGTCGGGCCGGGCCGCTACCGCGGGCGCTTCCCGATCACGCAGGAGGGCGTGTACCTGGTCGGCATGTCGCAGCGGCGGGGCGATCGGGTCATCGGCTCGCAGCTGGCGGGCCTGGTGGTGCCGTACGCCCAGGAGCTGCGGGACCTCGGGGTGGACGAGGCGCTCCTCCGCGAGCTTGCGGAGCTCACCGGCGGGTCGGCGCTCGAGTCGCCGCGCGATGCCTTCCTCAAGGCGCGCCGGCAGTCCCGCATCGCGGTCGAGATCTGGCCGTGGCTCGTCGGACTCGTCGCGTTCCTGCTGATCCCGGACATCGCGCTGCGCCGTCTCGGCCCGGGCGCGCTCGCCCGGGTGGTCACCCTCGGTCGTCGGGGCGGGGACCGGAGGGAGGTCCAGTGAGGCGTGCCCGCGAGTCTGGGTGGACGCTCTGGATCCTGGTGCTCGGGAGTCTGATCGCGCTCTCGCTGCCGGTGGCCGCGACGGCGAGCGTCAAGCCACGCGTGCTGCTGATCGTGCCCTTCGACGCGAGCGCGCTCGACCGCGAGGAGCAGTGGGTGGGCGAGGGCGTCGCCCAGATTCTGTCGCTCGGGCTCGCGCAGCATCCGGCGTTCGTCCAGGTCGAGCGCGTGCGTCTGCGGGCGTACGGCCAGCCGGAAGCCTGGGGCGATGCAACGCTCGGTCGGGCCGCCCGCGCCGTGCGTGCCGACGCGGCGCTGTTCGGCTCGGTGACCCGGCAGTCCGCGGAGCTCGTGATCCAGCCGCGGCTTCTCGAGGTCAAGGCGGCCGCGAGCGACACCGTGTCGCTCGACCCGATCACGGTGCCGGAGGGCGAGCTGCTCGCGAAGATCGCGGGCCTGCCGGTCCTCTACGCGCGGGCCCTCAAGGTCTCGCTCACGGCCGCCGAGACCGCGCGGGTCGAGCGCGCGGCGCTGCCGACCCGCTCGCTGCGCGCCTTCGAGCTCTTCGCCCGAGGGGCGATCGCGCTCCAGCGATCCACCCAGGAGGGCAACGAGGCCGCGGTGGACCTGCTCGCGCGCGCGATCGAGACCGATCCGAACTTCGTCGTCGCGCACTACACTCTCGGGGCGGTGCACCAGACGCTCGGCAACCGCTGGAAGGCGGCCGCGCAGTTCCGCGCCTCGACGCAGCTCGACGCGGCCTATCCTGAGCCTTTCAAGGCGCTCGGGGACCTGTTCCTGGCGGCGCCGCGGCGCCTCTTCGATCAGGCCGTCGAGGCGTACAACAAGGCGCTCGAGCTCCGGCCCTTCTACGCCGATGCCCACGTCGGGCTCGGAGACGCGCGCGCCGCCAAGGGTGAGATCGATCCGGCGATCGCGGCGTACCAGAAGGCGCTCGTATTCAACCCGGTCAACCCCAAGGTCTATCTGAGCCTCGGCAAGATCTATTACGCGGAGAAGGGGCTCTACTACGAGTCCGTCAACGCGTACAAGAAGGCCATCGAGCTCGACCCGCAGCTCGTCGAGGCGCGCATGGGGCTTGGCGAGGTCTATGAGGAGAAGGGGCTGTATAAGGAAGCGGTGGAGGAGTACAAGCGTGTGATCGACGTGGAGAGCGCGCACACGGGCGCCCTGTACAACCTCGCCCTCGTCTACGAGAAGATCGACCCCAGGGAGGCGATCGCCCAGTGGGAGCGCTACATCGAGCTCGCCTCACCCCTTCAGTCCGAGAAGGACTGGGTGGACGTTGCCCGGCAGCACCTCCGGAAATTGAAGGGTCAGATCAAAGAATAGCCAGGAGCGCCTGGAGCTTCGCTCGATCGAAGCCGACGACGACCTGACCGTCGACGACGATCACGGGAACGGCCATGCGCCCGGTGAGCCTCACCAGTTCTTCGCGGGCTTCCGCGTTCGCCATCACGTCGACGTCCTCGAACGGCACGCCCTGAGACGAAAGAAACTCTTTCGCCGCTTTGCAGGGCCCTCAGGTGGGGCTCGAATACACGGTGACGGCGTGAGCGCTCATTCGGACCTCCGCGTTTATCTGGCGGGCCCCCGCACGGCCATAGGTATCATATTTGGGATGCCGCCATCCGCCATATCGTTTCGGGGGATCGCGTGGACGAGCTGAGGAAGGACCCGATGCGGGGCCACTGGGTGCTGATCCGCCCCAAGGGCAAGGGACTGTCCCAAGGCGACTGCCCCTACTGTGCCGGCGCCGAGCACCTCACCGGGCCGGAGATCGCGGCGTACCGCAAGGAGGGCTCCCCGCCGAACGGCCCGGGCTGGACCGTGCGCGTCGTGCCCGAGGGCGACGCGTATTTCCGCATCGAGTGGGAGCTGGTGCGCGAGGGCGTAGGGATGTTCGACATGCTCACGCCGCGCGGCGCCTCCGAGATCGTCGTCGAGTCGCCCCGCCACGACGACACGCTCGCCACGATGGCGCCCGAGGCGCTCGAGGCGGTGCTGTGGATGTACCGCGACCGCCTCGTGGATCTCAAGCGCGACGGTCAGATCCGCGACATCCTCGTCTCGCGGCACCACAAGAAGCCAGGCGTGCCGCTGCATCACCCGTACTCGCGCGTGAGCGCGATCCCGATCGTTTTCGATGAGATGCGCCGCGAGCTCCGCGAGGCGCGCGAGTACTACCAGTACAAGCGGCGCTGTCTTTACTGCGACATGCTCCGCCAGGAGATCGCCGCCGAGGAGCGCGTCGTGCGCCTCACCCCGGCCTTCGCCGCGCTCGTGCCGTACGCGCCGCGCGGCCCGCTCGAGACCTGGGTCCTCCCGCGCCAGCACGGTTGCTCGTTCGAGGAGGGGCTGACCGCGGAGACCGCGCGCGAGCTCGCGCGCCTGCTCTCGGACTACTTCCGCACGCTCGCCTCGGGCCTCGGCGATCCGGGTTACGAGATGGTGCTCCACACGGCGCCGAACCTCCGGTCGCGCATCCTGCAGGGAGACTGGGCGACGATCCGCGATGACTATCACTGGCACCTCGAGGTCGTCGTCCAGCCAGAGCACGTCAACCGGGTCGGCGGGATCTTCGTCAACGAGACGCCGCCTGAGGTCTCCGCCGCCCGGCTCCGTGACGCCTGGCCGCGCGCCGGCGGCTAGGGGTAGAACCCCCGCACCCGGTAGCCTTCCGCGACGCGGCGGACGCCCTCCATGAGCGCGGCCGTCCTGAGGTCGGTGCCTTCCTTGGCGGCGAGCGCCCAGACGCGATTGAAGGCCCGCGTCATGATCTCTTGCAGCCGGGTCGTGATCTCGCTCTCGCGCCAGAAATAGTACTGGAGACCCTGGACCCACTCGAAGTACGAGACGATGACGCCGCCGGCGTTGGCGAGGATGTCGGGGATCACGGTCACCCCGCGGTCACGCAGGATCACGTCGGCCTCCGGCGTCGTCGGCCCGTTCGCCCCCTCCACGACGATTGTTGCCTTGATGCGGTCGGCGTTGTCCGCGTGGATCTGGGAGCCGGTCGCGGCCGGCAGCAGAATGTCGCACGGCTGCTCGAGGAGTTCAGCGTTCGAGACGGGTTCGGTGCCGGGGAATCCCACGACGCTACCGGTCTCGGCGACGTGAGCCTCGAGCTGGCGGATGTCGATCCCGTGCGGGTTGAGGATTCCCCCCTTGACGTCGCTCACCCCGACGATCACGCAGCCCTCGCGCCAGAGCAGGCGAGCCGCGACGCTGCCGACGTTGCCGAACCCCTGGACGATGACGCGCTGCCCGCGGAGCGGTTGAAGGTGGCGCGCCGCCTGGTAGAGGGCGTAGACGATGCCGCGGCCCGTGGCTTCCCGCCGCCCGGCGGAGCCGCCGACGATGAGCGGCTTGCCGGTGACGATGCCCGGGACGGTCTTGCCCTGAGTCATCGAGTAGGTGTCCATCATCCACGCCATCGTCTGCTCATCGGTGCCGAGGTCCGGCGCCGGGATGTCGTGATCGGGGCCGATCACGAGCATGATCTCGGCGGTATAGCGTCGCGTGAGGTGCTCCCGCTCGGTCACCGACATTGCCCGCGGGTTGCACCGCACGCCTCCCTTGGCGCCCCCGTACGGTAGACCGACCAGGGCACACTTCCAGCTCATGAGCATCGCCAGAGCTGTTACCTCGCCCAGGTTGACGTCGGCGTCATACCGGAGGCCCCCCTTCGTGGGCCCCAGCACCGTGCTGTGCTGGACGCGATACCCACGGAACACCTTGATATCCTTGCTGTCCATGCGGACCGGGACCGATACCACGAGCGCTCGTCGGGGGTGACGGAGCCTCTCGTGGATGTTGGGGTCCAGATTGAGTCGGGCGGCTACCCGGTCGAGCTGGACGAGGGCGGTCCGGAAAAGGTGGGAGTCGAACTCGGATGTGTCCGTCATCTCGGCCATTTCGCTTGACAGACCCCCTGGCTGATGTAAAGTACGACTGAAAGAGTCGCCGACCGATAAAGTCGCCGTTAAGCGAGGGTCAAGCAGATGCTCCGTTTCACCAAGCGCGCCGACTACGGCTTGATGGCGATTCATTATATCGCCGTTCAGGAAGACGTCGGTGCAGTGAGCGCCAAACGGATCGCCGAGGAGTTTGGCATTCCGCCGGAGCTCCTCGCCAAGATCCTCCAGCGTCTCGCGAAGCGGCGGCTGATCGCGAGCCATAACGGCCCGAAGGGCGGCTACGTGCTCTCGCGCCACCCGAGCGAGATCACGGTGGGCGAGGTGATCCGGGCACTGGAGGGGCCCATCAACATTGTGAGCTGTCTGGACCATGGCGGTTGTCCACAAGAGCCGCGATGCAATCTGCGCCGGCCGGTCCAGAAGCTCCAGGCGGCGATCACCCAGATGCTGGACACGATGAGCCTGGCGGAGCTGACGAACGACGACGTCCCGAAGCTCTTGTCGATCCGGGCCTGAGGGGAGAGGAGACCGAGGCGATGGCCGTGAAGTTCCCGATCTTCATGGATGCGCAGTCGACGACACCGTGCGACCCGCGAGTCGTCGAGGCGATGCTGCCCTACTTCACCGAGAGGTTCGGTCATCCCGCGAGCCGGAACCATCCCTTCGGGTGGGAGGCCGAGGGCGCCGTCGACGCCGCGCGGGCGAAGATCGCGCGCCTCATCGGCGCGCGCGACCCCAAGGAGGTCGTGTTCACCTCGGGTGGCACCGAGGCGATCAACCTGGCGCTGAAAGGCGTCGCCGAGATGTACCGCGAGAAGGGTCACCACATCGTCACGACGGCGATCGAGCAGCGCGCGGGGCTCGACACCTGCAAGCGGCTCGAGCGGCAGGGGTGCGAGGTGACGTCCGTCCCGGTGCAGCCGAACGGCCTCGTGGACGTGGACGACGTGAAGAAGGCGATCACGGACAAGACGATCCTCATCTCGGTCATGTTCGCGAACAACGAGATCGGCACGATCCAGGACATCGCCGCGATCGGGAAGCTCGCGAAAGAGAAGGGGATCATCTTCCACACGGACGCCACCCAGGCGGTCGGCAAGATCCCTGTGAACGCGGAGACAATGGGCATCGACCTCCTCTCGTGCACGGCGCATCTGATCTACGGCCCCAAGGGTGTGGGCGCGCTCTACGTGCGGCGCAAGGGGCCGCGCGTGCGGCTCGCGCCCATGATCGACGGTGGCGGGCACGAGCGCGGCATGCGCTCGGGGACCCTGCCGGTGCCGCTCATCGTGGGCTTCGGGCGGGCGGCGGAGATCTGCGAGGAGGTCATGCCGGCGGAGAGCGCGCGGCTGGGGAAGCTCCGCGACCATCTACAGGATTCGATTCTCGGAAGCGTCGACGAGGCGTACCTCAACGGCGATCCCGAGCGGCGGTTGCCGCACAACCTGAACATCTCCTTCGCCTATGTGGAGGGCGAGTCGGTCCTGATGGGGCTCAACAAGGAGACCGCGCTGTCGTCGGGCTCGGCGTGCACGTCGGCCACCCTCGAGCCCTCGTACGTGATCGCGGCGCTCGGCGCGAGCTCGGAGCTCGCCCACTCGTCGATCCGGTTCAGCCTCCACCGGTTCAACACCGAGGAGGAGGTGGAGTTCGTGGCCGGGCGGACGATCCAGGTGGTGAAGCGGCTCCGGGAGATGTCGCCGCTCTACGAGCTGGCGAAAGAAGGCGTGGACCTGAAGTCCATCCGGTGGAAGGCCGAGTAAGGGGGGATCGGATCATGGCGTACAGCGAGAAGGTCGTCGATCACTACAACAACCCACGCAACGTCGGGTCCTTCCCGAAGGACACGCCGGGCGTGGGCACGGGCCTCGTCGGCGCGCCCGAGTGCGGCGACGTGATGAAGCTGCAGATCAAGGTGGACCTCCAGACCGGAGTCATCGAGGACGCGAAGTTCAAGACGTTCGGGTGTGGCAGCGCGATCGCGTCGTCGAGCCTGGCCACCGAGTGGCTGAAGGGCAAGACGGTCGATGAGGCGGCCAAGATCAAGAACACCGACATCGTGAATGAGCTGAAGCTGCCGCCCGTCAAGATCCACTGCTCGGTGCTCGCCGAGGACGCGATCAAGGCGGCGCTGGCGGACTGCAAAGAGAAGTGGCTGAAGGCGGGCGCCGCCGCGGCGTCCACCACGTGACGATCGAGGAGGGGAGCGCTTTATGGCGGTCGAGTTGACCGAGGCGGCGGCCAAGCAGGTCAGAGAGCTCAAGCGAGCCCAGAACCTGCCGGAGAACGTCTTCCTGAGGATGGGCGTGAAGGGCGGGGGGTGCTCGGGACTCTCGTATTCGCTGGAGTTCGACAGCGAGATCGGGACGCACGACAAAGAGTTCGAGATCGACGGCATCAGGGTCGTTGTGGACAAGAAGAGCTACCTGTACCTCAACGGCACGACGCTCGACTATGTGCAGCAGGGGCTGACAGGGGGGTTCACGTTCCTGAATCCCAGCGCGAAGTCGAGTTGTGGATGCGGCACGTCGTTCTCGGCGTAGCCGGGTCAGTCGAACCACCAAGAACGGGCCCGGCAGAGGGCCCGTTCTTATTTTGACGGCGTGAGCGGGAGGGCGTGAGCGAATGGACCACTTCGAGGTCTTCGGACTTCCGCGGCGGCTCGCCGTCGATACGGCGGAGTTGCAGCGGAAGTTCTACGAGCTGTCGCGGCGGTACCACCCGGACTTCCACCAGGCGGCGCCGCCCGAGGAGCAGGTGCGGGCGCTCGAGGCGTCGGCGGGGCTGAACGCTGCCTACCGAACCCTCCGGGACCCGATCGCGCGCATCGAGTACCTCGTGCGCCTCGAGGAGGGCCGCGACACGAAGGAGGGCGCCACGGTCAAGCCCAAGGCCCCGCCCGAGCTGCTAGAGGAGATGTTCGAGATCCAGGAGGCGCTCGCGGAGGCCAAGGCGGGCGGCCTCGACGAGGCCGGCCGCGCCGCGCTCGTCGTCCAGCGTGACCGCCTGATGGCGCGGTTGGGGGACGAGGAGACCCGGCTCGTCGGGCCTCTCAGTCAGGGGTGGGACGCCTCCCAGCCGGCGGAGCGGCAGCGCGTGCTCGCTGCCATGAAGGAGGCGCTGGCGATCCGCGCGTACCTCCGCACGGTGATCGACGACCTGAACGACGCCCTCGGGGAGAGCCAGGAAGGCTATGTCACGTATCGTCGGCATTGACCTCGGGACCACGAACAGCCTCGTCGCGTACGTCGACGAGAAGACGGGGCTCTCGCGGGTGATCCCCGACGGGGAGGGGCGCGTGCTCCTGCCGTCGGTGGTGTCGTTCACGGACGAGGGCGTGGTGGTCGGTGACGCCGCCAAGCGGCTGCTCGTCCGGCGGCCGGCGGCGACGGTCTACTCTGTCAAGCGGCTCATGGGGCGAGGGTACGAGGACGTCAAAGAGGAGCTCTGCTACCTCCCGTTCAAGGTCGCCCCGTGCGACGGGATCGTGAGGATCCAGGTGGGCGATCGCGAGGTGACGCCGCCCGAGGTGTCGGCGATCGTCCTGAAGTCGCTCAAGGAGCGCGCCGAGGCGCACTTCGGGGAGCCGGTCGAGAAGGCTGTCATCACCGTCCCGGCCTACTTCAACGATAGCCAGCGCCAGGCGACGAAGGACGCCGGGCGGATCGCCGGCCTCGACGTCGTGCGCATCGTCAACGAGCCGACCGCGGCGTCGCTCGCCTATGGACTCCACCGCCTCAAGGCGGGGGTGATCGCCGTCTACGACCTGGGTGGCGGGACCTTCGACATCTCGATCCTGCGCGTGAAGGACGGCGTCTTCGAGGTCCTGGCGACCAACGGTAATACCCACCTCGGGGGCGACGACTTCGACCGCGCCATCCTCGTGTGGCTCCTCGACGACATCTTGTCCAAGCACGGCGTCTACCTCGGGCGCGACAGCGAGGCGATGCAGGAGCTGCGCCTGGCGGCCGAGGCGGCCAAGGTCCGCTTGTCCACGGAGGAGCGGACGACGCTCACGATCCCGTTCGAGGGGTTCACCTACCACCGCGAGATCACGCGCGCCGAGCTGGAAGGGCTGATCGGCAAGCTCGTCGACTCGACGCTCGGGCCGTGCCGCATGGCGCTCGCCGACACCGGCCTCGCGCTGTCGGACATCGACGAGGTCGTCCTGGTCGGCGGCTCGACGCGGGTGCCGCTCCTCCGGCGCCGCGTCCAGGAGCTGTTCGGCAAGACGCCGCACAGCCAGCTCAACCCCGACGAGGTCGTGGCGCTCGGCGCGGCAGTCCAGGCGCACATCCTGGCGGGCGGCATCACGAGCATGCTCCTCCTCGACGTGACGCCGCTGTCGCTCGGCATCGAGACGCTCGGAGGCATCGTGAGCGTGCTGATCCCGCGCAACACGACGATCCCGACGAGCGCGCGCGAGATGTTCACGACGTCGGTGGACGGGCAGACCGTCGTCGACCTGCACGTCGTCCAGGGCGAGCGCGAGCTCGCCAAGGACTGCCGTTCGCTCGCCCGCTTCGAGCTCCGCGCGATCGACCCGATGCCGGCGGGGATGCCGAAGATCGAGGTCACGCTCCTCATCGACGCCAACGGGATCTTGCAGGTCCAGGCCAAGGAGCTGCGGACCGGAAAGGCCGCGTCGATCGAGGTGAAGCCGACCTACGGGCTCACGGAGGCCGAGGTCGAGCGGATGGTCGAGGAGTCGTTCGCCTACGCGGAGGCCGACGTCGAGGCGCGGCTCCTCATCGAGACGCGCAACGAGGCGGACACGGTGATCACCCACGTCGAGCGGGCACTGCGCCAGGGTGCCGACCTGGTGGGCGAGGAGGAGCGCGGCCGCATCCGGACGGCGCTGGAGGCGCTCCGCGCCGCCCGGCAGACGGACGACCGCGACCGCATTCGCGAGCTGACGACTGAGCTGAACCGCGCGACCGAGCACCTCGCGGACGTGATGATGGACGCGGCGCTCAGGGGGGCGCTCGCCAGCAAGCGCGCATCGGAGATCATGGAGTCCACGTCGTGACCACGTACAAGGTCACGTTCCTACCTTTGAACGTCACCGTGGAGGTGGACCCGGCCAAGTTCCCGCTGCAGGAGGACGGCCTGCCCGGCTCGATCTTGGACATCGCGCTGGGGAACAACATCGATCTGCAGCACAACTGCGGCGGCAAGTGCGCCTGCACGACTTGCCACGTGATCGTCCGGTCGGCGGCGGAGAACCTCTCCAAGATGGAGGAGGACGAGGAGGACCGGCTGGACACCGCCGAGGGGCTGACGCTCCATTCGCGGCTGGGCTGCCAGGCCGTCGTCGGCGGCGACGTCGTGGTCGAGATCCCGCCGTCCGGACGCGGCGGCCACAAGGCTCCCGAGTGAACCGGCGGGGAGGACGCGCATGGGCTTGACCTGGAAGGATGCCGAGGAGATCGCGATCGCCCTGAGCGAGCGTTATCCGGACACGGACCCGCTCACGGTGCGGTTCACCGACCTGCACCGCCAGGTGACGGAGCTGCCCGGTTTCTCGGACGACCCGAAGGCGTCGAACGAGGGCCTCCTGGAGGCGATCCAGATGGCCTGGCTCGACGAGCACCGGGACCGATGAGCGGCACAGGGCGGGAGCGGGGGCCCCTCCTCGAGCACGCTAGCCGCAACACGCGAGGCCTGCTCAGTGCACCGCGGTTCTGGCGACCCCCAGAAGCTACGGCTCTCGGAGCGGTCCCCGCTCCCGCCCCCGTCGGTCTCGGCACCGCGCGCCTACCAGGTCACCACCCGGTCGGACTCGAAAATCAAGTCGAGGAGCTGGGAGTAGGAGAGCTCGCTTCCGACGTGCTGAATCGCCACGCCGGGCGGCAGCGCGGGCGCGATGCCGCCGGGCAGGAGGGCGACCGTGACGCGGTCGCCGGCGCCGACGTGCTGCTCGATGACCGTGCGCGCGAGCGCGGCGTCGGCGCTCTTGATCAGGTGGAGGATCGTGGCCATCAGAACGCCAGCACCCGCCGGCTCTGCCGGACGAGGTCGGCGATACGCTCAAGGCTCACGGGGACGATGGGGTGCCCGTCGGCGTTCCAGTCGGGGTCGGCGGGCACCGCCGTCTCCTCGACGTGGAAGGGGATGCCGAGCGCCTTGAGGTTGCCACGGAACTTCGCGATGTCGTCGCCGTCGACTAGCTCGTCGGTGTCGGCGTCGAGCAGGTGGACGCCCGGGCCTCGGAGCACGAACGTCACCTCGTTCTCGCCGGAAACGACGCCGAGCCCGATGCGCATCGCCTCGTTGGCGCGGTGCGAGGCGCGCGGATCGAGCCCGATCAGCACGAGCACCGGCTGGTTGTCGTCCACGGGATCAGTTGAGCGCGATGAAGCGATCGGTGCCGTTGATCAGGTCGGTGAGCACGACCAGGCCGCAGTACGTGAGGCGGTCCGAATCGCGCAGCGGGATCCCGCGCTTCTGGCAGCCGTACGCGCACACGAACAGCTTCGCGCCGCTCTCGGGCAGGGCCCGGATGCGTGGATCGTCGAGCGCGCGGACGCCCTCGTCGATGAGGTAGAGGTATACGGCGGCGCCCCGGTGGAGTGCCGCCTCGGACAGCCCGATCGCGGTCTCGAGGTTTCCATGCTCGAGGCCCGTGGACAGGAGCACGCCAAGTTTTTTCTTCGCGAGATCCATCGCGGATCGAGCGTAGCACCGTAAGAAATGGAGAGCAACCGCATGAGCCGCCACGTGTACCTCGATCACAACGCCTCGACCCCGATCCATCCCGAGGTCGTCGCTGAGATGCTCCCGTATTTCTCGGAGATCTTCGGCAACCCCTCGAGCATCCACGCCTTCGGACGCGAGGCACGGGACGGCGTCGACCGCGCCCGGGAACGGGTGGCGCGCTTCCTCCGCGTCTCGCCCCAGGAGATCGTGTTCACCTCGGGCGGGACGGAGTCGGACAACTTCGCGGTGAAGGGGCTCGCGGCCGCGCGCGGCAAAGGCCACCTCATCACGTCGAAGGTCGAGCACCACGCCGTGCTCCGGACGTGCCAGGCGCTCGAGGCGCAGGGATTCGACGTCGCCTACGTCGGAGTCGACGAGCATGGGATGGTGAATCCCGATGACGTCCG
Organism: Candidatus Rokuibacteriota bacterium; assembly: GCA_003220675.1. Taxonomy (GTDB): domain Bacteria; phylum Methylomirabilota; class Methylomirabilia; order Rokubacteriales; family CSP1-6; genus 20CM-2-70-11. The sequence continues at coordinate 6,098 of QHTD01000056.1, read as the reverse complement.
CCGCGCCATCCGGCCCGACACGATCGCGATCAGCATCATGCACGCCAACAGCGAGGTGGGGACGATCCAGCCGATCGCGGCGATCGGCCGCATCGCGCGCGAGCACGGGATCCCGCTCCACGTCGACGCCGTCCAGACCCTCGGCAAGGTCCCTCTCGACCTCGACGCCTTCGGGGTCGATGTGCTGTCCTTCTCGGGCCACAAGATCTATGGACCCAAGGGCGTCGCCGCTCTCTGGATCCGCAAGGGCACCCGCATGGTCGCGATCCAGCACGGCGGCGAGCACGAGCGGAGGCGGCGCGCGGGCACGGAGAACGTGCCCGGAATCGTCGGCCTCGGCAAGGCGGTGGAGGTGCGGGCGCGTGACATGCACGCGGAGGCCGAGCGCGTCACCGCACTGCGGGACCGCCTGATCGACGGCGTCTGCGCGCGCGTGCCCGAGGTGCGGCTCTCCGGCCACCCGACCCAGCGGCTGCCCGGCACGGCGAGCTTCCTCGTCCGACACGTCGAGTCGGAATCCATCGTCCTCGGGCTCGATCTCAAGGGCATCGGCGTGTCGGCCGGCTCGGCATGCACCGCGGGCAACATCGAGCCGTCGCACGTGCTCGTGGCGATGGGTGTCCCGCTCGACTGGGCGATGGGCGCCGTGCGCTGCTCGCTCGGCCGTTCGACGACGGCAGAAGACATCGACTACGTGATCGAGTGCGTGGAGCCGCTCGTGCGGAAGCTCCGGCAGGCGATGCCCGTCGGCGCCGCATGAGGTATAGCCCGACGCTCGTGGACCATTTCCTCAACCCCCGCAACGCGGGCCTCATGCGCGACCCCGACGGCATCGGCGAGGACGAGTACGAGGGCTGCGGCGACCTCACGCGCTTCTTCCTGCGCGTGTGCGACGGCCGGGCGGTCGAGGTGCGCTTCCAGACCTACGGGTGCGGCCCGACGATCGCGGCGGCGAGCGTCGCGAGCGAGCTCTGCCGGGGGCGGACCGTGGACGACCTCGGCCACCTCGAGGCGGAGGAGATCGAGGGGGCCCTCGAGTGGCTGCCCCAGGACCGCAAGCACGCGGCCGAGATCGCCGCGGGCGCGCTCCGGGCGGCCGCCCGTGATCATCTGAGCCGAGGGCGGCGTCATGTTTGACGCCCTCCGCCGTGACGTCCGAGCGGTGCGCGAGCGCGACCCGGCCGCCCGCTCGGCGCTCGAGGTGCTGCTCTGCTACCCGGGCGTGCACGCGCTCGCCTTCCACCGGCTGGCGCACCGGTTGTGGAACCGCGGCTGGCCGACGACGGCGCGGTTCATCTCGCACGTCGAGCGGTTCCTCACCGGCATCGAGATCCACCCGGCGGCGAAGCTCGGACCCGGCCTCTTCATCGACCACGGCATGGGCGTCGTGATCGGTGAGACCTCAGAGGTAGGAGAGAACGTGACGATCTACCAGGGCGTGAGCCTGGCGGGGACGAGCCTCAAGCGCGAGAAGCGCCACCCCACCCTCGGGAACAACGTCGTCGTCGGCGCCGGCGCCAAGATCATCGGCGGGTTCAAGATCGGCGACGGCAGCCGCATCGGCGCCGGCTCCGTGGTCGTCCGCGAGGTGCCGCCGAACTCCGTTGTCGTGGGCGTTCCGGGCCGGGTAACATATCGCGACGGTCGGCGGGTCGCGGGGGAGATCGACCTCAACCAGACGGACCTTCCGGACCCCTTGAGCAAGGGGATCGAGCAGCTCGCCGAGCGGATCCGCACGCTGGAGGCCGAGCTCGAGACGCTGCGAAAGAAGATGGAGGAGGAGCGCCCGTGACCCCGAAGGACGTTCTGAGCCTCAAGGAAGCCTCGACGTACCTCGCGATGGACGAGACGACCCTGGCGCGGCTCGCAACGGAGCGCCGCATCCCGTCGCTCCAGCACGAGGGAAGCTGGGTGTTCTCGAAAAAGTCGATCGACAAGTGGCGGAGCCAGCAGCAGCGGCGCACGTGATCCCCCGCGAGCGCGCCTGGTCGATCCTCACCGAGTTCACCAAGAGCGACAGCCTCCGCAAGCACGCCCGCGCCGTCGAGGCCTCGATGCGGGCCTACGCGGCGAAGCACGGCGAGGATCCGGACACGTGGGGGGTGGCGGGCATGCTCCACGACTTCGACTACGAGGTGCACCCGCGCGGCCCGCACCACCCCATGAAGGGCGGCGAAATTCTCCTGGTCCGCGGCGTGCCGCTCCAGATCGTCTACGCGGTTCTCGCCCACGCGGACTACTCCGGGATGCCCCGCGTCTCGCTCCTCGACCGGGCCCTCTACGCGTGCGACGAGCTATCGGGCTTCGTCCACGCGGTGGCGCTCGTTCGCCCCGGCCGCGTCATCACCGGGCTCGAGCCGCCCTCGGTCCGGAAGAAGCTCAAGGACAAGGCGTTCGCGCGCACCGTCAACCGCGACGACGTCTACCGCGGCGCCGCCGAGCTCGGCGTCGATCTCGACGAGCACATCGCATTCGTCATCGCCGCGCTCGCCGGCGTCGCCTCCGAGATCGGTCTCGCCCGTGCGTGACTCTCCGACGCGCCCGGGGCGTGTGCTCCTCGATCACGCTCGCTGAGCCGCGCGCGAGGGCCTTTCCCTGAGACACGGGTCTCCGAGCGCGCAGCCCGGCCCCGGCGCCGCGTCCATCCGAGCGATCGCACATGTCGATATGGACGCCTTCTACGCGTCGGTCGAGCAGCGCGATCAGCCCGACTTGCGGGGGCGGCCGGTCATCGTCGGTGCCGATCCGAAGGGGCGTGGCGTGGTCTCGGCAGCGTCCTACGAGGCGCGCCGCTTCGGCGTCCGCTCGGCGATGCCGATCTCCCGCGCAGCCAGGCTCTGCCCGCACGCCGCCTTCCTCCCGGTGGACATGGCCAAGTACCGGGCAGTCTCCGTGCAGATCATGGGCATCCTGGCCGACTTCTCGCCGCTCGTCGAGCCCGTATCGGTGGACGAGGCGTTCATCGACCTCACGGGGACCGAGTCCCTCTTCGGGAGTCCGCTCGAGGCCGTGCGACGGATCAAACAACGGATCCGCGACGAGACGCAGCTGACCGCCTCTGCCGGCCTCGCCGCGAACAAGTTCGTCGCGAAGGTCGCCTCCGACCTCCAAAAACCCGACGGCCTCGTCGCGGTCGCCGCAGGCGGGGAGGCACGCTTCCTCGCGCCGCTCCCCGTTGATCTGATCTGGGGAGTCGGCCGCGTGACGGCGAAGGCCCTCGGAGACCTTGGCCTTGCCACGATCGGCCGGCTTCAGACGATGCCGCGCTCCGTCCTGGCGAGGCGGTTCGGAAAGCACGGCGAGCACCTGCACGACCTCGCGTTCGGCCGCGACGACCGTCCCGTCGAGCCCTTCGGTCTGCCGAAGTCTGTCGGGGCCGAGGAAACATTCGACGCTGACTGCACGGACGCCGAGCTCTTCAGGACGACGCTCAGAGCCCAGGCCGAACGGGTCGCCGCCGAGTTGAGAGAAGGGGGCTTCGCGGCCGCGCGCATCACGCTCAAGCTCCGATTGGCGCCCTTCGAGACGCATACCCGGAGTGCCACGGGGGAGCCGACGCAGGACGGGCTCGAGCTCTACCGCCGGGCGCGCGTGCTGTTGGAGCGCGAGCGGGTGACACGCCCGGTGCGGCTCATCGGCCTCTCGGCGGGGCGCCTCGGGCCTGCGGGCGTGGGCCAGCTCGGGCTCTTCGATCCCCACGCCGTGCGCCGCGAACGGCTCGCGCGGGTGGTTGACCGGCTCACAGAGCGCTTCGGCGAGGGCGCCGTGATCCCCGCGACCCTGCTGCCGCCGAAGCGCGATGTGCGGCCGCCCGGTTAGAGACCGCCCGCGAGAGACGGAAGGAAAGAAGACAATGCCAAAGAAACTCACAGGCAAGATCGCGCTGGCCGCTCGCCTGCCCAAGGGGTTCACCGAAAAGAGCGCCAACGTGAACGGGGTGAGAATCAACTACAAGATCGGGGGCCGCGGGTCGGTGGTCGTCCTGATCCACGGCTACGCCCAGACGAGCCACATGTGGACGCCGCTGATGCCCTTGCTTGCGATGTCCCACACCGTGATCGCTCCCGACCTGCGCGGCGCAGGAGGCTCTGAACGCACGCAGGATGGGTACGACAAGAAGACGCTGGCAAAGGACATTCGAGGTCTCGTGCATCAGCTCGGCTATGAACAGGTGCAGGTGGTTGGGCACGACATCGGTCTGATGGTGGCGTATGCATACGCGGCACAGTATCCCGCGGAGGTCAGCAAGGTCGTCCTGATGGACGCGTTCTTACCGGGTGTCGGCAATTGGAAGGACGTCTGGCTGCTGCGCGACCTCTGGCACTTTCACTTCTATGGCCCCACGCCCCTCGCGTTGGTCAAGGGGCGGGAACGCCTCTACTTCGAACACTTTTGGAATGACTTCGCCGCCGACAAGACCAAGTCGGTACCCGACCCGGATCGTCGAATCTACGCCGCAGCCTACGCGCGAGCGGACGGCATGCGGGCGGGCTTCGAGTATTTCAAGACCTTCGAGCAGGACGCCAAGCACTTCGCAGCATTTTCGGCAACCAGACTGAACATGCCCTTCCTCGTCCTTACTGGTGAGAAGGCCTCTGGCACGTTCCTCATCGACCAAGCGAAGATGGTCGCGACCAATGTGTCCGGCACCGTGGTGAAGAACTCCGGTCACTGGCTCATGGAGGAGGCCACCGAACAGGTCGTCCCGGTCATCGTCGCGTTCCTCAAGTGACTGGTGATCCGGGGTTAGACGGTCCCGCATAAGAGCACGCTCGCGTTCCTGCTCATCATCGTGGTACTCCTCGGACGTCCCGAGGGGCTTCTCGGCAATGGAGGTGACCCCTGACAACCGTCCTGCTCGCTCCCGAAGTTCGTGGCCGGCGCGCCTGGGTGCAGGGCACGATCTCGGAGTCCGACTGGATGGTGCCCTTCCCGAGGGCCGCCGTGGACGAGCTAGAGCAGGCGCTCCAGAGACTCCGCCGCGATCCGCTGCCGCTTCTGCTTCTCTCGCCGGCGCAGTTCGCCCTGTCGGCGTGCGCGGCGGTAATGACCGCGGTGAATCGGAAGCTGCGTCACTCCATCGGGCTCGCCGTGATCGACCGCATCCCGGTGGAGCGTTTCTCGGCGGACGAGAACTGCGCGCTCTACTGGTTGCTGGGGTCGCTCCTCGGCCGGCCGGTCGCGCAGAAGTGGGACGGCACGATGATCTACGACGTCCGGGACACGGGGAAGGCGCTCGAGTACGGGGTGCGCCGCTCGGTGACCAACCTGGAGCTTCAGTTCCACACCGACGCTCCGTGGCTCGCACTCCCTCCCGAGCGCGTCGGGCTGCTCTGCCTGCGCCCGGCGCGCGAGGGCGGGGTGAGCCAGGTCGTCAGCCTCGCCACGGTGCACAACGAGCTGCGGCGCCGACATCCTGACCTCCTCCCGCGGCTCTATCGTCCGTTCCCCTGGGACCGGCAGGCCGAGCATGCGCCCGGTGACGACAAGGTCGCGTGGCAGCCGGTGTTCCACTCGGCCGGCCGGGACCTCGTGGCTCGCTACAACGAGACCCTGATCGGGAACGCCGAGGCCCTGACGGGCGCGCCATTGGATCGCGAGGGACGAGAGGCCCTGGCCGGAATGCGCGCGATCGCCGACTCGCCAGAGGTCCGGGTGGAGTTCACGATCGAGAGGGGACAGATCCAGTACCTCAACAATCTTTGCGTCGCCCACAGTCGCACGAGGTTCAAGGATGCCGAGGAGCCGCACCTCAAGCGCCACCTGATTCGCTTGTGGCACCGCAACGAAGGGCGCCGGACCTTCCACGGTTAGTCGCGCCACGTAAGAAGGCCCGGCGGGGCTACACTACTGGTTCTTTTCGCCTTTGCGGCTCGGGGCCGCGTCCTCCTTGCCCGTGCCGAGCCGCCGGAGAACATTGAGCAGGTTGGACTGGGCTGCGGCGTGGTCAGGCTTGATGCGCAGGGCCTGCCGATAGTGCTCGCCCGCCTCGGCCAGCCTGCCCCGGTCAGCGAGCGCAGTACCCCAGATGATGTGGACTTCGGCAGAGTCAGGCTTGATCTGCAGCGCCTGCCGGTAATGGTCGCTCGCCTCGACCA
>QHTD01000090.1 GCA_003220675.1 Candidatus Rokuibacteriota bacterium | reverse complement strand
GTCCCAGGCCACAAACTGGTTTTGCAGCGTGGGCAGGAAGGCGGCGAAGGTGACGAGAGCAATCAGCACGGGGGCCAGCCAGGAGACGCATCTCTGGGGTAACGCGCCGGCGACCGGTTCACGGGGCTCGTGCTCGCCTGCGGGCAGTTGCGGGTGTTGGCGCTTAAAGGCCGCTTTGCGCCGTGGCACGAGTGATAGCTCTCTTCTTAGCAATCTACGTGATGGCGCCCCTCGGCTCGGCATCTTTCCTTGTCGATCTGACCGCGCCAGGGCATGAGACATGACCATGGCGTGGCACCTCGCGGCCCGTCAGGGAAATTGAACATTTCGGCTGGTCTGTGGGGGCCGGCGGCTCAACGCGAGCACCGCGCCGGCGAGCGTGGTGGCCGCGGCGGAGAGAAAGGTCGGCGCGAAGCCGACCGCCTCCACACCGAAGCCGGCGCCGAGCGATCCGAGCCCGATGCCGAGCTCGAGCGCCGTGTAGTAAGTGCCCATCGCCCGGCCGCGGTTCGCCTCGTCCACCACATCGACGCACCAGGCCAGCAGGGCGGTCGTCAACGCGCCGAAGCCGACGCCGTAGAGGGCGCCGGCGGCCATGAGGCTCGTGGCGCCGCTCGTGAGCGCCAGGCCAGCGAGCGCGGTCGCCGCGAGCAGGAGTCCTCCGACGGCGACGACGACGCGCCCGAAACGGTCCGAGAGCTGCCCCGCGTAGTTGCGGACGGCGGTCACGACGAGCGCGAACACGAAAAAGAAGAGCCCAGGGTTTACGTCCTGCTGTTCGGCGTGGATCGGCAGGAACGTCACCAGGGCGCCGTAGCCCAGCATCACCAGAAACAGGATCGCGGAGGGGACGAGGGCCTCGGCACTCACCATTGCGCCGGGCGTGAAGGGGATCGTCACGCGGCTCCGCCGCGTCTCAGGCAACCATCGCGTCAGGAGCAGCGCGACGACGGCGACGCAGGCGGCGACCTGGAAGAGCGGGACGAAGCCGAGCCGGTCGGCGATCGCGATCCCGGCGATCGGCCCCAGGGCCATCGCGATGTTCGCGGCGGCGCCGAAGGTCCCCATCAGCGCGCCGCGGCGGTCGGGCGGGGCCAGGTCGGCGACGACTGCGCTCGCGGCTGTGGGGTAGAGCCCCATGCCGCAGCCGTGGAGCAGGCGAACGGCGAGGAGCCCGAGCAGGCCGGCGGTCAGGCTGTAGGCGAGCGAGGCGGCGACGAACACGAGCGCCCCCGCCAGCATCAGCGGCCGACGCCCGTGACGATCGGACGCCCACCCCGCCCACGGCCGCACCAGCATCGCCGCGAAGGCGAAGGCGCCGAGCACGCCGCCGATCGCGCGGTCGCCGATGCCGATGGCGCGGGCGTAGAGGGGCAGGACGGCCAGCAACAGGAAAAAGGACAGAAAGAAGGCGAAGGCGCCGCTCCACAAGAGCCGCAACGACGCGGTCAAGCGGCGAGGAATTCGACGAGTATCCGCCGGAACGCCGCGGGCTGATCGCCCGGCACCGTATGGCCGGCGCCGTCCACCTCGACGAGGCGCGCGTGGGGATTCGTCGCGAGCATCCGCTTGACGGTCTCCGGCGCGAGCACGTCCGACTCCGCGCCCCGGACGACCAGCGTCGGGCAGGCGATCGCGCTCCAGAGCGGCCAGAGGTCCGCGGGATCGCGCCACCGTCCCGACCGGACGGCGTCGCGGATGGCACGGTCGTACTTCCACACGAGCCCGCCGTCGACCGGCCGCGTGCCATGGACGACCCGGTGACGGAGCATCGTGTCGGTGTAGCGGGGGTTCGCCGTCCGCGCCCAGGCGATGGCCGTCTCGAGGTCGTCGAAGCGCTCGGGCGTCTGCGCCATCATCGCGCCCACGCGCAGCCGGCCGCCGGGCGCGATGTCAGGGCCGATGTCCACCACGATGAGGCGCTCCACGCGCTCGGGCTGGCTGCCGGCGAAGGCAATGGCCACGCGCCCGCCCATCGAGAGCCCGACGACCGAGAAGTGCCGGAGCCGGAGCGCGTCGGCGAAGGCCGCGAGGTCGGCCGCCATCGTCGTCACGGTGTAGTCGCCGTCGGGCGCCGGATCCGAATCGCCGTGACCGCGCTGGTCGAGCGCGAGGACGCGGTAGCGCGCGGCGAGGGCGCGCGCCTCGTCGTCCCAGGTGCGGGCGTGGCCGGTGATCCCGTGGAGCAGCACGACCGCGGGCGCCGTGGGGTCTCCCCATTCGGTGTAGTGGAACCGCTGGCCGTGCAGCGCGAGCGATCGATCGTGGTGGATACCGAATTGTAACAGGAACCTGCTACGATCCGCGTGATGGCCCACCCGGACCGGCCCACTGCCGCCGCTCGCTCGCGCGACAGGCTCGTGACGGCGCTCGGGCTCACGGCCGCGTTCTTCGTCGTCGAGGTGCTGGGCGCCCTCTGGACGGGAAGCCTCGCGCTCCTCGCGGACGCGGGCCACATGCTGACCGACGTCGGCGGGACCGCGCTCGCGCTCTTCGCCATCTGGATCGCCGGCCGCCCGCCGACGCCGGCGAAGACCTACGGGTACTACCGCGCCGAGATCCTGGCGGCGCTCGTCAACGCGCTCGTGCTGCTCGTCGTCGCCGGGGCGATTCTGGTGGAGGCCTACCGGCGTCTGTGGGCGCCGCCGGAGGTGCTCGGAGGCCCGATGCTCGCGATCGCGGTCGTCGGGCTCGCCGTGAACCTCGGCTGCGCCTGGCTCCTCCACGCGCACGCGGCCATGAGCCTCAACGTCCGGGGCGCGTACCTGCACGCCCTCAGCGACGCGCTGAGCTCGGTCGGCGTCGTCGTCGCGGCGCTCGTCGTCGTCGCGACGGGCTGGACCGTCGCCGACCCGCTCGCGTCGCTCGCGATCGCCCTCATCATCGTGCCCCGCACGTGGGGGCTCCTGCGGCAGGCCGTCAACGTTCTGCTCGAGGGCACGCCGACCCACCTCGACCTCGGGGAGATCGAGGCCGCGATTCTGCGCGTGCCCGGCGTGCGGCGCGTGCACGACCTGCACGTGTGGACGCTGACGTCGGGGCGCGAGGCGATGAGCGCCCACGTCGTCGTCGTCGACGTGGGCGAGAGCGACCGGCTGCTCCGCGAGCTCCACGAGGTCCTCCACGCGTGGTTCGGCATCGACCACACCACGATCCAGCTCGAGACCGCGCCACCTGCGGTGCTACGCATCCAGGGACCCAATCCGGTATAGTGAGAGCGCGGAGGAGGCGGCGGAGATGAGACGAGAGAGAAGGCTCTCGCTTTGGATCGCAGCCGTGGCGATGGCCACCGGGTTGATCGGCTATGGCGGTAGGGAGGTGGCCGAGGGGGCTGACGCGAAGCCGGGCGCCTGGATGGGCGGCGCAGGCTTTGGCTTCCTCGCCGACACGCCGAACGGCACGGCGTTCGCGCTGAATTTGAACGCCGAGACGTTCGTCGCCCCGAAATTCTCGGTCGGTCCGTTGCTGCAACTCGGCTTCACCAGTGACGCGAGCCAGGTGGGGCTGTCGGGCCAGGCGAAGTTCTGGGTCGACGTCCCCAAAATCGCGAAGGGATTCAAGGTGACCCCGCAGGTCGGTCTGGGCTTTGTCCACAACTCCTCTCGGGAGGGAGACACCTCGTGGTTGATTCCGCTCGGGGTGGGAGCGGACTACGCCCTGACGAATAAGCTGAACGTGACCACGACATTCCTGCTCAACTTCACTAATCTCCACACGGGCCGTAGCGTCGGTGCCAATGTGATGCCCGGGCTCTCGTTCGGCGTCCGCTTCTAACCACTCTACCGGGCGCGCGTCGCGGGGCGTGACCGGCCCGCGGGCGGTCAGGACTGGACGACGGTGACGACGAGGCCGATCGACGCGAGGATGTTGCCGACGCGCACGCACTCGGCCTCGCTGCAGGCGATCGCCTTCTGCAGCTGCTTCACCACCTGCTCGAAGGTGTGACACTCGCAGTTGTGCAGGATCGTCATCCAGGGCGGGGCGACCGCCTCGTCGACGACGTCCTCGGTCTCGGGCTTCGGGACGACCTGTTCCACCATGCCGCCGCCCCCGACGTCAGTTTACCCCTTAACTTCCTTGAGCAGCTCCCGCGCGATCAGGAACTTCATGATCTCGTCCGAGCCCGCGCCGATCCGCATGAGGCGGGCGTTGCGGAAGATCGCCTGGACCGGGAAGTCGGTCGTGTAGCCGATGCCGCCCAGGACCTGCATCGCGTGGTCCACGATCTTCCAGACGGCCTCGGCGGTGAAGAGCTTGGTCACCGCGCTCTC
>QHTD01000190.1 GCA_003220675.1 Candidatus Rokuibacteriota bacterium | reverse complement strand
GGCGGCGGCGAAGCCGACGAGCATGTAGCCGATGTGGGCGATCCCGGAGTACGCGAGCAGCCGCTTCGTGTTCTGTTGCGGGAGCGCCATGAGGTTGCCTCCCACGATCGTGATCGTCGCGAGGCCCGCGGCGAGCGGGATCCACGTGGCCGCCCGGTCCCCGGCGCCTTCCAGGTAGACCCGGAAGAGCGCCACGAAGCCCGCCGCCTTGGGGGCGACGCTGAGCCACGCGACGAACGGCGTGGACGCGGCCTCGTACGTGTCTGGCACCCACATGTGGAAGGGGAACGCGGCGATCTTGAACCCGAAGCCCGCGAACGCCGTGAGGAGGCCGAGCGTGAGGAGCGGCTGAGCCGCGGTGGAGGCCCGGGCCACCGTCGCGAGGTCGGTGGAGCGCACCGCGCCGTAGACGAAGGAAAGCCCGTACACCAGCAGCGCCGACGAGACGCTCCCGACGAGGAAGAACTTGAGCGCCGCCTCGACCGCCTCCTCCTGGCGCTTGAGGAAGCCCGCCAGGACGTAGAGCGGGATCGACATCAGCTCGAAGGCGACGAACAACAGGATCAGGTCGCGGGCGGAGGCGAGGACGAACATCCCCAGGAGCGACGACAGGATGAGCAGGTGGTACTCGCCGGCGCGTCGCACGAACGCGGGCTGCACGTTGGACAGGGAGGCGAGCAGCCCGATGAAGGTCGCGACGAGGAAGAGGCGCTTGGCGAAGATCGCGAGGCCGTCCTGGACGAACATGCCGCCGAGCGCGGGCGGCGCGGGCGTCACGAGGAAGCTCGTCAAGGCGAGGACCAGCACGCCCCCCGAGGCGATCCAGCCGATCACGCGCCGGTCGCCGCCCCGGACGCCGAGGTTCGCGACGAACACGAGCAGCAGGAGGGCCCCGAGCCCGATCTCCAGCGTGAACGCGCGCACCGTCTCGGGGCCGGGCACAGGTGTCAGGGCCCCACGATCCGCGATAGCAGGAGCGTGGTCGCCGTGTCGATCGGGCCGATTGCGACCCCGGGCGCCATGCCGAAGAGCACGAGCACCGCGACGAGAAGCACGAGCGCGACCCACTCGGGGCCGCGCGCGTCCTCGAGGTCGTGGAAGTGCGGCGAGGGTGGCCCCCAGAAGATTTGCTTGGCGACCCGCAGCACGTAGACGGCCGTCAGGAACGTGCCCGCGACCGCGGGGAAGAGCCACCACTGGTGGTCGGAGCGCCAGGCGCCCAGGAACGTGAGCAGCTCCGCGATGAACCCGGCCGTCGCCGGCAGGCCGAGCGACGAGAGGCCGCCGACCGTGAAGGCGGTCGCGATCCCCGGCATCACCGCGCCGAAGCCGCCCATCTTCCCGATCTCGCGCGAGTGCGCCTTCTCGTAGACGAGACCGACGAGCGCGAAGAAGAGACCCGTCATCACGCCGTGGGCGAACATCTGGAAGACCGAACCGTTGAGCCCCGTCTCGGTGAGCGTCGCCGCGCCCAGCATGACGATCCCCATGTGCGAGACAGAGGAGTACGCGATGACGTACTTCAGATCCGTCTGCGCCATCGCGGAGAGCGCGCCGTACACGATGTTCACACACGCGATCGTGCCCATGAGCCACGCGAGCTCCGCGGCGCCGCCCGGGAGGAGCCCCAGGCCCATGCGCACGACGCCGTAGGCGCCGAGCTTCATCAGCACGCCCGCGTGAAGCATCGAGACCGCCGTCGGCGCCGAGGCGTGGCCGTCGGGCGACCACGTGTGCAGGGGCCAGATGCCGGCGAGAACGCCGAAGCCCACGTAGAAGGCGAGGAAGACCCAGCGCTGGACCGCGGGGGCGAAGGACACACCCTCGAGGTCCACGAACGAGAAGGAGGATGCGCCGGCGTTGACGTAGAGGGCGAAGATGCCGACGAGGATGAACGCCGACCCGAAGAGCAGGTAGAGCGTGAGCTTCATCGCCGCGTATTCCTTCGTCCCGACCCCGGCCTCCCGGTACGCCCAGGCAAAAATGCCGCGCGGGCGGATCTCGCCGCTCGAGCCCCAGACACCGATCAGCAAGTACATCGGCAGCACGGCGAGCTCGTAGAAGAGGAAGAAGACGAAGAGGTCGAGCGTGACGAAGACGCCGAAGACGCCGGTGACGAGCGTCAGCAACAGCGCGTAGAACTCCTGGCTGCGGACGGCGATCGTCCACGACGCGAAGACGCCGGCGAAGATGATCACCGATGTCAGGAGCACCAGGAGCAGGCTGATCCCGTCGACGCCGAGCTCGTAGGAGATGCCGAGCGGCGGCACGAGCGGCAGCTTCTCGTAGAACTGGAAGCCCGCCGCCTCGCGGTCGTAGGCGACGTAGATCCAGAGGGAAGCGATCGTCGAGACGCCGGTCGTCACGGCGGCGATCAGCCGCACCGCGAGCGGGTGGTGGCGCGCCGTGAACATGATGAGGAGGGCGCCGACGAAGGGCGACCAGGTGATGAGCGACAACACCGGCGGCGGCGTCATTGTACCGGGGACCGCGGGGCCGCCACAGTCCGTGGGTGGCCTGAGACGAGGTGCGACCCGGCTGCGTTCCGCATGTCGCCTCTCACTCCACCGGGGGCTGAGCGTCTGGCGTCATCGCGCCCACCACTGCGACCAGACGAGGAGCAGCAGCACGCCGAACGCGACGCCGTAGACGTAGTCCTGCGCGTGCCCGCTCTGGATCCGACGCAGCAGATCACCGCCGCGCAGCGTCGACGCGCTCACGAAGTTCAGAACGCCGTCCACGAGGTAGCGGTCGATCCACCCGATCAGGCGCGAGAGGCCGAGGATGAAGCCTCGGTAGAGCCCGGCGTAGAGCCCGTCGAGGCCGTAGCGGCGTCGCGCGAGGACGTCGATCACCGAGAGGGGGAACGTCGCGGCGAGGCGGCCGGGATCGACCGCGCCGCGCTGATACGCGGCCCAGGCGAGCGCGATCCCGCCGAGCGCCGCCGCCACCGACAGCGGCGCGAGCCACCCGGGGCCATGGCGCCCGCCGACGCTCCCCGCCGCGAGCCTGATGCCCACGAGGACGGTCAGAGCCGCAAGGACCCAGAGCGGGCCGCGCATCGTCCACGAGGGCTCGTGCGGATGGCCCGTTGCGGGTACCCGGCCGAAGAACGTGAGAAAGACGACGCGGAACATGTAGAAGGCGGTCAGGAGCACCGTCAGCGCCAGCATGAGGAACGGCCACGTCATCCCCGAGTCCCAGACGCCGGCGAGGACCGCCTCCTTGGAGAAGAAGCCCGCGAGCGGCGGCAGCCCGGCGAGCGCGAGCGTGCCGACGATGAAGACGACGCCGGTCTGCGGCATCGCGCGGAAGAGCCCGCCCATCCGGAAGATGTCGTTGGTCCCGACCGCGTGGATCACGGCGCCCGCGCCCAAGAACAGGAGCGCCTTGAACAGGCCGTGCGTCAGGAGGTGGAGGAAGCCCGCGTCCGGCGCGCCGGCGCCGACCGCGGCCATCATGTAACCCAACTGCGAGACCGTCGAGTACGCGAGGACGCGCTTGATGTCGCTCTCCACGCACGCGAGCGTCGCCGCCAGGAGCGCCGTGAAGGCGCCGACCCAGCCGATGAGCACCAGCACGTCGGGGACCAGGACGAAGAGCGGTTGCGCGCGCGTAACCATGAAGACACCGGCCGTGACCATCGTCGCGGCGTGGATCAGCGCGGACACGGGCGCGGGCCCCTCCATCGCGTCCGGGAGCCACACGTGGAGCGGGAACTGGGCCGACTTGCCCACCGCGCCCAGGTAGATCAGGAGCATGATCGTCCCGAGGCCCTCGATCGCCAGCGCGTGCTCCTGGGCCAGTGCGAAGAGCGCGTGGAACTCGAACGTGCCCGTCGCGGCCCAGAGCATGACGATCCCGATGACGAAGCCGAGGTCGCCGAGCTTGGTGATCCAGAAGGCCTTGACGGCCGCGCGCGCCGCGGACGGGCGCTCGTACCAGTACCCGATCAGGAGGTACGAGCAGAGGCCCACCAGCTCCCAGAACACGAACATCTGGATGAAGGACGGGGAGAGGACGAGCCCGAGCATCGAGAACGCGAAGAGCGACTGGTACGTGTAGTACCGCCCGAGCGACGGCGCCCGCTCGTCGCGGAGGTACGCGAGCGAGTAGATCTGCACGAGGAGCGAGACGAGCGTGACCAGCACGAGCATCGCGTTCGAGAGCGGGTCCAGCAGCACGCCGACGGTCGCCGTCGGCCCCTCGTCGGCCGGGATCCAGGCCCACGTCTGCACGTGCGCGTCGCCCTTCCACACGAACCAGCTGAAGAGCGCTGCGAGGAAGGCCACCGCGATCGCCGCGATCGAGACCGCGCCCGCCGCCTGCCCGCGCCGCCGAAGCGGCACCACCACCGCCAGAAGCACGAACGCGACGAAGGGCAGGAGCACGACCAGGAGCGCCATGTTCGTCGCCGCGGGATCGAGGCCGACGCCATGAGGCACGGCGGTGGGCACGGCCTAGCCCCTGAGCAGGTCGAGGCGGTCGGCCTCGACCGTCCGTCGTACGCGGAAGATCACGATGACGATCGCCAGTCCCACCGCGACCTCGGCGACGGTGATCGCGATCGTGAAGAGCGTGAAGACCAGCCCCCGGAGGTCGCCGTGGAAGCGGGCGAAGGCCACCAGGTTGATGTTCACGGCGTTGAGCATCAGCTCGATCCCGAGCAGGATCCCGATCGCGTTGCGCCGCGTGAGGACGCCGAAGAGGCCGATCGCGAAGACCAGCGCGGCGAGCGTGAGGTACGCGTTCAGGCTCACTCGTCCGTCCTCGCGAAGTAGAGCGCGCCCAGGAGCGCCACGACCAGGAGCAGGCCGAGGAGCTCCAGCGTGACCGCGAACGGCCCCACGAGGGCCCGGCCGATCGCAGGGATGGCATCCGCGTCGAGCGTGGGACGCAGGACCGATCGCGGCGCCCGGATCAGGAAGCCGACGACCCCGACGAACACCGCGCCGGCGACGACCGCGCCGTTCAGGAGGCTGCGGCTCGTCTGCACGATGCGCTCGCCCACCAGCCGCTCAGTCAGCATGATCGCGAAGACCACGACCGTCATCACGCCGACGGCGTAGAGGAGGAGCTGGACGGCGAAAAGGAAGGGCGAGTCCAGCAGGAGGAAGACGAGGCCCGTCGCGACGAGCGCCGCCGCGAGATAGAGCACGGCATGGAAGAGGTTAGGGGTGAGCACGACGGCGAGACTCGAGGCCACGAGCACCGCGGCGACCATCCAGAACCCCACCATCTCGAGCGTCACTCGCCGGGCTCCTTCGCTTCTCCCTTGGCCTCGGCCTTGGCCGGTTTCGGGGGCGCCTGCATGTCGCGCAGCCTGTTTCCCGTGGCCCACGACGGCTCGAACTCCCGCCCGAGGGCGTGGAGCCGGTCCTTGTCGAGCAGGAGGTCGCGGCGGTCCGCCGTGGCGAGATCGAACGACTTCAACATGACGATCGCGTCGGTCGGACACACCTGCACGCACAGCTCGCAGAACTCGCATGCGTAGAGCTCGAGCGTGAAGGTCTTCGCGTAGTTCCGCTTGGTAGCCTTGAGCATCTCGACCTTGATGACCTGGGGCGGGCAGACGTACTCGCAGAGCCGGCAGCCAATGCAATTCTCCTCGCCAGTCTCGGGGTCGTAGGTGAGCGCGAGGATCCCGCGGAAGCGGTCGGGGTACGGCCGCTGGACGTCCGGATAGTGGACCGTCACCGGCTTGCGGAAGAGATTCCGCAGCGTGATACCCATCGCCCGGCCGACGGCGCCGACGAGCTGCGCCGTCTCCCGCCAGAACCCCAGCGCGGGCCGGTCGCCGTTAGCCGCCACCGGCACCTCGCGTGGCGACCACGAACCCGGTCGCGAGCAGGAGGACGAGCGTCGCGGGCAGCAGGAGCTTCCAGGAGATCGCGAGGATCTGGTCCACGCGGATCCGGACGAAGGACCAGCGCACCCACGTGACGACCAGGAAGACGAGCACCGCTTTCGCGAGGAACCACAGCGGGCCGAGCCACGCCGGCCCGGGGCCCAGCCAACCGCCGAGGAAGAGCAGTGCCCCGAGGAAGCTCGTGCCCAGCATGTGGGCGTACTCGCCGAGCTGGATCAGCGCGAACTTCATCCCGCTGTACTCGACCCGGAAGCCGGCGACCAGCTCCGACTCGGCCTCGAGGATGTCGAAGGGCACGCGGTTCTCGGCGGCGAGCGTCGCGACGAGGTACGCGACGAACGCGAGCTGACCGATGACCGGATAGAAGACGAACCAGAGCCCCTGCTGCGCGGCGACGATCGCCGACATCTGGAGCGAGCCCGCGAGCAGCACGGGGACGAGCGCGGCGAAGACGAAGGGGAGGTCGTACGAGATGATCTGGTTGACGGCCCGCATCGCCGACAGCAGCGCGTACTTGTTGTTCGACCCCCAGCCGCCCATGAAGAGCCCGACGATCTCGAGCGAGGAGACCGCCAGGAAGAACAGCACGCCGATATTCAGGTCCGCCACGCCGAGCTCCGGGGCGAACGGGATCGTCGCGAAGATCAGCATGCACGGCACCAGGAACACGACGGGCGCGAGGTTGTAGACGCCGCGGTCGGCGGCGGCCGGGACGACGTCCTCTTTGAGCATGAGCTTGAGCGCGTCCGCGATCGGCTGGAGCCACCCATGGGGGCGGCCCACGTAGTAGGGGCCGATCCGCGACTGCATTCGCGCCGCGAACTTGCGCTCGAGGAGCGTCGCGTAGGTCACCAGGAGGATGATCGCGTTCAGGACGATGAACGCGCGGAGCGCGGCCCTCGCGACGGGCGGCAGGGTCATGCGCCTTACCGATCGACCTCGCCGAAGACCGGGTCCACCGAGCCCATGATCGCGACGACATCCGCCACCTTGTGGCCCGGGACGATGTGCGGCAGCACGGCCAGGTTCGAAAAGGACGCGCCCCGCCACTTCATCCGGTAAGGCTTGGGGCTGCCGTCGCTGATGATGTAGCAGCCGACCTCGCCGCGCGCCCCCTCGACGCGCGCGTACCCCTCGCCCTTCGGCACGCGGACCTGCCCGACCGACTTCACGCCGGGCCGCGACGAGATCGGCCCCGCCGGCAGGCCGTCGAGGGCCTGGCGGATGATCCGGATCGACTGGCGGAACTCGACCATCCGCACCCGGTAGCGCGCGTAGCAGTCCCCCTCGGTCTCGACCGGCACGACGAAGTCGAAGTCCCCGTAGGACGAGTACGGCTCGGCGCGTCGCACGTCGTAGTTCACGCCCGAGCCGCGGATGAGCGGCCCCGAGACGCCCACGTCCTGGGCGAGCTCGCGCGAGATCACGCCGACCCCCTGCGTGCGGACGCGAAAGAACGTGTTGTGCTCGAGCATCGCTTCGTACTCGTCGATCCGCTGCTCGATGAAGTCGACGGTCTCGCGGACCTTCGTGTCCCAGCCCGGCGGGACGTCGTAGCGCGTCCCGCCGACCTGGTGGAAGCCGTAGAGGAGCCGCGCGCCCGTCAGCTCCTCGAAGCGGTCGAGCACCATCTCGCGCTCGCGGATCGCGTACAGGAAGACGGTGGCGCCGCCGCCCAGCGCCCCGCCCATGTCCAGGCACCAGGTGCCGAGCCAGAGGCAGTGCGACGCGATCCGCTGCAGCTCGGCGGCGATCACGCGCAGGTACTGCGCGCGCTTGGGGACGTCGATCCGCGCGATCTTCTCGACGGCGGAGACGTACGCGAGCTCCGAGGTCATCGCGGCGACGTAGTCGGTCTTCGATGCGATGGACGGATACTGGACGTAGGTGAGCGTCTCACCGAGCTTCTCGTGGCACCGGTGGAGGTAGCCGATCACCGCGTCCACGCCGACAACCGTCTCACCCTCGAGCGTGAGGATCATGCGAAAGACGCCGTGGGACGACGGGTGCTGAGGCCCCATGTTCATCATGAGGCGCTCGTTACCCCCGTAGCCCAGCTCGACGACCTGCTTGGCCTGGGTGTCGGGCATTACTTCATAGGCGAGGCCGGCGCGGGGTTCAGGATGATCGCGCGCATCTCGGCGAGCAGCGGCGTCGCCTTGGAGATGAACGCCTGCCAGTCGGGGTCTTTCATCGCGTTGGCCCGGACCTCCGCGCGGTGGTTCAGGTCGCGGTACGCCCAGAGGTGGACGACCTCGTTGAGTTGCGCGATCTCCGTCTGCCACAGCCCGACGTTCTTCGAGTACTTCTCGCGCACGGGCATGATCGCCTTGAAGTGCTCGAGCCACTCGCCCGTCTTGCCCACGTGGGCGCGGTACGTCCGCAGCTCGTACACATGCGCGCCGTCCGCCGGCGGCTTCAGCGGCAGCTGCGCCGAGAGGATCTTGTTCTCCTGCGCGACGAGCATGGGCCGGATCCTCGGGACATACTCCTTGCTCCACGCGTCGTTCTTCTGGAGCTCGGCGCGCAGCCGATCGCGCTCATCGAGGCTCGGATAGCTCCAGAGGTGGACAAACTGGTTGAGCGTGCCAGACTCCGTCGTCCAGGAGCCCTCGAGCTTGCCGTACTTGTCACCCCGCAGCGGGCGACCGACCTCCTGGTTCAGCTTGAGGTACTCGCCCTGCTTGCCCGGCATCAGCGTGTAGGTCCTCAGCTCGTAGATCATGGCTGGCTCCTTGCGTGGCGGCTCATCGGTATGGTGCAAAGGGCGTGTCGACGGCGTAGTCCTTGCGGAGCGGATGGCCCTCCCAGTCCTCGGAGAGCAGGATCCGCCTGAGGTCCGGATGGCCCTCGAAGCGGATGCCGAACATGTCGTAGCACTCGCGCTCCATCCAGTCGGCGCCGCGGTAGAGCCCCGTCAGCGAGGCGCAGCACGTCTCGCCCGGGCCGAGGCGCGTCCGCATCGTCAGGACGAGCCCGGCGTCGAGGTTCTCGACGCGGCAGACGACCTCCAACCCCTCCTCCTTCCAGTCGATGGCGGACAGCCAGTTGAAGTAGCGGCAGCCGAGCTCTCGCATCGCGAAGCTCCCGAGCGGAAGCCACTGCTCGCGCGGGACGGCGACGGTCACGAGGGCGCCATCGACCACCGCCTCGACGCCAAACGTCTCCCGGAGTCGCGCGCTCGCGTCGGCGACCGTCGTGCTCACTTGGAATCGGAGGCGGTCGGGCGCGTGCCGCTCTTCTGGAACTCGGCGACCTGATCCTGCAGCTTGAGCAGGCCGTACATGAGCGAATCGGGCGTCGGCGGGCACCCCGGGACGTAGACGTCGACCGGCACGACCCGATCGACCCCCTTCACGACATGGTAACCGTGGCGGAACGGGCCGCCCGAGTTCGCGCACGAGCCCATGGAGACCACCCACTTCGGGTCGGGCATCTGGTCGTAGATGCGCTTGAGCATCGGCGCCATCTTGATCGTCACGGTGCCCGAGACGATCATGAGGTCCGAGTGGCGCGGCGACGCCCACGGGACCATCCCGAAGCGCTCGACGTCGAATCGCGACGCGAACGTCGCCATCATCTCGATCGCGCAGCAGGCGAGCCCGAACGTCACCGGCCAGATCGACGACTTGCGCGCCCAGTTGAAGATCTTCTCGGTCGTGGTCGTCACGATCCAGCCGCCCGGCATGTGATGGATCGTGTCGGCGATCGCGGCGAGGGCGTCGGAGGTCTTGTCGTCGGTCGCGCGCTCCTGGTGGTACTTCTCCCACTCCTGGAGGTCCTTGAACTCGGTCCACACGGGCGGCGGGATCTGCGGGATGGGCGGCTTCACTTCCACTCGAGGACTCCCTCACGGTAGGCGTAGAGCCAGCCGAGCCCGAGGATCGCGACGAACACGGCCATCACCCAGAATGCCTCGAGTCCCGCGCTGCGGAGCACGAGCGCCCACGGGAAGAGGAACACCGCGAGCGCGTCGAACACGATGAACACGAGAGCGACCAGGTAGAAGCCGACGGGGAACTGGACCCACGCCGAACCGATCGGCTCGGCGCCGCACTCGTAATTCGTGAGCTTCACCGTGGCCGGATTGCTGGGACGCAGCAACCGCGCGACCACGAGCGACACGACGCCGAACGCGACGATCAGGACGGCGAAGATGAACACGGGCAGATAGCCCGACAACTGCCTCCTCCTTCGTGGATGAGCCCGGAACGTGAGTATATCACGCGGTGGTCACCGCGACCGCGACGCGGCCTCTCGCCCGACCTCACCTATCGTGGTAGTCCGAGCGGGACGCGAGTACCGGTGATCGAGGACGAGCCGGATCTCGACGACGAGCTCCGCTGACGGGGGGACGAACGGTCAGGCCTCGGCGAGCGACGCGAGCGCGCCGCTCCGGTCGGCCGCAGCGAGACGGGCGAGCACACGGTCGGCCAGCGCCGCCGCGCGCGCCTCGGCGTCGGGTCCCTGGAGCACCAGCGCGCGGTAGCGCGCCGCGAGCTCCCGCGACGCCTCGAATCCTCCGCGATTCGCGGCTTCCCATTCGGCCGCGCGCATCACGCCCGCGAGCAGCCGGTCGAAGTGAGCCGTCATGCGGCGCCGCACGTCGCCGTAGCCCTTCACGAGCTGGGCGCCGCGCGCGACTTCCAGGGCGAGTGCCTTGTCCCAGCCCGCGCACCGCGCGAGGGCGGCGAGCCAGCGGTCCATGCGCGCGTGCTCGTGGCGCGCGCGGTACGAGATCGGGCGGAGCGGACGGAGCAGCGTCAGCAGCCATACCCGGAGGTACCCGAGGACGGTCGTGGTCTTGACCTCTTGTCCGAAGGCCGGACGGCCGTAGGGCCAGCGCCGTTCGGCCCAGCGCGCGAAGGGCGCGACGAGCCGGTCGGGCAGGATGCCGTAGATCTCGTCGAGGTCCGGCTTGAGGAAGTCGGTGACGACGATCTCGCCTCGCTGCGCGCCTTTCTCCCGTCGGATCCGCTCGAACCGGCTCGGGCGCGTCTTGAGCTGGGCGACGCGGATCGCGTCCTCGTACGTCATCCAGACGGCCAGGTGACGGGCGACGACGCGCGCCAGCTCGGGGTCGCGCGCGAACGGCGAGAGCCGCTCGAGATAGCGCTCGGCGTAGCGCCGGTCCTGGTAGTCGACAAGCCGGGCGATCGCCTGCTGAAGCGTCGGCCGCAGCTCGGCGGGGAACTCCGCGATCCTCCGCTCGAAGTCGGGGTCCAGCGTCGGGCCCGTCGAGGCGGGGGCGGGGGAGGGGTCCCGGGCGAGTGGGGTTCCGAAGCCCGGCGACCCCTCCCCCGCCCCCGCTTTCAGACGCGTGGCGACGGCGAGCCCGGCGTCGAAGCCGCGGAGGTTGGCGTCGACCTGCACGCCCTTGGCCCGGATCGCGTCGCGGTAGGCGTCGACGCGAATCGGCAGGACGCCCGAGCCCGCGAGCGCGCCGAGCAGCACGGAATTGGCCTCGGTCCCGTGCTCGCGGGCGAGGACCAGCGCGTCGAAGGCGTAGAGGGTCCTCGAGAAAGCGCGGGCCGCGGCGTGGAGGTCCTCGATCGGATAGATACCGCGGCCCGTCGCGATCTTCTCGTGGATCGAGTAGAGGCGGTGCGTGCTCGCGATGATCGTCGTGCGGTCGGGCGACGGGAAGCCGAGCTCGATCATCCGACCGATCTCGAGGAACTCGGGCGCCAGGAGGACGTCGAGCGCGCCGGGCACGGGATAGAGCGAAAAGGTCGGCGGCTCGGCCGCGCCGTCCCGCTCGGCCAAGAGCTCGACGTAGTACGTGGTCGAGCCGGTGCGTTGCGCGACGCCCGGGATCGAGGTGCCGTGGACCTGGAGCCCGTCGGCGAGCGCGGCCTCCACGATCCACTCGAGGAGGACGCCGCCGCCCTGCCCGCCGACGGCCGGGATCAGGACGGAGAGGAGCCGCGCGTCACTCACGCCGTGACGGCGGCGAGGCGCCCGATGACGGCGCGACGCACGCGGGCCACGAAGCGCGTCCACCGCGTCGGGTTCGCGATCACCTTGACCTCGTAGAAGGACGGGCAGAGCACGGCGGCGTGCGCGACCTCGCCGCAGACGCCGCAGCCGACGCACGTCTCGTCCACGGAGGCGATCGGGTCGTCGCGCAGCGGGTCAGGGTTCTCCCGGAGCGTGAGCGACGGGCAGCCGTTCAGACGCATGCACGAGTGGTCGCCCGTACAGACGTCGGGGTCCACGCCGAAGCGCGGCTGGACGACCTCCTCCCCCGCCGCGATCGCCTGCCGGACCCGGGGCTTCTCACGGCGCTGGCGCTCGAGCATGCACTCGTTCCTGGCGATGATGACCTTGAGGCCGGGCACGCGCGTGGTGAGCGCCTCGCGGAGCGTCCGGGTGACCTCGGCGATCCGATAGGAGTTCACCGTGCGGATCCATTTGACGCCGAGGCCGCGGAGCGCGTCGGGGATCGTCATCCGCAGGGGCTCGTGGCGAGCGTTCGTGCCCGTGGACGGGACGTGGTGCTGGCCCGTCGCCGCAGCGTAGAAGTTGTCGAGGATCACGAGCACCGAGTCCTGGCGGTTGTACATCGCGTTCGCGACGCCGTTCGTCAGACCGTTGTGCCAGAAGCCCCCGTCGCCCATCACCGCGACCGTCCGCTTGCCGAAGAGCGGCGCGACGGCGCTCGACGAGGCCAGTCCCATGCCGTAGCCGAGCACCGAGTTGCCGACGTTGAAGGGCGCCTGCGTCGAGAAGGTCGAGCACCCGATGTCGGCTGAGACGTGCGTGTCGCCGATCGCGGGCTCGCGCTGGCGGAGGATCTTCAGCGCGCTGAACACCGGACGCTCCGGACATCCCGTGCAGAAGGAGGGCGGCCGCTTGGCGACCGGCTGGGGCAGCACGGCCCGGACCTTCTCCTGGTGGGCCGTGAGCGCGCGGTAGCGCGCGTCGATCTCGGCCGCGGACCGCGACGCGAGCCCGGCCGCGGTCAGAAACCGCCGGAGCCCGCCGATCACGAGCTGCGGGACGTACTCGCCGTGCGGCGAGAAGACGTCCTTGCCCTGGAGCTCGACGTCGAGCCGGGCGTCGTGGGCGAGCGCCCCGAGCTCGCGCTCGATGTAGTTCGGCATCCCTTCTTCGACGACGAGCACACGCCGCTTGCCACGGAGGAAGGCGAGCAGCTCGTCGGGGACGAGCGGGTGGATGGCGTTCAGGACCAGCAACGGGATCGCCGTGCGGCCGCGCGTGTCGGCGAGGCCGAGCACGTGGAGCCCGCGCAGCGTCGTGTTCCAGAGGCCGCCCTGCATGACGATCCCCACGTGGTCCTCGTCCCCGCGGTGGTGCTCGTTCAGCCGGTGCTCGACGATATAGCGCTGCGCCGCCGGGAGCCGCTTCTCGAACTTCTGCGCCTCCATCTGATAGGTGAACGGCGGCAGGTTGATGCGGTCGAGGCTGAAGCTCGGCTCGTCGAGCGGCGAGAGCATGCTGATCGTCGGTCGCACGTTGTCCCGGCACGCGAGCGTGCCGCGCATGTGGCAGGCGCGGATGCGGATCGAGAAGAGGACGGGCTCGTGGCACGCCTCGGAGAGACCGAAGCCTTCCTCCACGAAGCGCGCGAAGGACTCGAGGCTGTTGCGCGGGTCGAGCAGCGGGATGGACGACTTCAGCGCGGCCGAGTGCGTGCGCTCCTGGAGGATCGAGGCGCCCTCGCCGTAGTCCTCGCCGATCACGATGACCGCGCCGCCGATGACGCCGGCGGAGGCGACGTGCGAGAGCGCGTCGGAGGCGACGTTGGTGCCGACCACCGACTTCCAGGTGACCGCACCGCGTATCGGGTAGTTGATCGAGGCGCCGAGGAGCGCCGCCGCGGCGGCCTCGCTCCCCGACTGCTCG
>QHTD01000089.1 GCA_003220675.1 Candidatus Rokuibacteriota bacterium | reverse complement strand
GGAGATCGTCGCGGTGGCGGGAGCGGATGCCGCGATCATCGAGGCGTCGGTCCCCGACCGGGACCGAAGCAACCAGCTGGCCGACTACCCGACCGATCTGCTCGCCAGCCCGCCGCAGGATGTCGAGGCGCGCCTGACGTTCAGGCGCGAGCTCGCACCGCCGCTCCTTGCCTCGCCGGGTCCGCGGATGGCGGCGCGAGCACTCGCGCCTGCGCGGCTCGCGCCGAACCTGCAAGCGACACCGCGCAGCGCGTTCACCGAGCTGATGACCACGCGACCCCGGGGGATGGGCATAGCCCTGCTCGCCCTCGTCGTGGCCGCTGGCCTCGGCGCGGTCCACGCGCTCGAGCCGGGGCACGGCAAGACCGTCGTGGCCGCCTATCTCGTCGGCTCGCGGGGAACGGCCTGGCACGCGCTCGTGCTCGGCCTCGTCGTCACGGCCTCGCACACGGCGGGCGTCTACCTGCTGGGCGCGGTGACGCTCTACGCGTCGCGCTACATCGTTCCCGAGCGGCTCTACCCGTGGCTCGGCGTCGCCTCCGGCCTGACGGTCGCCGGCCTCGGCATCGTCCTCTTTCAGCGTCGGTACCGAGGCGCGTCGCGCCGCCACAGTCACGACCATGCCCACGACGACCACCATCATCACGCGCATCATCACGCACACGGTCACCAGCACCATCACCCTGGTGCCGACGTCTCCCTCAAGGAGCTGGTCGCGCTGGGGGTGACCGGGGGAATCGTGCCGTGCCCGGCGGCCCTTGTGGTGCTGCTGAGCGCGCTGGCGCTCGGCCGCCTCGGCTTCGGGCTCGTGCTCATCGTCGCGTTCAGCGTCGGCCTGGCCGCGGTGCTGATCGCCATCGGGCTCCTCGTACTGCATGCGCGGCGTTTCATGGCCCGGTGGCGGGGCGAAGGCGTGCTGCTCACGCGATGGCTGCCGCTGACCTCCTCGGTCGCCATCACCGGGCTGGGGCTGGCCATCGCGGCGCAGGCGCTCCGGACTGCCGGGATCCTCCAGGGCCGGCTGTGATGGACACGTCGCTCGCGGCGGCGCTCGGCATCGGCTTCCTCCTCGGCATCCGTCACGCGACGGACGCCGATCACGTGGCGGCGGTGTCCACCTTCGTGAGCCAGCATCGCAGCGTGGCGCGCTCGTGTCTGCTGGGAACCTTCTGGGGCGTGGGCCACACGGCGGCGCTGCTGGCGGCGGCGCTCGGGACGATCACCTTCAAGCTCACCATCTCTCCCGAGACGGAACGGGGGCTCGAGCGGGTGGTCGCGCTGGTGCTCGTCCTTCTGGGCGGTCACGTCCTGCTCCGCACACTCGCGCCCGTCCGGCACGCTCACGCGCACGTGCTGCACACGGCAGGTCGGCCCTTCCTCGTCGGGCTGCTGCACGGGCTGGCCGGCAGCGCCGCGCTCACGCTCGCGGTCGTCGCCGCCATCCCCGATCCGCTCGCGGGGTTGCTCTACGTCCTCGTGTTCGGCGCGGGCTCCACGGTGGGGATGCTCGTGCTCAGCGGGCTGATCGCGCTTCCCTTCGTGGTGACCGCAAACCGGACGCGGGACCTGCACACCGCCGTCCGCGCCCTGGCCGGGATCGCGAGCCTGCTCCTGGGCCTCTGGCTCCTCTGGGAGCTGGGCTGACATCGCGCGCCCGGGTGAGCTCGCGTTCCTCGGGCTCCTCGCGGATGGTAAGAAGCCGCCACACATTGCAATTCCCCGATCTCTGGCGCTCGGAATAAATAGGGGGCCACATCCTCTCCAGCTTACGATTGACGTAAGACACGAATATTTGACCGGCCAAGGAGTCCGCATATGCCGCACAGCGATGAGACGGACGCTGGGAGGGGCATTTGGCGCTCGGAGTTGCTCTGGAACCTTCTCGTCCCGGTGGGCATTGCGGGGCATATTCTTTTCTTCGACGTACTGCCGGCCGTACTGGCATGGGCGGTCAGCTCGAGCCAGGGTCTCGATCTGTTCTCGGGTCTCGACAATCCCTCGCTACGCCGTATTGCGGGGTTCGGTTTGTTTCTGAGCGCCCTCGCCGCGATCATCACGACAGAAAGTGTCACGCGTCTTGGTCGGCCATTCAGCATCGGACACTTCCTCGCCGCCTGTGTCGCGATCGGGGTCGCCCTCTTTCCCTCCTTGGCGGACTGGCATCGAATTCATCTCGGCCTGACGTCGGAGCAATACGCCCTCGTGCAGTCGTACTGCTATTTGGCCCTCAGGATCATGGTAGGCATCCTGATTGGCGCAACGCTGAGCTGGGTTCTGCTGGCTAGCAACATGCCTCTAGGATCCTCTGGCAGGAGGTAGTACACGCGCAAGTGACGGCCCCTCACCACCACGACCAGAACTCGACCCGGATATAGCGGGCGACCCTCCGCGTCAGCAGTTCCACAATCCGCCGCTGACCGCAGGAGATTTTGGCGTTCCCCGTCATCTCGGGTTTGAGGAGAAGCGAAGGATTGTCGATCGTGGTGGTAACCCTCACGATTCGCTCTCCCAGTCCCTGCTTCTCCTCGATGGCCGCCGGGGCGATGGCCGTGACCCGGCCGACGAAGCTCGTTTCCGGGTAGCCCCGTGCCCTCAGGACCACCCGCTGGCCGACCCGCACATCGGCGATCTCTTTCTCGGAGATGGCGATCTCGGCCTTCACGGTCTTCAGCTCGTGGACTTCGGCGATCAGGTCGCCCTTCTTCACGTAGTCGCCGGTCTTTTCTTTGGGCTTGGGGGTCGTGATGACCCCCGACACGGGGCTCACGACCCTCACAAGCGCCAGCTGTTCCTGCACGTAGCCCCGCTGGGCATCCAGGCCGGCGATCTCGGCTTCCGTGGCTTCGATCTCTTCGCGCCGGGTCCCCGCCAACAAGACCTTCAGTCTGCCCTCCGCCACTTCCACCTCTTTTTCGGCGACGGCCAGGTCCTTTCGGACCTGGGCGAGGTCATCGGCCAAAATCGTCCTCAGCTCGGCTTGGGCTTCCTCCACTTCCCGCTCCCTCATCGCGACCCGCTCCTCGACCTCCTCGATCTGCTTCCGTGAGACGAGCTCGGCTTGGAATAGCGCCCGGAACCTGGCCAGGTCGTTCCTGGCGTACTTGAGCCGTTCGTCAGCCTTCTGAACGGCGGTCTCCGCCTTGGAACGCTGCGCCGCATGGATCTCCCGGGCTTCGTTGCCACGCCTCCAGGTATGCTCCCGCCGGGTCTTCGCCGCCTCGACCTCGCTCCGCGCGAGCGCAATCTCCTCTGGCCTCGGCCCTACCTTGAACATCTTGAGCCTCGCGCGCTTCTCGTCGATCCTGGCCTCGATTGTTTTAAGCTCGACGCGGGAGTCCCGGTCAGAGAGACGGGCGATCAGATCGCCCTCTCTGACGAGATCCCCCTCATCCACTTGGACTTTCTCGATGACCCCTTCGATCTGGGCTCGCACGTCTGCGTTCTGGATGGGCAGGATCGTGAAGCCCCCTGCGACCCTCAGCTCCATCCGGACCAGAACGACACTCGCCAGAAGAAGGACGAGCAGGACGAGACACGTCGTCCGCCGGTTTATCGACGCGAGGCTCTCTCGCTTCGGAAGGACCTTTTTGAGCGGATTTCGAAACACGGTCACCAGGAGGCCGGCGAGGAGAAGAAATCCCACGCCCTGATAGCGCCCGATCAGGAAGCTGCCGAACTGGACCACGACGAAGCCGAGGAGCCAGAAGGAGTAGGCGCCAGCCAGCAGGCCATACACGAGGTAGATTCGCCGCTCACGGGGAGTCGCGTCCTCGATCCCCCGGGTCGCCGATCGCCACAGTTGTCCGAGTCGCGCCCCTAGGTAGCTGAAGGATTTCTGTCTCAGGTTCGGGACTTCCAGGCAGTCGCTCAAGAGGTAATA
>QHTD01000088.1 GCA_003220675.1 Candidatus Rokuibacteriota bacterium | reverse complement strand
CTCGTTCGCGTTCATCCTGGGCTGCGTGCCGTTGTGGACCGCCGCCGGTGCCGGCGCGGTGGGACGCCAGATCCTCGGCACCGTCGTGATCGGCGGGATGCTGACCGACACGCTCGTCGCCAGTCTCTTCATCTCGGTGAGCTTCTATGTCAGTGAGCGCTTCCGCCGAGAGCCGGCGAAGGGCCGGCTTCCTGACGCGGTGCCCGCCCCAATCAGCGGGGGGGCGAACGGCGAGCCTTCGGCGGACGGGAAACGCCCGTGACGCGCTCCGCGAGCGGATGGATCGTGTCCAGTATCGTCGCCGCCGCGCTCCTTGGCGGGTGCGCGATCGGTCCGGACTACAAGCGGCCCACGGTGGCCGAGCCTCAGACGTTCCGTGGCCAGGCGACCGCGGAAGCCGCCTCGCTCGCCGACGCGCCCTGGTGGGAGGTCTTTCGTGACCCGATTCTGGTGGACCTGATCCGCGAAGCGTTGCACAACAACTACGACGTGCGGATCGCCGCCGCTCGCGTGCAGGAGGCCCGGGCGAATCTCAGCATTGCTCGATCGGACCTCTACCCGTCGTTCGACTACAGCGGCGGCGTGGCGAGGAGCAAGGTCGGCCCCGGCGTCCAGGGACGACCCGGCGGACCTGTGCCGAGCGCGACGAACTCCTATTTCGCCACGATGTCCGCGTCGTGGGAGCTCGACATCTGGGGCCGCATCCGTCGCTTGAACGAGGCGGCACGGGCAACTCTCTTCGCCACCGAGGAAGCCCGGCGTGGCGTGTGGTTGACGCTGGTCAGCGACTTGGGCCAGGCCTACTTCGAGCTGCTGGAGCTCGACGTGCTGCTCCAGATCGCTCGGAACAGCACCGATGCCTACCAGCGCACGTACGACCTGTTCCTGGATCGCTTGCAGCTCGGTGTCGCCTCCAAGCTCGAGACGTCCCGGGCCCAGGGCGCTCTCGGCAACGCCCAGGCCAACATCCCGCAGCTGGAGAGCGATATCGTCGCCAAGGAAAACCAGATCAGCATCTTGCTGGGTAAGAGCCCCGGCCCGATTCTCCGTGGGAGGCCGATGTACGAGCAGCCGGTCGTGCCGACAGTGCCGGCCGGGTTGCCGTCGACGCTCCTCGAGCGGCGCCCCGACCTCCGCCAGGCCGAGCAACAGCTCGTGAGCGCCAATGCGCGGATCGGCGTCGCCAAGGCAGAGTTCTTCCCGAAGCTCAGCCTGACGGCTCTGTTCGGCACGGCCAGTCCCGAGGTGTCGGCTCTCACGGGCGGCACCGCGACGATCTGGGCGGTCGCCGGCGAGTTCAGCGGGCCGCTCTTCAACGCGGGCCGCACCCTGGGGTTCTATCGCGCGTCCATCGCGCAATGGGAGCAGGCACGGCTTCAGTACGAGCAGGCGGTGCTCGGCGCCCTCCGCGAAGTCTCGGACGCCCTCACGGCGCTGGGCAAGCTGAACGAGGCCGAGACGGGACAGGACACGGCTGTGAAGGCGCTCGAGGAGGCCGTCGAGCATGCGACGAATCGCTATCGCCAGGGGCTGGCCAATTACTTCGAGGTGCTCGAAGCCCAGCAGCAGCTCTACCCGGCGCAGAACACGCTCGCGCAGATTCGCCGCGACCGTCTCCTTGCCCATGTTCGCCTGTACAAGGCGCTCGGCGGTGGCTGGAGCCTGACCGACGCTCAGTGGAGGGACCAGGAGAAGGCGTCCAGGTGATGGAACGCTACACCCGCGAGGGGTTTTCGAGGAGTTCCGCCTCGTTCCCCGTCTCGGGCACTGTCATGACTTCCAATAGGTGTCCGTAAGGGTCCTCGAAGTAGAAACCGCGCCCGCCTCGGCGCGCGTTGATCTGGCCATCCGTGTGGCTGTGTGGCCCGCTGCCGTAGGGAATTCCCTTGGCCTTCACCCGAGTGAAGATCGCCTCGAACTCCGCCTCGCTGACATGGAAGGCGTAGTGATGGCTCTGACCCGTCCTGGGGTCAAAACCCGGCCCTCCCCACGGTTCTGGCTCGTCGGCGAAGTCAAAGGTCAGGCTCTCGTTGACTTGCACTTGCGCGAAGTAGCCCTGGCCCAGCTTGACTGTCAAGCCGAAGATCTCGGCGAAGAACCGGGCGGAGGCTATCTTGTCTTTCGCTGGCACGATGGTGTGGTCCAAGCGAACCGTCATTGCCCACCTCCAGATGCCGAGTCGAACCGTCCCTCGTACGCTTTCTTTAATGCTTCGATGTTGATTTTTTTCATCTTCAGGATCGCCGCCATGACGCGTCTCGACTTCTCGCGGTCCTTGTCCTGCAGCATCTCACCCAAGACAGTGGGAACGACTTGCCACGACACACCGAATCTGTCTTTGAGCCACCCGCATTGGACTTCCTGGCCGCCTCCGGAGAGCTTCTCCCAGAAGTGGTCTACTTCTGCCTGCGTCTCGCAGTTCACGACAAAGGAGATCGCCTCGGTAAATTTGAAGATCGGCCCGCCGTTCAACGCGACAAATTCCTGCCCATTGAGCTCGAATGCCACCGTCATCACCGATCCCTTTGGTCGTCCGGAGGCCTTCGCCGCCTCTTCGGCGTAGCGGGTCACGCTTCCGATCTTCGAGTTTTTGAAGATCGACACGTAAAAATTCACGGCGTCTTCAGCTTGATGATCGAACCACAAGAACGGGCTGATCTTTTGCATCGGCTTCCGCATTGGTGCCTCCCATGCCCCGTGCTTTCCGTCTCCATCAGAAGGTCGAACGGCGAGCCGTCAAATCGACAGTGCGTCGCCCCTATCATGAAAGGAGCCAACCCTCTGCCATTATCCTCCTCCTTGGGGAATGGAACTCCGCCGATATGACCCGACTATCCCGGGCCACGCCGTTTTGATGCTCGGAGCGACCGCCAGGTTGCGAGGTTCTGCCGTGGTTGGGGCTTGTCGGCCTCACTGGGTTCTGGTTGCGGGGATACGAAGCTCCGGTTCCCTCCTGTTCGCGCTCCTTTGCGATGGATCCGGGCACAGTTTGGGCACAACCGACCCGCTCCGGCTCGAATGGCCCCTGGGGCCGGCCGGTCGCGGGTGTCATCCGCCCACGGGCGGCAGGCGCAGGGCCGTCCGCCGACGCGCTCTCACCGAACGATGAGGGCGATCGATAGCGCGAGAAGCGCGCCCATCGCGATGTTGAAGATTCGCAGTCGGCGACGACTGTGAAGGACGTGCTGGACAGCGGCTCCGAACGCCAGCCACAGAAAGCAACTCGGCAAGGCGGCCAGGACGAAGAGGCCCGCGAGGGAGGCGGCCTGCACGATCGGGCTCCCCGCTTCGGCGCTGAGAAAGGTGCCGGCCGCGCTCGCCGTCACCAGCCACGATTTCGGGTTGACCCACTGAAAGATCGCAGCGCCCAGGTAGCCGACCGGGTCCGGCGCGGAGTCGATGCGGCTTCCGGACGTCGCGATCTTCCATGACAGCCAGAGCAGAAACGCGGCGCCGCCCCAGTGGAGCGCCTTGAGTACCAGGGGACGCTCGAGAACGAGGCTCCCGAGCCCGAGCGGCACGACGAACATCATGGCCCCCATGCCGGTCGCGGCGCCGAACAGGCAGGGCAGGCCTCTGAGGACGCCTGCCTGCGCACCGGCCGCGGTCAGCATGATGTTGCTCGGACCCGGCGTGACGGCGGCCACGACGGCGAAGAGAAGAAACGCCACGATCTGTTCCGTCGTCGTACGCTATCCTCCGCGGATCGGGAGGCCTCCCGGGGCCTCGCGCGAGGCTGCGAGCGATGCGTCTGAAAGAGACCAGATCGGCCGGCGAGGGTCTTGAACGATCGTGCCAGGGCACGGTCGCGGGGTGGCTCGCCAGCTCGAGGCCAGCCGGAGGCGTCGAGCTCCTCAGCGCATGGTTCGCTGGCGAGGCCTATCAGAAACATCGCCACGACACGTATGCGATCGGTGTGACCGACTCCGGCGTCCAGGTCTTCGACTACCGGGGCTCGGTCCATGCGAGTACTCCAGGGCAGGTGGTCGTGCTGTATCCGGACGAGGTCCACGACGGACGCGCGGGCACCGACGAGGGATTCGGCTATCGGATCGTCTATGTGGAACCGTTTCTTCTCACGGACGCGGTACGGACCCTCTGCGGAAGGCCCTGTCCGCTGCCGTTCGTGAGCGAGCCCGTGTCGACGAACGCGCTGCTGTCGCGAGCCATCGACGCGGCGTTTCGCGCTCCGCTGGAATCGCTGGCCGTAGACAGCCTCATCGTGGACCTGGCGCACGGGCTGATGGCCGGCGAGCGGGGTGGTGCCAGATCTGTGATCTCCCGACGCGTCGACGTCCGGGCCATCGAACGGGCTCGGCAGTTCCTGGACGCCGAGAAGACCCGGGTCGTGCATTCGCGAGAGCTGGAGTCGATCACGGGATTGACACGCTACGACCTGTCGCGGCAGTTCAGGATCATGTGCGGGACCAGCCCCTACCGCTATCTGCTCATGCGCCGTCTCGAATTCGCACGGGAGCGGATTCACCGGGAGCGCCCGCTGGTCGAGGTCGCGTTCGACGCGGGATTCGCCGATCAGGCGCACTTCACGCGAGCCTTCAGATCGGCGTTCGGACTGACCCCTGCGCGGTACCGTGCGTTGAGGACGCGTCAGCGTTCGTCAGCCGCGCCGGCCTCGGACCTTCCCGCGAAGTCCTCGGTGGGCCCGGGACCCCGTCCCCCTCGCACGTGGGCCCATGGACGTTGACACCGCAACGCGCACGCGTGCCATCGGCGCCACAGCATGCCACAGTCATGGTCATCGCGACGACGGTGACGACGCTAGAAGCTCAGGGAGAGGTGGCGACGGTTACCCTCAAAAGGGGCTGGGGGAGAATTGCGGGAAGAGACGAGACGCGAACGGAGAACGCGAATCGTGCGTCGGCTCCTCAGTCATTCGAACGATCACGATAGCCGCTCTGTTTCATCCAGCTCGGCATCGCACCCGCCGCCCAGTCGCCTTGCACAGCCGCTGGTTTGGGCGCTGGTGGCGTCGGCACGTTAAAGCTCGCCAGATTTTTGAGAACGCTATCGAGGCTGCTGACCTTCATCGGACGCTGCTGCGCTATGGCGGCCACGGCCGTGGCGAGTTGATCGATTTGCCCCGATCCGATACGACGTAATTG
Organism: Candidatus Rokuibacteriota bacterium; assembly: GCA_003220675.1. Taxonomy (GTDB): domain Bacteria; phylum Methylomirabilota; class Methylomirabilia; order Rokubacteriales; family CSP1-6; genus 20CM-2-70-11. The sequence goes on along the minus strand of QHTD01000088.1, from coordinate 435 downwards.
TTGCCAAATCGCCGATCGACCCACCTGGCGGAAATCTTCGCGCACGAAGATCAGATTGTCGCCGGTATGAAAACGTTCCCATAGGGTGGCATCCCCCTCCAGCGCCGCCAGCGATAGATAAATGACGAGAGCTGAAAAACGGTCAATCTCTTGGCCGTAGTCTTGCTCGCTACGTTCGGGATGTTGGTAGGCACGGTGGCCTATTTCCGTGGCGTTGCGGCCCCTTAAGGCCGGCACCCACATGCCGTCGTAGTCCACCAACTGGAACGATCCGCCGCGCACCAGGATATTACCGTGCTGTAAATCGCCGTGCGCCACCTGAGCGGCTTCCAGGTGGCGAACAAGTGTGACCCATTTTGCCCGCAATGCCGCCAGTGAGGCCGGATAGCGTAGATGCTTCTCAATATGACTGTGCAGAAGGTCGCCATCCGCCCA
>QHTD01000087.1 GCA_003220675.1 Candidatus Rokuibacteriota bacterium | reverse complement strand
GCGATGCGCCCATCTTTGCGCGTCCGCTCGCGCTCGCCGACCTCGAGGAGCGATTGCGGACGTTCTACGATCCCTACTACGCGGCCCTGGAGCGCCTGCTCACGGAGCTCCGTGATGCCTACGGCTACGCGATGCTCCTCGATGGCCACACCGGGAGCCCGCGCCGGATGAAAGACCATCAGGTGATCATCGGCACGCGCCACGATGCGACGTGCGCCCCGGAGCTCGCGGCGACCGCGGCCGCGATCTTCACCCGCCACGGCTTCGAGGTGCACCAGAACGTCAGTGGCTACACCGGCGGCAACATCGTGGCGACGTATGGTCAACCCCAGAGCCGGCGCGTCCACGCGCTCCAGCTGGAGATCAACGCGTCGTTGCTGACGACGACCACCGGCGAGAAGGCGGAAGCGAACATCGCCCGTCTTCGCCAGTGCCTCCGCGAGGTGCTGGCGGCCCTGCCGCGGGTCCTCGCGGCCGTGCACGAAGATTGAAATGAAAATACGCATCGGCGTAGGGGCTGGAGGCGCGATCTCCACGCCTGACGCGCTGGGCGAACTCGTCACGGGTCTGGATCAGCTGGGGTTCGACTCCCTGTGGCTCTCGGAGGTGCTCACCGCCCCGGTGCTCGACCCGCTGGTGGGCCTCGCCTGGGCGGCCGCGAGCAATCCGCGCTTGAAGCTCGGGACGACGATGCTGTTGCCGGGACGCAACGTGGTGCAGCTCGCCAAGCAGCTCGCGAGCCTGGACGTGCTGTGCCGAGGGCGGCTGCTCGTCACGCTGGTTCCCGGGCTCACCTATGCGCCGGAGCGCGATGCCGTCGGCATCGACCCCAAGCGCCGCGGCGCCTTCATCGACGATGCGCTTCCGCTGTTGCGGCGCCTCTGGGCGGGCGAGACGGTGAGCCACGAGGGCGCCGTCGGCAGCTTCCGTGACGTCAAGCTCTCGCCCCTACCGGTGCAGCAGCCGCTCGAAGTGTGGCTCGGCGGCACGGCGCCAGCCGCCCTGGAGCGTTGTGGTCGGCTGTCGGACGGGTGGCTGCCCTCGCTGTGCACGCCCGAAGAGGCGGCAGCCGGACGCGTCGTGATCGAGGAAGCCGCGGCCCGGGCCGGGCGCTCGATCAGCAGCGAGCACTTCGGCGTGAGCATCGGCTACGCCGGCGCGCCCATCGACCCCGCCACCCTGCGCATGATGACCGCCCGGCGTCCGCGATCGGTCGAACTCACGCCGGTCGGGTTGCCCGCGTTGCGAAAGCTCATCGAGCGCTTCATCGCCGTCGGCTTCTCGAAGTTCGTCGTGCGTCCCGTCGTCGCGCCCGTGTCCTGGCGCGCCGAGCTCGAGACGCTGTCCGCGTCGGTGGGTGACCTTCAGACCTGACTCACCCCGGGTACACGCCAATGCCGACGGCCCGCGCCGCGGCGGCGAGCCGCACGTCGAACGCCGCCATCGACGGCGCCCGGGCCGAGAATGCTAACGCCAGGTGAAGCGCGTCGGCCGCGCGTAGCGGCGTCTTCGTCAACGTCAGAAGGAGGTGCTCCGCACGACGGTGAAGCTCACGGGTCAGTTCGACGCGCTGATACGGCGAACCGTCGAGGCTTTCGACGATCGTGCGGTGCACGCGACGCGCCGCCTCCGGAGTGACGGCACCCTGACGCACACGTCGTGACAACGCAGAGGCGACCTCGGTGACGGCAAGATCGGATACGACGAGGTCGTCCCGTCCCTCGACGGCGCGGGTGAATTCGGCGCTCCCGGGCTCGGTGAGATAGAGCTTGAGAAGCGCGCTCGTGTCGCAGTAGAGCGGGCCGAGCAGCGTGGCCCGGTATCCGGCGTCCTGCTCGCGAAGCCGTGCCGGGGCGCGCGTTCTAGAGGCGATCCTCGCGGTCCTCGTCGAGCGTCGCGGAGAGCGGAGGATCGAAAACCGGCATCCTGCGGCGGAGGGCAGCGAAGTTGGGAACGCCTTTGCCGCGCGGGCGCTCGAGCGGCACGAGCTTCGCCACGGGCCGTCCGTGCTCCGTGATCACGACCTCGCGGCCCTTTTTGACCTCGTCGAGCAGCACGGACAGGTTCTGACGGGCTTCGCGGACGCCGGCGGTTCGCATGACGTGAGTATGCTACATGTAGCACATTCGGTCAAGCGCGCGATTCCGACACTATAGGCGCTTTCTTGACTCGGCCGGATCATATTTGCCGACGACGAGGGCGCGCGAGCCAGAAGCACGCCGAGCCCAGCGCACAGAAGCCGACGGCGACCAGGAAGGCGACGCGATAGCTCCCGGTCAGGTCGTGCACGATACCGCCGAACCACGGCGCGACACCACCGCCGATGCCGTTGCCCACGCTCAGGATGCCGTAGATGGCGCCGAAGCGCCGCCCCGGGAAGAGCTGGGACGCCATCGCGGTGATGATGGGGCCACGGGCACCGAAGCCGAGGCCGAAGAAGAGCGCATAGGCGTAGAGGGCCGCCGCGTGCGGCCACACCTCGAGTCCAAGCAGGCAGAGCGTCCCCACTGCGGTGCAGCCGTAAGAGATGGTGGCCGATGTGGCGCGCCCGATCCGGTCGGCCGCGATGCCGAACACGATCCGGCCCACGGTCGAGAGCAACCCGGTGAGCCCGAAGATGCCCGCCACGAACAGACGCGGGAAGCCCTGGTCCACCGCGAAGGCCACCTGATGGGTGACGACCGAGAAGACGGCCAGCGGCGTGCAGAGGTAGGCAAAGAAGAGCGCCCAGAACGCCCGTGTCCGCAGGGCGTCGCCGACCTCCCCGCCCGCGTTGGAGCGCCCCGCGGTCGGTCCCCACCCCGCGCCCCGACTCGGCGCCGTCACCATCGGCGCCTCGCGCACGCCCAGCCAGACGAGGGGGACGAGCACGACGAACGTGCCCAGGCCGAGGACGAGATAGGCGGCGCGCCAGCCGTGCATGGTGATCAGCCACTGTGCGAGCGGGCCGATCGCCAGCACGCCCGCCCCCATGCCCGAGAAGGCCAGGCCCAGCATGCTGCCCCGCCGCTCGGTGAACCAGCGTGAAATCAGCGCCCCGCTCGGTACCCAGCTCACGGCGCACAACCCGGACGCGCCCAGCACTCCCGTCACCACGTAGAGCGACCAGAGTGATCCGATCTGGCTCGACAAGACGCACGCGCCGCTGAGTAGGCACGCGCCGCCGAGCATGACCCGGCGTGGCCCCACGCGGTCCACCAGGATCCCCACCACGGGCGCGAGCGTCCCCTGCACGATCGACGAGATCGAGAACGCCGCCGCGGTGGCGCCGCGCGACCAGCCGAACTCCTCCAGCAGCGCGACGAAGAAGACCGGGAACGAAAAGTAGAGGCCGGACGCAATCGCGAGCGTGACCCACACGGCGCCGACCACCATCCACGGGACGAGGGCAGCGCGACCTGAGGCGGGGGAGTTCGGCATCGGAGCAGATCGCCGATCAGGGCCGACGCGCAGTCAGCCGGCCAGCGATTCGATCGCCCGCACCTCGTCGGCGGAGAGCGACAGGTCGCGGCTGGCCAAGTCCTGCTTCATGTGCTCGGCGTCGGAGGTACCGGTCAGCGGCAGCATCCCGACCGCCTGCGCAAAACGGAACGCGACCTGCGCCGGCGTCACCTTGCCGCGCGCGGCGATGCCGACGACCAGCCGATGGCCCAGCACCTCCGGGTTGGCGGTGAGGAGTGAGAACCCCTGATAGACGATCTTTCGATCCATGCAGAACGATCGAACGTCGCGGTCCCAGCCCATGCGGGCGAAGCAGCGGTTCTGCACGAACGTCGGAGCCTCGGCGCCGGTGGCCGCCATCTCTTCGAGGTGCCACAGCCCAACGTTGCTCACCCCGAGGAACCGCGTGCGGCCGGTGTCGCGCTCCTTCGCCATCGCGGCCCAGACCTCCGCGTCGTCGTCGCTCCAGCCGTGACCCGAGGCGGGCCCGTGCAGCACGTAGCTGTCGACGTGGTCGGTT
>QHTD01000086.1:1636-7605 GCA_003220675.1 Candidatus Rokuibacteriota bacterium | reverse complement strand
ACGTATTCACCGATGCAGACGGTGGACACATTCACCCAGCGGCGGTTCCACCGGATGCCGCCGTTGGCGCTGACGTAGCGGACTTCGAAGCGATCAGGATACTCGAGAGGAGGCAGCGTCGCCGGCATCTCACGGGCCGAAGGCGCGTAGCACGACGCCGGCGTCTGCTGATCGAGCGCCTCGTGCGGGCGCTCCTGGTTGAACTCGTCGCGAAAGTCGTTGAAGCGCCGCTGCTGGGCGGCGAGGCTGCCCGCGGCCGGTCGCGTCGTCGCGGCTTTCAGGGTGCGGTGCATACGTTCATGCCGTCCATTCTGGTCGGGCCGCCCTGGCTCGATGAACTCCGGCAGGACGCCCAGGCGCACCCACCAGGCCGAGAGCTTCGAAAGGCGAGCCAGCGTCGTAGTGGCAAAGGGCACGCCGTTGTCCGTCCGGATCCGCGTGGGCAGACCATATTCGTGAAACAGCCGGGTGAAAGTCGGCGCTCCAGACGTCGTTCGGGGCGAGAATCAGGCTCGTCGGTTTCCCGGGATGGCCGATACGTCGGCGGTGCCGTCGGAGAGGCACCAGCCCATGCCGCTTCAGGATGTCGCACGCCGTGGAGCGGCCGGGGAGGCTCCAGCGCGGGTGGCGCTTATGCAGCAACGCGAGAAGTTTCTTGCCGCCCCAGCTCGGGTGTCGCCGCCGGGTGTCGAGGATCGCGGTCACGATCTCCTCGGCCGTCTGATTCGGCGCGCGCCGCGGCCGGCGCGAGCGCTCCTCCAGGCCGGCCGGCCCTTGGCGGAGGTAGCGCTCGATCCACTTGTAGCCGGTCTTGCGAGAAATGCCGTAGTGTTCGCACAGCTCGGTGATGGCCAGCGAGTCGCGTAGATAGTCGGCGATGAATTGCGTTCTCTGGTCCATGGGTGATGCATTCCTCCACGGCATGGGCACCTCCTCCGGTGCCCGCCAGTGTGGTGTCACCCATGTCCCTGGACTAAAGTGTTACCTAGGTGTCCGGACCGTACCATCCGGCCGTCTAACTCCCGCATGCAGCTTCCGGCGCTCCGCGCCGCAGCTGATACGGACCGTTAGGCGCTCGGACCGATACCAACGGAAGGAGACGATCATGACCCGGCTCACGAGCTTCTGGCTTACGGTCGTCATCGCGGTGAGTGGTGGCCTCACCTTGCAGGCGCGCGCGGAAGCCCCACCGCCGACGCGCCAACTGAGTGTCAACGGCGTGGAGCTGTCCTACATCGAACAGGGGACAGGCACTCCGGTCGTCTTCGTGCATGGCGCCTTCTCTGACGTCCGGTTCTGGGAACCGCAACGACAGGCCGTTGCCAAGCACTACCGCTTCGTTGCCTATAATTACCGGTATCACGGCGCGGCCCCATGGCCCGACGATGGTAAGCAGTACTCCGCGGCGACGCATGCGGCCGATCTTGCGGCCTTCATTCGCCGGCTAAATGCCGGCCCGGTGCATCTCGTGGGGCTCTCCTACGGCGGACTTCTTGCCACGATGGTTGCATCGGAACACCCCGAACTCGTGCGCAGCCTGACGTTGGCAGAACCCGCGATTGGCGTGCTCTTGATGGAAACCCCGGAGGCCAAGCCAGCGCTCGACGACCGGGGCAAAGCGATGGCGTCGATTGTCGCGGCGGTCAAGGCAGGGGATGCGGTGCAGGCCACCAAGCTGTTCTTCGACTGGGTGAACAACCAAGGCGCCGGTGCGTTCGACAAGCAACCGGAGGCGTTGCGTCAGATGATGCTAGACAACGCGAAGACGGTCCCGCTGTTGTTGGCCGCACCTTCCCCGCCAGCGATCTCCTGCGCCACCCTCGGCGGCGTGAAGACCCCAACCCTCGTAATAGGTGGTGAACAAACCTCGCGCTATTTCTCCTTGATCAATGAGGTCGTCGTGCGGTGTCTTCCGAGCAGCCGCCTCGCGATCATTCCCAAGGCGACACACCCAATGTCCTACCAGAATCCGGGAGGTTTTAACGAGGCGCTCCTGCAATTCCTGGCGCAGCGGTGAGAAGGAGCACCTCGTTCTTCACCGGCACCCGGGTTCCGCAGAAGACGGGCGTGCCCTCGAGGATCTCGGGATCGGTCTGCACGACGGAGACCAATGTCGGCATTGGTCTCATCGTACACGGGCCCTGTGTGGTACCCAGAACAGGTGTCGGCGACTGGAAAGCGCCTAACCTCAGGCTGGACCCGCCGGCCCGGCGTCTTGCGCAATCTACGCTCTTACAGGGCTCGGTCGGCCGGGCCGCGGGTCAGCCTGCGCGTTAGCCGAATCTGAGATGAAGTCTCACGGGGACTCAGCCAGAGCTGGCTGCGGATGGAGGAACTAGCGATGGAGGCGCAGGGCATCGTTGTACTCCCGGGGCAAGGCTCGGTATGGAATATGTCGCCGGGCCGATCGGCGGCGCTCAAACTGCTGGGTGGAGCGACTGGCGGCAGCGTCATGCTGTTCGAGGAGACCGTTCCCGCCGGGACACTGAGCACGTTCCATCTGCATCACGACAGCGACGAGGTGGCCTATGTCCTCAGCGGCGAGGTCACGTTCAAGATCGGCGAGGAGGTCACGGTCGGCGGCCCCGGCACCTGCGCCTTCATGCCCCGCGGCGTGCCGCATGCCTGGAAGAACAGCGGCGCGGAAACCGGGCGAGTACTGTTTCTCTATACTCCGGCCAGGGCGGGCGGGTTGTTGGAGGAGCAGCAGCGGACGGACCGCACCTTCGCCGCGATGGACGAGCGGGAGGCGGCCGAATTGCGCCGGCGCCATGGTTGGGAGATCGTCGGACCATCGCCGCTCTAAGTCCTCGTTTCTTTCGGGCGAGCTCGCAGCGGCCACGACGAATCTTGACCGCGTCATGCGACCGTCGAACTTCCGGAAGCAGGCGACCGCGGCTCGCTTCGCTCGCTGCGGCGCCTGATCCGGAGCGTTGGGCCACAGAGGGGCAGAAGTGACAGGTGGCCACTGCGTCGATGTCAGAGGACAGCCGAGGCACCGAGGAGCTCGACACCTGTGACCACACAGTGAGAGCGTTGCGCGGGCGATTGGGTTACGGTTTCGTGACCGTCGCATCCCTTGCAGGGCCTTCGCCTCTTGTTCACTTCGCCGGTGAACGGGGGTAGCCGATAGACCCGGGGCACTGAAAGCTTCGGACATCGAGGAACACAGGCGATGCTGCCTCAGACCCGTTATGCAAAGAGCGGTGACGTCAACATCGCATATCAGGTATTGGGACAAGGTCCTCCGGACCTCGTCCTCATCCCAGGTTGGGTCTCGAACATCGAGATCTTCTGGGAGGAGCCAGCCGTTGTCCGGTTCTTCACGCGCCTCGCGTCATTCTCCCGCCTGATCCTCTTCGACAAGCGGGGTACTGGGCTCTCCGACCGGGTCGCCGAGATGCCCAACCTGGAAACCCGTATGGACGATGCCCGGGCCGTCTTGGACACCGTGGGATCCGAGCGCGCCGCGCTGTTCGGCTATTCCGAGGGTGGCGTTTTATGTGCCCTGTTCGCCGAGACGTACCCCAATCGGGCCTCGGCGCTCATCATGCACGGCTCCTATGCGCGGCTAACGGCTGCACCCGACTATCCCTGGGGCTTGAACGAACAAGAGCGCAGCGCGTTTGTCGACCAAGCGGTACGTGAGTGGGGCGCGCCCATCGGCATTGACATGAGAGCCCCCAGCATGGCGACAGACGAGCGCTTTCGCCAGTGGTGGGCCCGCTTCCTTCGTCTGAGCGCGAGTCCAGCGGCCTTTGCCACGCTGTCCCATATGAACGCCCAAATGGACATCCGGCAGGTGCTACCCGCGATTCGCGTCCCGACATTGATCCTCCACAGCGTGAATGATCGGAATCTGGATGTGCGTGGCAGCCGCTACTTAGCCGAACGGATACCGGGGGCAAAGTTGGTCGAGCTGTCCGGCCCCGACCATGTCCCCTGGCTAAGAGACGCTGACATCGTAGTGGACGAGGTCGAGGAGTTTCTCACCGGTGCTCGACACGCTCCCGAGCCCGAACGCGTCCTGGCGACTGTCATGTTCACAGATATCGTTGGCGCCAGTGAGCGGGCCGCCGGTTTGGGCGACCGGCGGTGGCACGATCTTCTCGACAGTCACCACGCGTTGATCCGTCGACAGCTGAACCACTTTCGGGGCCGCGAAATCGACACCGCGGGCGATGGCTTCCTCGCCACCTTCGACGGACCCGCCCGCGCGGTGCGATGCGCCAGCACGATCTCGGACGGCGTGCGCTCGCTTGGGATCGAGGTCCGAGCGGGGTTACACACAGGCGAGTGCGAGATGATGGGCGACAAGCTCGCCGGGATCGCCGTTCATATCGGGTCTCGCGTCGCGGCGCTGGCTCGCCCTGGCGAGGTGCTCGTTTCGAGCACTGTGAAGGACCTCGTTGCGGGTTCTGGGCTGTCCTTTCAGGATCGGGGGATTCAATCCCTCAAGGGCATCCCTGGCGAATGGCGCCTCTTCGCGGTCGAGCGCTAAAGACACGACCGAACTCATCGTGGGCACGCGTGTGAAGCCGGTCGACTTCCAAAGACTCAACCTACGCTGCCACGCGCTTCTCAGCGACGTGCCTCTCCACGACGTCTGGGCGATACGACTCGATGGCGGGGGGCCCGGTCGCAGCATCCAGGACGCGCGTGCGATCTTGTTCGGCGGCCGGCGTCCACCTAACCTCGCGGTTCGAGGACTCTTCGCGCTGCGCTGGGCCCTGGGCCGAGCGTTCGGATGGGATGACGAGCGCCATAATCCATTCAGCGTATCGTACGTCAATCGCCTTGCTGAAGCCGATCGCTCGCAGTCTCAGGTTGCTCCGGGGACTCGCGAGGGCCGGTTTCGAGTGCTCTACGTCTTCGGTGAGGAAGCTCTTAGCGAGCTTCGCAATGCGACCGTGCATGCCTTCGTGGCGCTCGCTCTCACACCGAGGCCCGGGGGATACACGCTCTACTTAGCAATCTACGTGAAGCCAGTGAGTCGTCTCACTACGCTCTACATGGCCCTGATCGATCCATTTCGCCGTCTCATTGTCTATCCGGCCCTCGGTAGGCAGATTCAGCAACGTTGGTCGCGCACCTATGCGTAGGCGCCGCAGGGTCCTGCGCCCACCGCTTCCTAAGCCGGCGATGGAGCGGACCGCCGCATGAACGGCTCATTGTCGGGGCGGGCCGCAGTGGGCGGCCGCCGCTCATCGCCAAGCGGTTGGGCCGCCTTACGATCGATGAGAGAAACCTCCCAGGAGGAACGTCCATGCTGATGACCTCACTGTGCCGTCTACTCGGCATCGAGCATCCGATCTTCTCGGTTGGCATGGGAACATGTGCTGGGCCGGAGCTAGCTGCCGCCGTATCGAATGCCGGCGCCTGCGGGGTTCTCGGCACGGCCGGGCTGCCGGCCAAGATTGTCAGTCAACAAATTCACACGCTCCGTTCGTCTACTGACAAGCCGTTTGGCGTGAATCGGATTCTGGATCATCCCCAGGAAGGCCAACTCGAAGCCTGCTTCGAGGCGAAGGTCCCCCTGCTGATCCTCTTCTGGGGCGATCCCAAGCCGTACGTCAGGCAGGCGCACGATCAAGGCATGAAGGTATTCCTTCAGGTCGGGTCGGTCGATGAAGCCAAGACCGCGGCCGAGGCAGGCGTCGACGCAATCATCGCCCAGGGCGTTGAAGCCGGCGGTCACGTTAAAGGCACGGTCTCCCTGTCCGCGCTTCTGCCCGCCGTCGTCGCGGCGGTGAGGCCGGTACCCGTCATCGCCTCCGGAGGGATCGCGACCGGGCGGGGCTTGGTCGCGGCCTTGAGCCTCGGGGCGCAGGGCATCTCGGTTGGTACTCGGTTTCTCGCGAGTGAGGAGGCATTCATACCGCCTGAGTACAAGGAGCGGATCTTGCGGAGTCGGGCCGAAGACACGGTGTATTGCCAACTCTTTGATATCGGATGGCCCGCGCCACATC
>QHTD01000086.1:0-1507 GCA_003220675.1 Candidatus Rokuibacteriota bacterium | reverse complement strand
CGCACAGATGAGACCGGCATAGATCAGCAGAGCGGCCCAACTCTCGCGTCCTGCGGGCGCCCGTGAACGGGCGCCGCTGACGCGAACGTTGGCGCTCAAAGTATCTTAGTCGAATCCATTCTGATCGGAGGTCGTCCGTGATCATTGCACTGGCGTCGCCTCGTATCGCGTCAGCCCTTGATGAGGGTTTAGACAAGATCAAGCGGTTCCTGTCCGAAGCGTCGGCCCAAGGCGCCGAGATCGTGTGTTTCCCGGAAGCCTATCTCCCAGGTCTGCGGGGACAGGATTTTGAAGTCTTGCCCTTTGATCAGACGCAGCAGGAACGGGTACTCCAGGCCGTGGCGCAGTGGGCGCGAACGTATGCGGTGGCCACTATCCTCGGGATGGAAAGGCTCACGGAGGCGGGCCGGCAGATTGTCGCCTTTGTCATTGACGCCCGGGGCGAGCTTCAGGGATACCAAACTAAGAACCAACTAGCCCCGGCCGAAGATCAGTTCTACGTGCCAGGAAATACCCGGCGACTCTTCGAGATCAACGGGTTTAAGTTTGGAGTGGCGATTTGCCATGAGGGCTGGCGCTATCCCGAGACGGTGCGATGGGCGGCGGTGCGGGGCGCCAAAATCGTCTTTCATCCTCACCACACGGGGAGTGATCAAGAAGGTGTCCGTCTGACGCAGTGGGGCGCGGCCAGTGCACCTTACTACGAGAAGGCGATGATGCTTCGCAGCATGGAGAACACAGTCTACTTTGCCAGTGTCAATTATGCTTTGCGCTTCCAAGAATCGGCGACGTGTCTCATCACCCCGTCAGGCCAGTGTCAGGCGTACCTACCCTATGGGCAGGAAGGCGTACTGGTGCAGGCCGTCAAAGTCGAGGCAGCAACCGGGTTGCTCGCGACTCGATACGCACCCGAGCGTTATCAAGAATTCACGTTGGAGTGAGCGCCCAACACCGCATGCAGCCGACGCCCGCTCCGCTGGCGCTTCGCGGCGCGGCTGATGCTGGCCGTTAGGCCGACCTCGAAGTCCCCGGCTGGCAGAGCGAGAGGAGGCACCGTGAATCGTCGGCTTATCAGCTCTGGCTCATCGTTCGAACGCGAGATCGGCTACTCGCGGGCGGTCGTTGATGGGGAATGGATCTTCGTCTCGGGCACAACCGGGTTCGATTATCAGTCGATGACGATTTCAAACAGCCTGATCGAGCAGACCGAGCAGTGCCTGCGGAATATCCAGTCTGCCCTTGAGCAAGCCGGGGCGAGCCTCCGGGATGTGGTTCGGGTCACGTACGTTCTCCCAAAGGCAGAAGACTTCCCTCAATGCTGGCCAATCCTGCGGAAGTACTTCGGCGATGTGCGACCGGCCGCCATGATGATCTCGGCGGGATTGGCTGATCCCCGGATGCGAATCGAAATCGAGGTGACGGCACGTCGGCAGGCAGACAGATGATCCAGGGTGGGAAGCGGGGTCTGGAACGCTTTTGAACGCTCTGACGACGAGGTGTCGACACT
>QHTD01000085.1 GCA_003220675.1 Candidatus Rokuibacteriota bacterium | reverse complement strand
TTAGACGGGGCGCGAATCTGGTGCGTCTCTTGCTTAGGCGGGCGATCGATGGGGCTCGTGCGCCGTGCCACCGAGCCGACACGAGGGTGACGATGCGCTATCTGATCGTCGTCGCACGGAATCAGCCGGCTGTCTACGAGCATCTGCGCAATCGCCATGGACGCGACTCGAGGGTTTAGGTGGTGCTCGACCGGCGCGGTGCTGGCGATGTGGAAATGACGGCCAACCCGCCACCCGTCGACCGTCGGCGACGGCGATCGTGGCTCACGACCGGGGCGTCTCACGAGCTCGTCGAGCTGCCGGCGGATGACACGACCGAGTCCCGGAGTCCGAAACAGAAACCCGGTGTTCCCCACGAGGAGGCCACACGGCAGATGAGCGAGACCCAAATGTGCGAGATCGAGACCGTCGAAGATCCGCAGCAGGTCACCCGGTGGCTGACCGAAAGCCAGCAGATGCTCGACCGCGTCATTCCGGCGCTGATCGAGGAGCGGGATCGCCTGCGCCAGAGTCTCAAGGCGAGGGACCGTGAGTGCGAGCAGCTCCGCGGCGAGCTCAACGAGTCGCGCCGTAACCTCGGCAAGCTCCAGAGCGAGCTCGAGAGGCTGCGCGGCGAGCGGGCGGCGATGGTCAAGGCGTTCGACGACGTCGTGGCCTTGCTCGCAGCGCTTCACGGGCCGATGTATGAGATCGCGCGCCGGCTCGACGTTCGCCCCACACCCTGGGCAGGGGTCGACGCCCCGGGTCCGAACGGTGGACCATGAAAAGGTGATACGCGTCCTCCGATCGGTTTGACAGGCTGTGGGCTTCCCGCCTAGGCTCCGCGCATGCAGTGGGGCCGACAGTTCCGGCGCGTCCTGCGCAGCACCGTCGTGGTCATCGGCGGACTCGTCGCGCTCCTGATCGTCGGTACAGCGCTCTTCGCCAACTCCCTCGCGCCGAATCCGCCCGACGAGCAGAACTTCGATCTCGTCGAGTCCGCGCCAGGGACGAAGGCGCTCTTCGGGACGGATCGATTCGGCCGGGACGTGCTCAGTCGGGTCATCTATGGCTCGCGGATCTCCCTCTACGTCGCCGTCGTCTCGATCGGTATCGCGATGGTCGTCGGCGGCGTGCTCGGGCTGACCGGGGGCTACCTCGGCGGTACCTGGGACAACGTCATCAACCGCGTGATGGACGTGTTCTTCAGCGTCCCCGGCCTGCTCCTCGCGGTGGGCATCGCCGCGATGCGCGGCCCCGGCGTGAACAGCGCGGTCGTCGCAATCTCCATCGTCTACACGCCACTCTTCGCGCGCGTCATGCGCGGGCCGGTGCTGGCGGAGCGCGAGAAGGACTACGTCCAGGCGGTCCGGGCCCTCGGCGCGACGCGCCTGGCGGTGGCGCTCAAGCACGTCCTGCCCAACGTGATCTCGCCCTTCGTGGTCCAGGGGACGATCGCGTTCTCACAGGCGATCCTGATCGAGGCGTCGCTGAGCTACCTCGGCCTCTCGGCCCAGCCGCCGACGCCCTCGTGGGGGAACATGCTGAACGAAGGGCGAACCTATCTCGAGACCGCCCCGTGGATCTCCGTGTTCCCGGGCATCGCGATCATGCTGAGCGTGCTCGCGTTCAACCTGATCGGCGACGGTCTGCGCGACATCCTCGACCCCAACGTCCAGTGAGGCGTAGGACAGCGAACGAGCCACAGGACTGTGAACGAGCCCCAGGAGGTACCCCGATGACGACTCACGTGACACGTCGAGATCTTCTCAAGACCAGTGGCGCAGCCCTCGCCGCGCTCTCGGTCGGCAGGACGGCCGCGCACGCGCAGGCGCCGAAGCCGGGCGGCACCTTCGTCTCGGCGCAGACGACCGAGGCGACGGGCCTCGACCCGCAGCTCGTCCCGGCGTTCTCGCGGAGCCGGCGCTCGCCGATGATGTACAACCAGCTCGTCCGCTTCGACGCCGAGATGAACCCCGTGCCGGAGCTGGCCGAGTCCTGGCAGATCAGCCCGGACGGGCTCACGTGGACCTTCAAGCTCCGGCAGGGCGTGACCTTCCACGACGGCCAGGAGCTGACCTCCGCGGACGTCAAGTTCACGTTCGATCGGCTCTTCGAGAAATCGCCGGGGAGGTCGGACTTCATTGCCGTCGATCGGGTCGAGCCAGCGGGGCGCTACGCCGTGAAGTTCGTGACGAAGGAGCCCTTCGCCGGGCTCCTCGCGGCGCTCGGCGGATTCTGGGGCTTCATCATCAGCGAGGCGGGCATCAAGAGGCACGGCGACTTGAACAAGGCCGCGCTCGGCACGGGCCCGTTCGTCCTGCAGGACTGGAAGGTCGAGCAGCAGATGGTGCTCAAGCGCAACCCGCAGTACTTCAAGAAGGGGCTGCCGTACCTGGACGAGGTCATCCTCCGGATCATCCCGGACGAGGCGAACATCGTCGCGGCGCTCCGCACGGGCCAGATCCACCACGCGTTCCTCGAGGACAACAAGAACTTCAACCTCCTGAAGGACGAGAAGACCCTGACCGGCTACCGGAGCTCGCGTCTGGGCTACGACTTCCTCAACATCAACGCGAGCCGCGGGCCTCTGAAGGACGTCCGCGTGCGGCAGGCGATCAGCTGGGCCGTGGACCGGAGCCAGGTGCTGCGCGTCGCCGCCGCCGGGTTCGGCCGGCTCACGGCGCCCGCCACGGCGCCGATGAAGCAGTGGCAGCTTTCCGAGGAGCAGTGGATGCGCTACTACAAGCCCGACCTCGACCGCGCGAAGAAGCTCATGACCGACGCGGGCCAGGCCGGCGGCTTCACCGTGAAGCTCGGGGTGATCCCGACGTTCCCCACGATGGTCCTGGGCGCGCCCATCGTCGCTGCCCAGCTCAAGAAGATCGGCATCACCGCGGAGATCGAGAACGTCGAGTATGCCGTGTGGATCAAGCGCTGGCTCGCGAAGGACTTCGACATGACGATGAACACCACGCCGGGCTACGCCGACCCGGACACCGCGTTCTTCCGCGCGCTCCATTCGACGAAGGGCCAGAACTGGAACAGCTGGAGCGTGCCCGAGCTCGACGGCCTGCTGGAGGAGGGGCGGCGGACGCTCGACCAGAAGAAGCGCAAGGAGATCTACGACCGCGTCCAGATCCTGATCCTCGAGAACGTCCCGCATCTCTGGCTCTTCTCCGCGGACACGATCGACTTCACGCAGGCCTCCGTGAAAGGTTTCAGGCAGCATCCGACGACCCTTCTCTACAGCTTCGAGGGCGCCTCGCTCGACCGGGCCTGAGCGTGGGGCGTTATCTCGTCGTGCGCGCGTACTCGATGGCCCTGACGCTCCTGGGGCTGACCGTCCTGGTTTTCCTCATGCTGCGGCTGATCCCGGGGACGGTCGTCGAGCAGATGATCGGCGCCGACGCGGTCGTGAGCCCGGAGATGGTCGCGCAGCTCACGCGCTTCTTCGGCCTCGACCAGCCCTGGTGGGTCCAGTACTCGCGCTGGCTCGGGAGCCTCGCCCAGGGCGACCTCGGGACCTCGTGGCGCACGGGCAAGCCCGTCATCCGTCTCATCCTCGAGCGCCTCCCGATCACGATCGAGCTGACGCTGCTCGCAGTCGGGTTCGCGCTCGCCCTCGGCATCGCCGCCGGCATCGTCTCTGCCGTCCGGCGCGACCGCGCCGTGGACAACGTCGTGCGCGTCGGGGCGCTCCTCGGCCTCTCCGTCCCGGTCTTCTGGCAGGGGACGATGCTGATCCTCTTCTTCTCGATCTACCTCCGCTGGATGCCGCCCGTCGTCTGGGTGGACTTCTTCGCCGACCCGCGGCGGAATCTGACGATCATGCTGCTACCCGCCCTCTGCCTCGGCACCGCGAGTGCTGCCAACATCGCGCGCACCACGCGCGCCTGCATGCTCGACGTCCTGCGCTCGGAGTACATCCGGACGGCCGCGGCCAAGGGCCTCGCCGACCGAGCCGTCGTCCTCAAGCACGCGCTGAAGAACGCGCTCATCCCCATCGTGACCGTCGCCGGTCTCCAGATGGGCATTCTCCTCGGCGGCACCGTCGTCGTCGAAGAGGTCTTCACGCTCCCCGGTGTCGGGCGCCTCGTCCTCTGGTCGATCTATCAGCGCGACTACCCGCTCACCCAGTCCACCATCCTCTTCGTCGCCATCCTCTTCATGGCGATCAACCTCGCGGTCGACGTGCTGTACGGGTACCTCGACCCACGGATCCGCTACGGGGAGTGAGATAGGCGGGGCGCAAGCCCCGAAGGGAAGGAGGTCGAGCGGATAGCGACTTCGAGGTTGCGCGGGAACCTCTTTCGGCAGATTCTCTCGGAAAGGGGATCGGGCATGCGCTTCGGG
>QHTD01000084.1 GCA_003220675.1 Candidatus Rokuibacteriota bacterium | reverse complement strand
CGAGGGGCGAGAGGAGCGCCGCCGCGATCGTCGCGAGGCCGAGCACGTAGAGCGCGAGCCGCCAGCGCGGTGAGGGATACCCGGCGGCGCGCAGGCGCCACCACCCACGGACGTACGCCGCGCCGACCACGACGAGGCCCAGCGAGACGAGCGTCTTGAGGAAAGCCTCGAGCACGGGCCGGCCCGACCCGTCAGGCGAGGCGGCGCTCGAAGCGCCCAGCGATTCGGGACATCGAGTACGTGAAGATGAAGTAGACGACCGCGATGAAGAGGTAGAGCTCGAACGGCCGGATCTCGCGGTTATTGACGATCTGCGCCGCCTTGGTGAGGTCCACGTAGCCGATGATGGAGGCCAGCGAGGTGTCCTTGAAGAGCACGATCATCTGCGTGACGAGCGACGGCACCATGTTACGGATCGCCTGCGGGAGGACCACGTAGCGCATCGATTGAGCGCGCGTCAGGCCGAGAGCGGTCGCGGCCTCGACCTGGCCCCGTGGCACCGACTGGATGCCGGCCCGCACGATCTCGCCGAAGTACGCCGCCTCGAAGATGACGAACGCCGTGAGCGCGACGCCGTACTCGGGGATGGGGAGCCGCAGGAGCTGGGGAATGATGAACCAGATCCAGAAGATCACCATGACGAGCGGCACGCCGCGGAAGAACTCGACGTAGAGCGTCGCCGGCACGCTGATCCACCACGCCCGCGCGAGCCGCGCGATCCCGATGAAGATGCCGAGGACGAAGCCGAGCACGATGGCGGGGATCGCGAGCCGCAGCGTGCCGCCGGTGAAGCCCCCGAGGCCCAGGAGCCCCTGGACCACGAGGAACGTGAAGTTGTTGACGATGACCGCGAGGTCGAGCACGGCCTAGCCTCCCCGCGCGATGAGCCCGGGGATCGCGAAGCGGCGCTCCACGTGCGCCATGATCGTCGCGATCCCGACGCACAGTCCCAGGTAGATGACCGTGCCCGCGGTGAGCGCCTCGATGGCCCTCGCCGTGTAGGTCTCGATCTGGCGAGTCTGGAAGGTCAGCTCGGCCACGCTGATCGTGAGCGCGACCGACGAGTTCTTGAGCAGGTTCAGCGACTCGCTCGTCGCGGGCGGCACGATGAGCCGGAGCGCGATGGGCACGATCACGAGCCGGTATGCCTGGAACGTCGTGAGCCCGATCGCCACGGCGGCCTCGAACTGGGTCTTCGGGATCGACTGGATGCCCGAGCGGATGACTTCCGACATCCGGGCGCCGTGGTAGACGCCGAGGGCGAACATCCCCGCCCAGAATTCGGCCCCGTGGTCGAACAGCCACTCGCGGATCGCCAACGGCAGGAGCGGCGGGACACCGAAGTACCAGAAGAACATCCACACGAGCAGCGGCACGTTGCGGAAAAACTCGACGTAGAACGTCGCGACGACGCGCAGCGGCTTCCAGGGAACCGTCCGCATGGCGCCCGAGACGATCCCGAGCGCGACGGCGACGAGCCACGCCAGGCCCGAGAGCGCGAGCGTCGTGCCGAGGCCCCGGAGCAGCCAGCCGCCCGACTGGCCGCTCCAGAGCACACTCCAGTTGAACTGATAGTTCAACGAGCGGTCCGGCCTACGTCGGCACCACCCGCATCTACTTCGGCACCACCTGCATGATGAGGAAACGCTTGTTCTCGGCCGTCAGCGGGTACGGCGTCTCGCTCTTCGGCCCGAACCACTTGTCGTAGAGCTCGAAGTACTTGCCCGACTCGATCAGCTCCATCAGGCCGACGTTGACGGCGTGGCGGAAGTCGGAGTCGTTCTTGCGCATCGCCATGCCGTACGGCTCGTAGGAGAAGAAGTCGCCCACGACCACCCAGTCGTCGGGCTTCGGCGCCTTGGCCTTGAGGCCGTAGAGCTGAATCCCGTCGTTCGTGTAGGCGTCCACCTGCCCCTGCACGAGCGCCTGGAACGCGGCGGGCTGGTCGGGGAACTCCTGGAGCTTCGCCGTCGGCACCCGCTCGCGGATGATCCTGGCGTTCGTCGAACCCTGCTGGGCGGCGACGCGCTTGCCCGCGATCGAGTCGATGGACTTGATCGGGCTCCCCTTCTTCACGAGGAACTGCGCGCCGGTGACGAAGAACGTCAGGCTGAAGTCCACCGACTCGCGGCGCGTGCGTGTGTCCGTCATCGTCCCCGCGATCAGATCCACCGCGTTCGAGGAGAGCAGGGGGATGCGCGTGGGCGGCGTCGACTCTTTCTTCTCGAGCTTGATCGGCTTGCCGAGCTTCCGCTCGATCGCGGGCTTGACCCCCTGCTCGACCAGGTCGATCGAGAAGCCGACCCACTCGTTCTGCTTGTTGACGAACGCGAACGGCGGCGACGCCGTGCGCGTCCCGATCGTCAGCACGCCGGACTGGCCGATCTTCTCCAGCGTGCTCTGCTGAGCGAGCGCGGGCGACACGACCGACAGCGGGAGACCGAGCGTGAGCAGCCCTGCGAGGATTCGTCTCATCGTGACCCTCCGGTTAGTGGGTAAGGATCTTGGACAGGAATTCTCTGGCGCGGTCGGACTTCGCGGCAGCGAAGAACAGGTCGGGCGGGGCCTCCTCCACCACCTGGCCCGCGTCCATGAAGACGATACGGTGGGCCACCCGCCGCGCGAACCCCATCTCGTGCGTGACGACCATCATCGTCATGCCGTCCCTCGCCAGGTCGGTCATGACATCCAGCACCTCGTTGATCATCTCCGGGTCGAGCGCCGACGTGGGCTCGTCGAAGAGCATGATCTTCGGCTGCATCGCGAGCGCGCGCGCGATCGCGACCCGCTGCTGCTGGCCGCCCGAGAGATTCGCGGGGTAGTTCTCGGCCTTGTCCGGGATGCGCACGCGCTCCAGGAGGGCGCGGGCCACCCTCGACGCCTCGGCCGCGCTGAGGCCGCGCACCTTCACGGGCGCCAGCATGATGTTCTCGAGCACCGTCATGTGCGGGAACAGGTTGAACGACTGGAAGACCATGCCGACACGCGTGCGCAGGGCCGGGAGATTGACGCCGGGCTTGGTGAGCGACTCCCCGAGCACGACAAGCTCGCCGCCCTGGATGGGCTCGAGCGCGTTCACGCAGCGGATGAGGGTGCTCTTGCCCGAGCCCGAAGGACCGCACACGACGACCACCTCGCCCATCTCCACGGCGAGGTTGATGTCGCGCAGGACGTGGATATTCCCGAACCACTTGTTGACGTCCCTGAACTCGATCACCGTGTCGGTCATCAGGTGATCACCACGAGGACGTCGCCGGCGTTCACCGCCTGGCCGGGCTGCACGCGGACCTCGGCGACCGTCCCCGGGGCCCGGGCCCTCAGCTCGTTCTCCATCTTCATCGCTTCGATCACGAGGAGCGTGTCACCGGCCGCGACGGTGTCGCCCGCCTCGACGGCGACGTGCGTGATCTTCCCGGGCAGAGGCGCCGTCAGCGTCTGGGGCCCGGCGCCCGCCGCCGCGCCGGCCTTGGTCCGGATGAGGTAGCGGGTCGCCTCCTCGACCTGGATCACGTACGTCTCGTCGGCGACGCCGACGACGCACGCCCCGTCCCGAGCGGTGACGTCGGCGACGTACGAGACCCCGTCGATCAGCAGCGAGTATATGCCCTGCGCGGTCAGCCGCGCATCGACCTCCCAGACCTCGCTCTCGATCATCAGCCGATAGCGTCCGTGCGCGCCTGTCACCTCGACCCTCTCGGCGCGGTCCCCGATCGTCGCGACGAACTTCATGTCCCGGTCACCGCGATCTCCAGCCGGGGCGACGACCCAATCGCCAGGCGTCGGGGGTCACAGCCGGCAACGGCGCCGGCTCCCCGCGGCCGAGGCGATCGTACTCCGCGAGGACCGCGGCGATGACGGCGACCGAGCGCAGCCGGCCGCGCGCCGGCGCGAGGCCGGGCATGATGCGCTCGAGGAAAAGGGTGGACAGGCGCCCCGCGCGGAAGTCCTCGTGCGCCATGACGTGGGCGAGCATCGGGATCGTCGTGTGGACGCCCACCACCCTGTACTCGGCGAGCGCGCGCGTCATTCGGTCGATCGCCGCAGCGCGATCGGCGCCCCAGACGATCAGCTTGGCCAGGAGCG
>QHTD01000083.1 GCA_003220675.1 Candidatus Rokuibacteriota bacterium | reverse complement strand
CCTCGAGCGTGAGCCCTTCACGGAGCGCCTCCGCTTTGCGGGAGGCCCAGGGGCCGACGCTCGGGTGATCAGGCTCGGGGGCGATCCCGGTCTCCTGGATCTCCTGGAAGGTGGGGATCTCCGCCATGTCGACGATGTAGCGGAGCTCGACGCCGTCCGCGCCCAGGCGGAGTCCCGCGTAGCGGTTGACGCTGAAGTTGCCGAGCGGATGCGCCAGGCCGGCGCGCGGAAGGACCATGAAGCCCGCGAGCGCCAGGCCGATCAACCATCGCCGCCGCCGCGCGCCCTCAGCGCTCACCGCCCACGACCACACGCGCCGTCTCTTCGGCCCCCGCCTCTCTGAGCACGCGTCTCGCCGTCTCAGAGTGGAAGGGGTGGAAGTGCGGATTCGTGACCAGCGCGAGCCCGAGGTAATGCCGGGTCTGCTCGGCGTCGCCGAGCTCGTGATGGATCATCCCGGCGTGGAAGAACAGCCGCGCGTCCCGCGTTCCGAGCTTCAGGGCCTCCGTGATGGCGGCGAGGGCCTCCCGGGGGGAACCGTTCTTCAGCAGGGCCCAGGCCAGGACGTCGTAGGCGTACACGTCCTTCCGGACCTCGAGCTCCTTCTTGGCCAGGTCGAGCGCCTGCTCTAGCTTCATATCGTGGTCGGCGTAGAAGTAGGCGAGCTCGCGGTTGTAGATGACCTTGTTGATCGCGTTCAGGCGGCCGATGTACTCGACAAGGTCGTACTGTCTCCGCGCCTCGTCGGAGCGCCCGATCCGCGCGTACACGTCGCCGAGCGCGGCGGCGTAATCGGGCAGCGGGATGACGCCGAGCGCGCGCTTGTAGAGCTCGATCGCCTGCTCGTACCGGCGCTGGGCGGCGCGGACCTGGGCCAGCCCGGCCAGCGCCCGGTAATAGTTCGGGTACGTCCCGAGCGCCCCCTGGTACTGCGCCTCCGCCTCGGGGAGCCTCCCGAGCGCGAAGTAATCGCTCCCGAGCTGCCACTGGGCCCAGGCCACGCTCTCCCTGGGCCGCCTGCCCGCCCGGCCGTCCGCGATCGCCAGCCGGAGATCCTCGAGCGCGCCCTCGGGGTCGCCCGTGAGGCTCCTGAGCCCCGAGCGCCGGCTGAAGGAGTAGAGATCGGCCCGGAGCCGCGTCATCGTCCCGTACGTCTCGCGGGCCGCCTCGTACTTTCCGACCTCGAGATAGGCGTCGCCGAGAACGCCCAGGGCGTGGGCGTCGGTGGGGTTGAGGTCGACGGCCCGTTGGGCCTCCCGGGCTGCGCCGTCGAAGTCGTGGCGCGAGTAGAGGACGAAGGCCAAGTGGCGCGCGGCGTCGCCGTACCGGGGAGCGAGCTCCAGCGCCTTCCGCAGGGCCCGTTCCGCGAGGTCGAAGTAGGTCACGTCTCCGCTTTCGCGGGCCTTCTGGATATAGGCGTCGCCCAGGCGGTGATACACGGTGGCATCGTAGGGCTTGCGCGTCACCTGGCGCTGGGCGAAGCCGATGCTCTGGTCGGCGCTCGTGCTCTGCGCCAGGAGCGATCCCGGCCAGAGTCCGGCTAGGACGAAAGCCGAGACGATTGTCATGCCCACGTATCGATGAGCTCGCATTTGCATCGCCCTCCTCACAAAGTCGCGCTACCCAGGCTAGTCGTCCCGCTCGTCCTCCCGCTCATCGCGATCGACGCGCAGGGGGGTCCGGCCGTCGTGTGGCGTCGGAAGGAACGGAAACTTTTTCGCGATGCCGTTGCTGGTCACGCCCGTTCCGGGGGCGTTGTCGAGGAAGTTGACGCCGTCGCCGAGTCGGTTGTGTGGGGAACCCGTGCAACATGTCTGGCCGCTGAGCACACCGGCGACGACTCGGAGGGCAATGTCAGTGACGTCGTCGTTGGGCCGCCGGCCATTCGGCCAGCCAGCGGGGTCGGGCGTGGGCTTCCCCTTCTTATCGTGGGCGAGGGGGCCGAGCCGCTTCTGGTCTTCGGGAGCCGTCGGGGCAACGCTGAGGTCGAGTCGGAGGAGCTCCGCGCAGGGGGACCCGCAATCGGTCCCGGCCAGTGGCTGCCCCGGGTACTTCAGCAGCGCGCTCATGAGGTCGGTCCGCGGCGTTGCCGGGACAGGGATATCGAAGATGAGCGACAACGCGAGCGCGAGCGAGGGGTTCTTATAGAAGTCCTGGAACTGCGCCTCGTCCTCGGGTTCCGACGCGTTCCAGCGGTCCTTGGACGGGGTGTCGATGATGAGCTCGTTGACCAGCGGGTTCGCCATCCGCGAGACCTGCTTGAGGGTACCCGTGGCGTCCATCCGACTCGTACTCGCGTACATGCCGATGACGGGGTGCGCGGCGTCCAGCGTGACTCGCGTGATCGGCACCTCGATGGCGATCGTGTGGACGTTGAAGCCGCTGAACCGATTCACCCCGAACGGATTGCGGGCATTGCGGGCATCCTCCCTCTGAGTGAGCACGGGCGGGAAGCGGCGCAGGTTGGCCGTGTCAAAGACCGCGCCGAGATCGATGTAGAAGGTCTCCGTGCGCTGGCCGGCGAAGACCCGGATCCCGCTCGCGTCAGAGTAGATCCCCTGCGCGGCCAGGGCCTCGTAATTCGGCATCGTGGCCGGGCCTACGTTGGACGGAACGGCCACGAGCTTCTGAGTCTGGAAGAGTGGGATTCGGTTCGTGCCGCGAACTTCGGTCACCGCGTATGTCTGGCGCCGGGTCAGCCCCTCCGATCCCGGGCCGTCGAGTGCGGTGATTCCCTGAAGCTGAGCGACCGGGATGTGAGGATTCCCAACGTAGGGGAGGGGAAAGTTCAGCGACCCGAGCGCGGGCCTGGTCTCTGTCGTGAACCGAATCTCGTACACGATGTCCTCGGCGACGCCGTCCATGTTGTTGTCGATGTGGATGCGATAGAGGACGTCGTCGTCGAAGTTGAAGTAGTTCGGGCCGTCGCCGGGGTGCTGGCCCGGGATCACGTTCAGGATGAACACGACCTTGCTCGGGTCCACCCAGCTCCGGAAGGCGTAGACGTCGGTGTTGTCCGCCGCCGGGTCCAGGGCGATCAGCGGAGCCTCCCGGTGGCTAGCCCCACGCACGCCCGCCGATGGGACGACGAGCAGCGCGAGGAGGACAGCTGTGGCGAGTCGAAGATAGCGGCTTGGCCTGATCTCCCGCATGGTTCCCCCTACCCGGGTCCAGCCCGGTCTCTGATATCTGTTGCCCGCCCCGGTTTTCCCGGAGCGCCTTTCCGGTTATCTACGGGGGACGCACCGCGGTCGGATCTCACCCGTGGAGTATTACGGCGCCAAGTGTGGTCTTTCGTCCGCGCTGTCCGCGAGCTATGCTGCAGTGCCGAAGTCGGGATTGGAGGCGCAGATGGCCAAGCAAGGGATGCGCGTCATGGACAGCGATCTCCACGTGGTCGAGCCACGGAACCTGTGGGACGACTACCTCGATCCAAAGTTCCGTGGCCGGATCACAACGGTGCCGGACACCCAGGGGCAGATGCGCGCGCAGGTGGATGGCAAGGTCCTCCCGCCGTATGTCGACCGGCCGGAGCGACAGCGCGCCTGGTCGCTGCGCCTGCGGAGCCCCGGCTGGGAGCGTGTGCGTCGCGGCACGCCAACGAAGGACGTTCTGGAGGCCATGGACGTCGAGGGCATCGATGTCGGCATTCTGTTCCGGACGTGGGCGACCCACGCGATCAACATCGATGGCCTCGAACCGGCCCTGGCGGCGGCGATGAGCCGCGCGTGGAATCGCTGGATCACCGACTTCTGCGCGGAGAGCCCTGAGCGACTCAAGCCGTCCGGCCTGGTGCCGCTTCAGGACATCGACTTGGCTGTGGCGGAGGCTCGCTTCGCCGTGCGTGATCTCGGCGCCATCACGCTGGTGCTGCCGTCGCACCTCATCAACGGCCGTCCCATCTATGACCGGTACTACGACCCCCTGTGGGCCACGGCCCAGGAGCTGGACGTCGCGGTGTCGTTCCATGGTAACCACGCCGCGTACGCCGAGCACCTTGCGCGGCGATACCTGGACAACCTCGTCCTCAGTCATGCCTGTGGGCAGCCCGTCGA
>QHTD01000189.1 GCA_003220675.1 Candidatus Rokuibacteriota bacterium | reverse complement strand
GACGGGCGTCGGCGCGAGCGGTACGCGACGCGCGACGCCCGGGTAGTCCGTGTCCGCGAGCAGCCCGGCCTGGCGGATGTGCGCGTCGTCGAGCGCCTGCTGTGGCGTGTAGAGCGGTCCGGCGGGAATCTTCGCGCCCTCCAGCTCTTTCAGCGCCTGCTCGGTCGTCCGCTGCATCATCCACTCGCTCACGCGCTTGCTGATGTCCTCGGCGTGGTTGCCGCGCGCCTCGTCATCCTTGAAGCGCGGATCCGAGAGCCAGCTGTCCTCGCCCATCATCTTCGCCCAGCGCGCGAACATCGGATTCCCGATGGCGTACGCGATGATCCAGCCGTCCTTCGTGCGAAACAGATCCGATGGCGCCGACGTCTGCCCGCGGTTCTCGGTGGGGATGCGATTGACCTGGATCGCCTGCTGCTCGACGAGTGCTGCGTTGTTGAACGCGAGCGCCGTGCGCAGCAGCGCCCCTTCCACCTTTTGCCCTCGGCCGCTCTTGCCACGCTCCATCAGCGCCGCCAGCGTGCCGAACGCGGCGAGCGAGGCGGTCCCGCAGTCGACCCAGGCCACGGCCGCGCGGTACGGTTGCTCGAGAGTGCCGGTCATGTAGGCGGCGCCGCTCATGACCTGGCCGATGCCGTCGAAGCCGTGCTTGTGGCTCCACGGTCCGCCGGCGCCGAACGCCGTCACGGTCGTGAGGATGATGTCCGGCTTCACCCGCCTGAGGCTCTCGAGATCGAGCGAGAGCGAGCGCAAGACTTCCGGCGGGAGGTTCGCGACGACCACGTCCGCCGTCGCGACCAGCTTCTTGACGATCTCGCGTCCGTCGGGTGAGGACGGATCGAGCGTCATGCCGCGCTTGTTGCGGTTCATGGTCACGTACAGCGCGCCGATCCCGTCATCGTTGATCGGCGCCACCCACCGGTCTTCGCCGCCGCCGATTCGTTCGATGCGGATCACGTCCGCGCCGAGGTCGGCCAGGAGCGCCGCGCAGTAGGGGCCGGCGATGTACCGTCCGAAGTCGAGCACCCGAATGCCGTCGAGGACGTTTGTCATGGCGGCGGCAGTGTACAACGCCCGATGGCGTCCGCCCCTACCGAAACGTAAAGCCGACGTAACCTCCGGCCGCGACCGCATCACACTTCTCGCGGTACTTTGGCGCGCCGCCCGCATAGACGATGAACGTGCGCTTGTCCTTGCCCACGACGTTGGAGTTGATGCCCATCATCCACGAGTCGACCTGGGTGAAGAGCATCCGTCGGCCGGTGTCGTGCACGTGCTCGAGCCAGTCGCGCTCCGCCTCGGGCGTCGGCTCCACGCGCGTGTGACCCCGGTCGCGCATGTATGCGATGAGCGCGGTCACCCAGTCCACGTTCTGCTCGATGCAGCGCGGGATGTTGCAGAAGGTGGCCGCGTTGTGCGGCCCGACGAGCGTGAACAGATTCGGGAAGCCTTCGATCTGGAGGCCCAGGTACGTGCGCGGGCCTTCCGCCCATTTTTCGCGCAGCCGCCGACCGCCCCCTCCGCGGATGTCGATGCGGTCGAACGCCCCGGTGATGGCGTCGAAGCCGGTGGCGTAGATGAGCATGTCCGCCTCGTACTCCGCATCGGTGGTCTTCACGCCGGCGGGCGTGATGCGCTCGATCGGCGTCTCCCGGAGGTCGACGAGGCGCACGTTCGGCTGGTTGTAGACCTCGTAGTAGCCACTCTCGAGCGGCACCCGGCGAGTGCCGAAGCCGTGATTGGTCGGGATCAGCTTCTCCGCGACGACCGGATCCTTCACGCGCTCCCGGATCTTCCGGCGCATGAACTCGGTGATGGTGGCGTTGGCCTCCTCGTTGATCAGCACGTCGCGGAAGTTACCCATCCAGATGCCAAAGCCGGGCTCGCGATAGAGCTTCGCGAAGAAGGCCTCGCGCTCCTCGGGGCTCACCTCGAGGGCCTTGCGCGGGTCGGCGTCGTGAATGAAGCAGCCGAACGACTCGCGGCAGCGCGCAAAAATCTCCGGATAGGTGGCCTTGATGCGGGCCTGGGTGGCCGCGTCGATCGTGCTGTTGTGAAGCGGCGCGCACCAGTTCGGGGTGCGCTGGAACACCGTGAGGTGGCCGACCGTCTTGGCGATCTCGGTGATCGCCTGCACCGCGGTCGCGCCGGTGCCGATCACCGCGACGCGCTTGCCCACGAAGCTCACGGGCTCGTGCGGCCACCGGCCCGTGTGGTACGCCTCTCCGCGGAAGCTCTCGACGCCAGGGATCGTGGGCATGGTGGGCGCCGACAGGGGCCCGATGGCGGTGATCAGGAACCGGGCCCGCGCTCGCCGGCCGTCCTCGCTCTCGATCTCCCACTCGCCGGCGGCCTCGTCGTAGACCGCGGCCTTGATGCGGCAGCCGAACTCGATGTCACGGCGCAGATCGAACTTGTCGGCGACGAAGTTGCAGTAGCGTAGCGTCTCCGGCTGGGCGGCGAAATGCTCGCTCCATTCCCAGTCACGCAGGATCTCGTCCGAAAAGGAATAGCCGTAGGTCCACGACTCGGAGTCGAACCGGGCCCCGGGGTAGCGGTTCCAGTACCAGGTGCCCCCGACGCCGTCGCCGGCCTCGAACACCCGCACGCTCACGGCCAGCCCGCGCAGCCGGTGGAGCTGGTACATGCCGGAGATGCCGGCCCCGATGACGATGACGTCGTAGCGCGCTGCCATGCTGGAAAATGATAACCTTGTCGAACGACGCGGTGTCATCCGCGAGCACTCGCCGAGTTTCTTCCGAGAAGGCTGCTTCGTGCTCAGCGGGCTGGCCGGAGCGCCGATGAGCGGGACGAGTCGCGATACGGCGCCAGCCGCCAGCGGCCGTAGGCGACGAACGCAGCGAGGAGCGCCACGACCAGGTCCATCAGCGCCACCGCGAGCATACCTCCCACCAACGTGACCACCACCGCTCCGATCATGATGATCACCAGCCCCGCCGCGGCCAGCGGGGTCAGGCCCGGGCGGATGCGCAGAAGCCCGGGGAGGACCAGGCCGAACGCCCCGAGCACCTCGGCCACGCCGAGGAACCTCAAGAACCAGCCCGGCAGCGCCAAGAGGGCCGCGAGCAGCCCCTGAACGATCCACAGCGCTACGTTCATCGTCGTCACCTCACCTTTTCAAAGCCTGCCCTGCTGGATCAGGCGCGTCTGAATCGCCGAGATCCTCGCCTCGGCTTCACGCAGCGCCTCGGTGCTTGTATGCACGGAATGGGAGCCCAAGATCAGGTCGCGATCATGCGGGACAGCCGAGCCTAGTACGAACTCCGCCTCGAATTGGGCCTCGAATTCGATCGCGGCGCTCGACGGACGGAAGGCCACCAGCTCGTCCTGCTGCAGCTCGTCCGGAACGAGAACGGAGCCCATCCCGACGGCGATCCAGAGCACCGTGTGCCCGGTGGGCGGCTGGTAGCTCCAGCGTTCTCCAGCCTTCAAACGCACGGCGAGGTAGTTCATCGGTGACGGGGCTTGGATCGCACTTGTCGCGGTTCCGTAGCGGCCGAGGAGGACACGCGCCGGCCCATCGTTGGGAATACGCTCCGGTCCCAGATAGACGCTCTCCGATGGTCCCACCTCGAGCTCGGGCGGCAAGGCGATCCAGAGCTGGAAGCCGCGCGTCCGTCCCGATTAGCCGGCACCGCCGCCATGCCAGACGCCGCCGCCGGCCCGCATCCATTCGAGACCGCCGGCAGGCAACACGCCCGTCGCCCCGTTCGTATCCTCATACCTGACGCTGCCCTCCGCAACATAGGTAAGCGTTGCGATGCCGGAATGCGGATGGAGCCCGAGACCCGTGAACGGTTTCGCCTGAGTGTCGAAGAGGTCGAGGAATACGAAGGGTTTCAAAAGACGGCCGAAGTCGGACGGCGACATGAGGCGCGTGATCGGGCCGTGACTCTGTCCGCGGGTCCGTCTGGCGATGCGGGCAAGAGGACTCATGAGTTTGCCTTTCTCAGCTCGGTTGTTGAGCGTTGCGGGCTGTCTTCAGTGCCATCGTCCACCACAGCAAGTCATCAATCATCGTCTGGGCCTGTGTCTCGAGCTCGGCGAGTCCTTTGTCCACGTCCACCAGGACCTTTCGGGATCACGCGGCCGCGATGGAAGAGGCCGCCGGCGTCCTCTCGAAAGAGGAGCGGCGGATGTTGCTGCGGCTTCTCAAAAAACTGGGAAAAGGCGGAGAAGAAACGAAAGGGGTTAGCGGCGCCCGCGTCCGCTAACGGTTCAGCCCTTCTCCCCGCGGGTGAGCTCGAGTTGCCGCCGGGCATGGGCGCGCTCTGCGAGCACCTCTTGGACGAGCGCGTGATCCGATCCAAGCCACGGCGCCAGGATCGCAAGGACCTTTCCGTAGAACTCCTCGGCCTCGGCGTACCGTCCCTGCGCGGCGTGGGCGTCGGCCACATGCTCGAGGGTCATCGCCACGTGGAAGTTGTTGGCGCCGAGGATCCGCTCGAACACACCCGCGAGGCGCAGATAGAGCGCGGCGGCGTCGTCCCACCGCTCCCATTTCCGGTAGAGCCCGGCCAAGCTGGCCAGCGGACCGGTTATTCGGGGGTCCTCCGCGCCGTACGCCGTCTCGACGACGGCGAGCGCACGCCGATAGAGGATCTCGGCTCCCGCGAAGTCCCGCCGCTCGGAGCGCACGTCGCCGAGCGCCGTCATGCTGTCGGCCAGCTGCGGATCCGTCGGGCCGAGCGCCGCCTCCACAATCGCCAGCGCACCGCGAAACGCCGCCTCTGCGTCGGCGAGCGCGTGCTGCTCGAGGTAGCGCTCGCCAAGCGCGGTCAGGCGCTCGGCCGCGTCGAGGTCGCTCACGGGGATCCCTCCATTCACCGGAGACACTGGCGACGGTCCCCCGAGACCGGTCGCCGGTGTTGGGGGGAGCGCCGCGACCGGACTCGCGCCCAGCGCCAGCACCATTCCGAGCGCGAGGGGCCCGAGCGCGACCCAGGCGCTGCGCCGGCGCCCCCGATGACCCACGCGGCCGTCGAACGTACTCGCCGATGGCAGTATCGAAGGCATCTGTCGCTCCTTTCACGTTGATCGTCGATCGGAACACCATGGAACCCGTCAGGTCCCTTCTGCCGCTTGGGACGTCGATCGGAGCAGGCTGGATTCAAACGCGTCAGCACAGCGGTTACCCGTGCGCCTCACCTGCAACGGCCTCGGCAGCGGTCCAGTCTGCAACCCAGTTTCCGTCGCGGAGCATCTCGTCCCCGGCATGCGGTGTGAACTCGACCAAGACCGTCCGGCGAGGCACACCGAGCAGCTCGACGCAGACGTCGACGATCGCTCGCGCCTCCACAATGGTTCGCATACTCCGCAGACCGCTCCGCCACAGAATGGCGTCCGACGCCGGCGAGGGCTGGCGTATTACATGCATGCACATATTACAGGGTGTCGTTTCATGAAACCGACCGGCATCGGCGGACGTCTGAAGTGCGAGGAGATCGAAATGCCCGTCGCCAAGATCCACGTCCTCGAAGGCCAGTACGACGAGGCTCGGCTCGGCCGGGTTTCGAGTGCCGTCCAGAACGGGCTCATCAGAGCCTTGGGGATTCCCCCGGAAGACTTCTTCCAGATCATTCACGTCCTGCCGCGGAGCCGATTCCTTCACACGCCGTCATTCCTGGGGCTGACCTATTCGGATGACCTGATCCTGTTGGAGGTCACGTTCATCTCCGGCCGCCCCAAGGAGAAAAGACTGGGACTGTTGAAGGCCCTGAACGACGGCGTGGTCTCAGCGGCCGGAATCTCGCCAGACGATCTCCTCATCACGCTTTACGAGACGCCGGGCGAGAACATTTCCTTCGGCCGCGGTCTGGCTCAACGTGCCCATGTCTCCGACCGAACATCTCGAGCCGGCGTACGCTGACCGATCGTTGCCACGACACCGGGTGAGACGTCTGCGGTCCGGCGAGCTGAAGCTGGTCGAGGTGCCAAGACCTCGTCGGGCTGATGGGAGGGTGCTTGTCCGGATCACAGCAGCCGGCGTCACCCCGCTGGACCACACTCTCCTGTCGGGCGGGTACCCACCAGCGAGGGCGCCTTTGATACTGGGGAATGAGGGCGCAGGCGTTGTGGAAGATCCTGGCCACTCGGTGTTTTCCGAAGGCACCCGGGTCATGTTCACCGGCCCGTACGGCGTGGCCGAAGACGGCACCTACAGCGAGTGGATCGCGGTGCGCGACGAAGATCTCTGCATCATCCCGGACAGCCTCGATGATGCAACCGCCGGCGGCATGCCGGTCGCCTATCTGACGGCGCAGATTACGCTCACGCAAGCGGGCTTCGAGCCAGGCAAGACCGTGCTGGCGCCGGCGATCGGTGGCGCGGTCGGTAACGCCGTCACCCAGTTGGCCCGCGCGCAGGGCGCGACGAAAGCGATTTCGACGACGACCAAGCCGGCCAAAGCCGAGCAGGCACGAGCCCTGGGCTTCGACGATGTCATCGATCTCTCTGCGGAGAGTCTCACTGATGGCGTCGCTCGCCTCACGGGACGCCGCGGGGTGGATGTCGTCATCGACAGCGTGGGCGGTGCCCTGACGGGTCACGCGCTCGCCACGCTTGCCCTCGGCGGCGTTCTGACCTCGCTGGGATACTCGGCAGGGCGCGAGACGACGATCGACGTCACGGACTTGATCTGGAAGCACGCGAGCATGAGTGGCTTCTCGCTGTTCGCGCAATCGCATGCGATCAAAGCGGCCGCCTGGGCCATCATCCTGCCACTACTGACCTCGGGAAGAGTGAAGCCGGTCGTCGAACGAGCGTACAAGCTGGACGAGGCCGCCGAAGCTCTCCGCCATCTGATCGAAGACCGTCCCTTCGGCCGAGTGGTGTTGCTGGGGTAGTCACGGAGTTCTCTCCTTACCACGAGCTGCGGAGATACCAAGGCTTTGTGCGTGACGCATCCGCGCGTCGCGAACAGGTCGCTCCGTCCGCTACTCACGATCACAGCAGTCGATTCACAGTGCTACGAAAGTAGCCCAGCGGAGCGTGTTGCCAACACAGGGCAACAGCGTCCAGGTCCTGTCCGGTCGTCAGCTTGGTGCCTCCTCGAGCCATGGCGTCATGCCGGCCATCGCCTCGCCAGGCAAGAGACTATATGTAGATACATGAGCATTCATGCGTCCACATTGGACCAGAGAATCCCGAGGACTCCGATCGACGTCGTAAGGGACAGGAAGGAGCCCAGACAATGATTCGAAGACATCCAACGCCCAGGAGAGAGTCCATGGTTCGATCGGCAACTACGTTTGATAGGCGTGAGCGCCGTGGCCCGCGCGGGCGCAGCGCGTGGGTCGCGCTCGGGGCGCTCGCGCTCGTGATGGTGCTCGGCCTCGGCGCGAGTCCGGCCGCGGCCCTGCCCTCACCGCCGCCTGCCGGCTTCGGCGGGTCGTCGGGCGTGTCCCCGGTGAATCGAGCGATCTTCCCTGACGACCTCGACGCGGCCGAGCGCCTGACCGGACTCGGCGAGCACTACATCGACCAGCACGCGCTTGCCGACGCGGACGGCGTACGGGTCTGAGGACCCCCGAATAGCCGGTCCGCTCGCCAACCTGGCCAGGCTCTACGGGACGTGGGAACGGTGGGATGACGCCGCCACCCTCTATCTGCGCCTCGCGGGTGTGTTCGAGCGGGTGCTCGGCGCCGACGACTTCCACGTGGCAATGACCCTCGATCACGTGGCCGAGGCCTACGCCGCTCAGGGGCGGTACGCCGAGGCCGAGCACTTCTACGGAAGGGTCGTGGCGATCCTGGCGCCGCGGCTTGGCTCGGATCATTCGCTCGTCCAACAGGTGCTGGCGAAGCAGGCCCGTGCCCGACTCAACCTCGAGCTCAACGGCGCGAAGAAGGGCTAAGGGAGGGACCTATGACTCGTGGAAGCGTTCTGATGGCCCTGGTGTTTACGGGAGCGTTCCTGCTCAGCTCGCGGGCAAGCGCTGATGCGCCGAGACAGAGCGACATCGAGGCCTGCAACAAGGAGGCGGCGGCCGCCACGCCGAGCACGGGTGCTCCGCCAGGTGACGGAACGACCACCCCGATGATCAACGGAAGGATATCCGCCGAGCAGCCGGCGATGAGCGGAGCGCCAGCGGGCACGCCAAGCGCGGCGTCGCGGCAGGCTTTTGCGGCGTGTCTGGCTAGGCACGGCTATTACAAGGGCTATTACCGGTAGCGGCAGTGCGCGGCAATACGGCGACGAGGACAGCGTTGGCCGTGAAGCGGGGCGCTAGGCCAGCGCACCGTCCAGCGTCCTAAGAGCAGGAGGAGTCCATGATGCCTCGAACCTTTAAGCACGGAGTACCCGAGGCTGTCTACCTGACCGAGCAGAACTTCGACGAGGCGCTGCTCGCGAACGAGGGTCTCGTGATGGTCGACTTCTGGGCAGAGTGGTGCGGTCCATGTCGGGCGATCGCGCCCGTCCTCGAGGAGCTGGCCGCGGCCTCGGAAGGTCGGGTGACGCTGATGAAGGTCAATGTCGACGAGAATCCAGGGTTGGCGGCTCGGTATGGGATCCGTTCGATCCCGACGATCCTGTTCTTCAAGGAGGGCGCGATCGTCGACCGGGTCCTCGGTGCGGCGCCCAGGGCCGTGCTGCAGGGCATCGTAAACGCGCGAGCCTGAGACGTCATCGGCATGGCCGTCGAGATCCAACGAGACCTGGCCGACCCTGAACGAGGCGTGACACTGCGCAACGGCGCCTCCGTGCGCGTCCGCGCGATCCGTCCCGACGACGAGCCTCGCCTGATGGCGCTGTGCCGTCGGCTGAGCCCACGCACGGTCTACGAGCGATTCTTCTCCTTCCGGCGGCTCCTTCCGGAGGAAGCGCACGCCCTCGCCAACATCGACGATCGCCGGCGAATGGCGGTCGTCGCCGAAGTCGACGACGGGCAGGAGCCCGAGCTGATCGGCGTGGCGCGGTACGGCCCTTCGAATGAAGGGACCACTGCCGACATCGGCCTCGTCGTGGCGGACGGCTGGCAGGGACTCGGCCTCGGCTCGCTCCTCCTCGAGGAAATCCTTCGTGCGGGAGAGCAGCGCGGCGTCCATCAGTTCAGCGCCGACGTGCTCACGGAAAATCGCCGCGCGCTGCGCTTGCTCGCCCGGTACACGGCGATCACGCGGCGGGCGGTGGCCAGCGGCGTCACCAGCGTCGTCTTCGGTCGCCGTGCGCACTCCGCCCTCGAGGCCACGAGACACGGAAGCTCCTAGCATGCGACTCGCCGTGCTCGGATCGGGTGGGATCGGCGGATATTACGGGGCGCTCCTCGCGAAAGGCGGACACGACGTCGCGTTCATCGCGCGGGGGCCTCACCTGGAGACGCTGCAACAACGCGGCCTTACGGTGCGCACTCGGGAGGGAGAGTCCACGATCCCCGTCACGGCGGTCGCCGACACCAGGAGCCTCGCTCCCGTCGATCTCGTCCTCTTTTGCGTGAAGTCGTACGAACGGAGCCTGCCGCTCAGGCGCTGGCGCCGCTGATGGCCCGGGACACGGCCGTGGTCACCCTCCAGAATGGTATCGACAACGTCGAAGCGATCGCCTCCGTCGTAGGCTCTGGCGCGGTGCTCTCCGGCGCCGTCTACATCGCGCTCCAGCTCGCCAGTCCCGGTGTGGTCGTTCGTACCGGAGGCGAAGGCAGGATCGTCTTCGGCGAGCTGAGCGGCGCGATGACCGAACGCGTTCAGCGGATCGCCAGCGTATTCGAGCAGAGCCGCATTCCTCACGAGGTCTCGACTGACATCAATCGCGTGCTGTGGGAGAAGTTCCTGTTCATCGCCGGCGTCGGTGGCGTGACGGCGCTCGCGCGCTCGGGCATTGGTCCGCTCCTCGCGAGCGCCGAGAGCCGCCTGCTCCTCACCACCGCATGCGAGGAGATCGCGGCCGTCGCGCTGGGAGAAGGGGTTCCGCTTCCGGCAGACGCCGTGGATCGCGTCATCCAGCAGGCCGCAGCGTTGCCCCCCCAATGGCGATCGTCGATGGCCCGAGACCTCGCGGACGCCCGTCGGCTCGAGGTCGACGCACTGAGCGGAGCTGTCGTTCGGCGAGGCCTGAAGCTCGGCGTCCCCACACCGGTCCACCGGACGATCGCCGCGTGCCTGTCGGTTCATCAGCTATCCGCATCGGCGAAGCCGCACACCCCTCCGCACTCGGCAATGCAGGTCTGAGAAAGCGGCAGGCGCTAGCCTGGAAAAGAAAAAGCAATCCATGGACGCCCAGGTGCGGAGTACCGACGCCGTGATATCCCCGAACGGCAGCGACGTGCGGGCCGACGTTGGATCTCGACACGAAGACGCCGTGCCGGCGGCGAGGGCGCCGCGGTTCGACCCGAGAACCCGCGTCCTGCTCGAGGGGCCGATCGTGAGCACGCTCCTGCGGCTCGCGACGCCCAACGTGCTGGTCATGTTCGTGCAGGCGTCCGTGGGACTCATCGAGACATATTTCGTCGGCAAGCTCGGCACCGATGCACTGGCCGGCGTCGCGCTGGTCTTCCCCGTACTCATGCTGATGCAGATGATGTCAGCGGGGGCCATGGGCGGTGGGATCTCGTCCGCGATCGCCCGCGCGCTCGGCGCCGGACGCCGCCGCGACGCCAATGCGCTGGCCGCCCATGCGCTCGCCATCGCCGTCGGTTTCGGGCTCCTGTTCATGCTCGCCGTGCTGGGGAGCGGCCGATGGCTCTACAGTGCGATGGGCGGGAGCGGCGCGTCCCTCACCGCGGCGCTGACCTATTCCACTGTGGTCTTCTCGGCGGCGATCCTGATCTGGGTCTTCAACTCGCTCGCGAGCGTGATCCGCGGCACCGGCAACATGGCGGTTCCGGCCGTGGTCACATCTGTCGGCGCGGCGGCGCTGATCCCCCTGTCCCCGTGCCTCATCTTCGGCTGGGGATTGTTCCCGCGTCTCGGCGTCGCCGGTGGCGCCGTCGCGGTGATCGCCTTCTATGTCGCCGGAAGCGTCGCGCTGGTCGCGTATCTTCGCACCGGGCGCAGCGTCGTCCGTCTCTCCTTCGCTGACGTCCGCTTCCGGTGGCCGCTCTTCCGCGACATTCTGCGAGTGGGCGCAGTGGCTGCCCTGATCACCGTCCAGACGAATCTCACGATCGCGATCGCGACCGGATTCGTCGGCCGCTTCGGGCCCGCGGCGATCGCGGGCTACGGCACCGGCTCGCGCCTCGAGTACCTTCTGGTCCCTCTCGTGTTCGGGCTCGGTGGCCCGCTCGTCGCCATGGTGGGAACCAACATCGGGGCGGGCCGGCGTGACCGCGCGCTGCGCGCGGCCTGGATCGGCGCCGGGATCGCCGCGGGCCTCACGGAGATCATCGGGCTCTGTGCCGCCGCCGTCCCGCACGCGTGGCTTTCCCTGTTCGACACGGACCCGGCGATGCTCGACGCCGGCTCACGCTATCTGCGCGCGGTCGGACCGTTCTATGGTCTCTTCGGACTCGGCCTCGCGTTGACCTTCGCATCGCAGGGCGCCGGGCGGCTCCTCTGGCCACTGCTCGCGAACATGACGCGGCTTCTCATCGCGGCCGGCGGTGGCTGGCTGGCCCTGCGATGGAGCGGCGACGTCTCGTATGTCTTCGTCGCGCTCAGTGCCGCGCTTGCCGCGTACGGGCTGTTGAACGCCGGAGCTGTCGCCGGCGGCGCCTGGTTCGGCCCGATCGCCTGGCCACGGCCGCGCGTTCGAGAATCGCGAAGACTCCGATCGACCTCATAAGGGACAGGAGGGAACGCCACGATGAATCGAATACATCCGAAGCCCGGTAGAGAGTTTATCCTCGCGCTGTGAATGGTGCTCGGACTCGGCGTGAGTCCGGTCGCTGCCCTGCCCTCAACGCCGGCCGCCGGAATCGGTGGGTCGTCGGGAGTGTCTCCGGTGAATCGAGCGATCTTCGCTGGCGACCTCGACGCGGCCAACCGCCTGACCGGGCTCGGCGAGCGGTACATCGAGCAGCACGCCCTCGCCGACGCGGAGGCCGCGTTTCGCGGCGCGCTGGCGATTGTCGAGGCCGCGCTCGGCCCAACGGATCCGCGGCTGGCCGACAGCATGACGGCGCTCGCCGACGTGCGCTCCGAGCGGCGGGACTTCGCGGGGGCCGAGACCCTCTATCGGCGTGCGCTCGCCGTCGTCGAGACGGCGTACGGGTCGGAGGACCCCCGAGTAGCCGGTCCGCTGGCCAATCTGGCCGCGCTCTACCGGAGGTGGGACCGGTGGGATGACGCCGCCCCGCTCTATCTGCGCCTCGCGGGTGTGTTCGAGCGGGTGCTCGGCGCCGACGACTTCCACGTGGCGATGACCTTCGATCACGTGGCCGAAGCCTACGCCGGCCAGGGGCGGTACGCCGAGGCCGAGCACTTCTACGGAAGTGTCCTGGCGATCCTGGCGCCGCGGCTTGGATCGGATCACCCGATCGTCCAACAGGTGCTGGCCAAGCAGGCGCGTGCCCGACACGACCTCGAGCTCAGCGGCGCGAGGAAGGGCTGAGGTTCCGCCCGCGCAGGGCAGGCTCGTCAGCGAGCGGCGGCTAGGCTCGCTGAGCGGCGGGGTGGCCGTCCTCGCCGGCCCGCCGCATCCGTCATCCAGTCCTCGATCATGACCCCGCGGGCGGCGCCGGCCGCCGTGAGACGTAAAAGGAGGGTGCCGGACACCAAAGCCCATCTGTGCATCACCGGACCTCACTCGGCCGATACAGGACATAGACGCCACCACTCAGCGGGCGTTCCAGCGCCACTCGCAGTTCGTCGCTGGCATCGACGGTCGCCAGCGCGCTCATGCCGCACCTCGCTGAATGTTCTCCGGACGCAGGGCCACGACCGTCAGCAGGGACAGGATGAGGAATCCGCCCGCAAGGCCAAGGATCGAGAGGTCTGCGCCGGGCCAGTGAACCCCCAACCCCTCGCCGATCCAGAACGCGCCGAAGCTTCCGAGCAGAACGCCGACAGCAAACTTCAGCGCGTTCTCCGGGACGCTGGCCAGCGGCCGGCGGAGCACCAGCGCGGCCAGCGCAACGGTGACGCCGGCCCCTGCGGCGCCCAGGCTCGCGGGGATGATCATGTGACGGGCCGCTCCCACCGAGAGCACGATGAAGACGACTTCGATGCCCTCGAGGACCACGGCCTTGAAGGTCGTGATGATTGCGACGGTGTCCCAGCGGCGCGACGCCGCGGCGGCGGTCTTGCCCAGCGCCGCGGTCGTGCTCGCAAACGCTCTGCCCTCATCGTGCAGCGCCATGACGCCCGCCGCCCGCAGCACGGCCTTCCGCAGCCAGCTCAGACCGAACAGCAGGAGCAGAACCCCGATGACCAGTTGAAGGACGGTGAGCGGAATGGCCCCGAGCGCCGGGCCGAGAATGACCACGAGCGCGCTGAGGACCCCGAGTCCGCCCGCCGTGCCGAGGAGCGCCGAGCGCCAGCCGCGCACCGTGCCGACGGCAAGAACGATCGTCACCGCCTCCACGCACTCGACCAGTGATCCCAGGAACGCCGCGGTCACCGAGGGACCCGCGTGAATCCAGTTGATCATTGCCTTCCTCCACCCATCGGTCATCTGCTCACACCCGCGACGCTACGCTTCGCGCTACAATGCAGCAAATGCATTCTCAGCACGTGGAGATGTCTAAGATGAATTGGCGGGCCTTTGATCTGAACCTGCTCGTCGTGTTCGACGGCTTGATGCACGAGCGGAGCGTGACGCGTGCGGGGAAACGGCTCGGGATGAGCCAGCCGGCACTGAGCCATGCGCTCAACCGCTTGCGATCCCTGATGGAGGATCAGCTGTTCATTCGCACCCCCAAAGGCATGGTGCCGACGCCGCGCGCAGAGCAGTTGGCGCTCCCGCTGCGCCAGGCGCTCGCGGACATGCAGCGGGCACTCGAGCCGGAGGCGTTCGTGCCGGCGCAGGCCAACCGACGTTTCTCGATCGCCATCAACAACTACGCCGCGATCGTCCTGGCGGCGCCGCTCGTGGCCGCCGTCTCCGCGGCGGCGCCGCTCGTACAGCTCGATCTTCGGCCGAGCGGGACCCTCGACGTCTTCGATCTTCTCGACAACGGCGAGCTCGACATCGCGATCGGCACGTTCGACAACGTCGGCGAACGGTTTGGGAGGGCCGCACTGCTGGAGGACCAATTCGTCGCGGTCATGCGACGGGACCACCCTGCCGGCCGCGGAACGCTCTCGGCGGCCGCGTTTGGCGCGCTCAGGCACGTCGCCATTTCGTCGAGCGGAGATGACACCGGATTCATCGACCGGTCGCTCGCCACCCGGGGGACGAAGCGGCGAATCGCCCTGCGCCTGCCCTATCTCTCGGCCGGGCCCGTTCTCGCCAAGTCGGACATGGTGGCCACGCTGAGCCGGCGGGTCGCAGAAGCGCTGGTTCGGGGAGCCGCCCTACAGCTCCGTGAGCTGCCGTTCACGTCGCCGTCGGTGCGTACGTTGTTACTGTGGCACCGAAGGCTCGATGCGTACCCAGCTCACCGCTGGCTGCGCGACCTGGTCGTGTCAGTCAGCCGAGGGCTCTAGCGCCACGACGGGAAGAGGACTGAAGGGTCGAACCCCGGGTTGACGGCGACGTATCGCTTCCGTGACGTCGTGGATTCCGGACATTGACGGCATTCCGGCGCGCGACCACGATCGACGCCGTGCTGGCCCGTGTGCTCTCGGCTGCGCTTGTGGGAGTGGAGGCTGCGCTCGTCCGCGTCGAGGTCGACGTCACGAGCGGCCTGCCGGCCTTCACCACGGTGGGCCTGCCGGACTCCGCCGTGCGCGAGAGCCGCGAGCGCGTGCGCACCGCGATCCGCAACGCCGGCTTCGCCTTCCCCTTGGACCGGATCACCGTGAACCTGGCGCCCGCCGACATCCGGAAGGAGGGCGCGTCGTTCGACCTGCCGATCGCCCTCGGCATCCTCACCGCCACGGGCGTCGTGAAGAATAGCGTCGTCGGACCGTACGCCGTCGTCGGCGAGCTCGCGCTCGACGGCCAGATCCAGCCGGTCCGTGGCACGCTCGCGGTCGGGCTGGCCTGCCGGCGCCAGGGGATCGACACGCTCGTGGTGCCCGTGGAGAACGCCGCCGAGGCGCTTGCCGTCGACCGCCTCCACGTGCTCGCCGCGCCGACGCTCTCCGACGCGGTCGGCCTGTTGAACGGCGACTGTCCCGCCATGGCGGTGCCGCTCGCGCGCCCCGTACGAGCAGCCGCGGCGGACGACCTCGACCTCGCCGACGTCCGGGGCCAGGCGCACGCCAAGCGTGCGCTCGAAATCGCGGCGGCCGGAGGCCATAACGTGTTGCTGGTTGGTTCGCCTGGGACTGGCAAGACGATGCTCGCGCGTCGGCTCGCGGCGATCCTGCCGCCCCTCTCGAGCGACGAGGTTCTCGAGGTGTCGGCGATCTGGAGCGTCGTGGGGCTCCTCCCGCGGCACGGCGAGCTCATGACGCTCCGGCCGTTCCGCGCCCCGCACCACACGATCTCGGTCTCGGGCCTGATCGGCGGCGGTAGCCCGCCCCACCCGGGCGAGGTGACGCTCGCCCACCTCGGCGTGCTCTTCCTCGACGAGCTGCCGGAATTCCAGCAGCACATCCTCGAATCGCTGCGCCAGCCACTTGAGGACGGGCGCGTGACGATCGCCCGGGCGAGCGGCGTGAGCGACTTCCCCGCCCGGTTCCAACTCGTTGCCGCCGCCAACCCGTGCCGCCGCGGCTGCGCCTCGCTCGAGCGCTGCCTCTGCACCCCGGCCGAGCGACACCGCTATCTCGGCCGGATCTCGCGTCCGCTCCTCGACCGGATCGACCTGCACGTCGAGCTGCCGGCGCTCGGACCCGCCGACCTCGAGAGCGGTGTCGGCGGGGAACACTCGGCGGTCCCCCGGAAGCGGGTCGCCGACGCCCGCGAGCGTCAGCGCGAGCGCTTCCGCGCGTCGGGGACCCGCGTCAATGCGTCGATGACCCCGCGGCAGGTCCGGCGCCACTGTCAGCCTCCGCCCGAGGCCCAGCGGCTCCTGGCCGCCGCGATGAGCCGCCTCGGGTTATCGGCGCGTGGCCACGACCGCGTGCTCAAGGTCGCGCTCACGATCGCGGATTTGGCGAGTAGCGATGGGATCCGGCCGGAGCACTGCGCCGAGGCGATCCAGTACCGCGGCCTCGACCGCGCCTGGCGCGCGTGAGAAGATAGGCAAGTCGGTCCGTCAGGGTTCGCCCCCGGGAGGGGTCATGCCGCAGCCGGTCCTCGTGGTCGTCGACGTCCAGGAGCGCCTCTTCAATGCGATGGACGCCGAGCGCCGCGACGAGATGGTCCGCAACATCAAGATCCTCGGCGCCACCGCCCGTCGGCTCGGTCTGCCGGTGCTAGTCACCGAGCAGTACCCCAAGGGGCTCGGCCACACACTGCCCGAGCTGCGTGCCCTCCTCGACGACGTCACGCCCATCGAGAAGATCGCCTTCTCCTGCTGCGACGCCCAGGGGTTCACCGAGCGGCTGCGCGCGCTCGACCCGAGCCGCGTGATCCTGGCCGGGATCGAGGCGCATGTGTGCGTGCTGCTGACGGCGCTGGACCTGCAGCGCCAAGGCTTCCAGGTGTCGGTCGTCGCCGACGCGGTCGCCTCACGCACGCCCGCGAACCTCGAGCTCGGCCTGGCTCAGGCGCGCCAGGCGGGCGCGGTGGTCACGGCCACGGAGACCGTGGTCTTCCAACTCCTCGGGCGCGCCGACACCGACGCCTTTCGCGAGATCACAAAACTGCTCCGATAAATGGCGCGGTACTTCGACCTCCAGTCGACGGTGCTCGTGGTGGTGGGGCATGGCATCCTCCCTGAGGAGGAGGATCGACCCATCGCCTACGAGCTCAAGCGGGCCGTGAACGCGCGGACGGGCGGCTCCCAGGAGCGTGCCGCCGTGGTCGTCACGGACGCCTGGCTCATGAATCAGGAGCTCGGTGAGTTCTTCCCCGCGATCGCCGTCGGCGGCCCCGCGGTGAACGCCTTCACCGCCCAGATCTACGACGAGCTG
The DNA here is from genome assembly GCA_003220675.1 of Candidatus Rokuibacteriota bacterium. Classification (GTDB taxonomy): domain Bacteria; phylum Methylomirabilota; class Methylomirabilia; order Rokubacteriales; family CSP1-6; genus 20CM-2-70-11. The sequence continues at coordinate 16,980 of QHTD01000189.1, read as the reverse complement.
CCCGTCGCCTTCACGCGCGACCAGCAGATCTTCGTGCAGATGGCGATCGAGGAGAAGCGCGCCGCGCTCTGGGGTATGGACCAGGCCGGGACGTGCGAGGCGGTCGCGGTATTCGTGAAGGAGGGGTTGCTCGAGCGCTTCCTCGAGCTCGTCTGGCGCCGCTAGAGAATCGGAGGGGGCCTCGAAGGCCCTAAAACCTAGCGGCGGCCGCGCGGCGGGATGTTCGTGTAGACGATGGTTCCGTCGGCGTCGACCGTCCGGTAGACGTCGCTCGGCGCGGCGCCCCGCGGGTCGGCGTTCGCGTCGAGGATCCGCAGGACCCTCAGCACGTAGCCCTGTGTCTCCGGGTACGGCGGGATCCCCTGGTACGCCGTGACGACTCTCTCGCCCGCATTGTACGCGGCAAGCACCAGCGGCAGGTTGTTCGCGAACCGGTCGATGAGGCCGCGCAGGTGCCGGACGCCCCCGTCGATGTTCTCGTACGGGTCGAACGTGTTCCGCACGCCGAGGCCGGACGCGGTCTCCGGCATGAGCTGCATCAGGCCGCGTGCGCCCTTCGGCGAGACGGCTCGCGGGTTGAACGCGGACTCGACGCGGATGATCGCCGACACGAGCCGCTCGGGCACACCGTAGCGCTCGGCGGCGCCCCTGATTTCCGTAATGTACGCGTTCACCTCGCCGACCGGCAGCCTGAGCCATCCCGCCGATGTGCCCGACGAGAAGCTCGCGATGCGTTGATAGCGCGGATCGGTCGGCGCGTTGGTGAAGTGAACAGTGCCGTCTGCCGTGCTCAGCCGGTACGTCTCGGCGGTGGCCGGCGCGGCGGCCGCGGTGGCGGCCGTGAAGAGGGCGATCGCGACGATGCGGGTCACGTCTCTATCTTAATCTATTCTGACGAATCTATCGTAACGACGTGCCCGCGGACGCTGTCAAGCAGGGAGCTTCGGCCACGGGCGCCTCGTCGAGCGCCAAGCGGACGACGCCCTGGACGGAGTCGACCAGATGGATCGTCATGACCCTGCGCACGTCCGTCGGCACGTCCTCGATCAGGTTCTTCTCGTTTCGCTTCGGCAGGATCAGGGTGCGGATCCCGGCCCGGTGAGCCGCAAGCACTTTCTCCTTGATCCCACCCACGGGCAGCACGCGCCCGGCCAAGCTGACCTCGCCCGTCATGGCGAGCCCGGGGCGGACGGGGCGCCCCATGAGGAGTGAGACGAGCGCTGTCGTGATCGTGATGCCCGCCGACGGCCCATCCTTCGGGATCGCCCCTGCAGGGACGTGGACGTGGAGGTCGGAGGTCTCCCAGAAGTCTGGCGCGATCTCGAGCCCCGTCGTGTGTGAGCGCACCCACGAGAGCGCCGCCTGCGCGGACTCCTTCATGACGTCGCCGAGCTGGCCGGTGAGCGTCAGTGAGCCCTTGCCCTTCATCCGCGTCGCCTCGATGAAAAGGATGTCGCCGCCCGCCGGCGTCCAGGCCAGCCCGACCGCCACGCCCGGAACCCGCGTGCGCTCCTCCAACTCCTCGTACTCGAATTTCGGAACGCCGAGGAACGAGGTGACGACGTCTGGCGTGACCCGGACGGGCTCCGCGCGGCCCTCTGCATGCTGCCGCGCGACCTTCCGGCAGACGGAGGCGATCTCGCGCTCCAGGTTGCGCACGCCCGCCTCCCGCGTGTAGCCGCGGGCGAGCAGGCGCAGGGCCTCTGGCTCGAACGCGATCGCCGTGTCCGGCAGGAGCCCGTGCTCCCGCGCCTGCTTCGGCACGAGGTGCGTCTGCGCGATCCGGATCTTCTCCTCTTCGGTGTAGCCCGCCAGCGGGATGACCTCCATCCGGTCGCGCAGCGGCGCCGGCACCGTGTCCGCCACGTTCGCGGTGGTGATGAAGAGCACCCGCGAGAGGTCGAACGGCACGTCGAGGTAGTGGTCGCGGAACGTGGCGTTCTGCTCGGGATCGAGCACCTCCAGCAGCGCGGAGGCGGGATCGCCGCGGAAGTCCATGCCGAGCTTGTCGATCTCGTCCAGCATGAAGACCGGGTTCCGCGTGCCGGCGCGGCGGAGCCCCTGGACGATCTGGCCCGGCAGCGCTCCGATGTAGGTGCGCCGGTGGCCGCGGATCTCGGCCTCGTCCCGCATGCCGCCGAGCGAGATTCGGTGGAACTTGCGGCCGAGCGCCCGCGCGATCGACCGCCCGAGCGACGTCTTTCCGACGCCCGGCGGGCCCACGAAGCAGAGGATGGGATCCTTGCCCGACGGGCGGATCTTCTTCACCGCGAGGTGCTCGAGGATGCGCTCCTTGACCTTCTCGAGCCCCTCGTGGTCCTCGTCGAGGATCCGCCGCGCGCCCTCGATGTCGACGTTGTCGGTCGTCTCCTGCTGCCAGGGCATCGCCACGAGCCAGTCGATGTACGTCCTGGCGACGGTGTACTCCGCCGCCGCCGGCGGCATCTTGGCGAGCCGGTCGAGCTCCCGGAGAGCCTCGCTCCTGGCCTCCTCGGGCATGCCCGCCGCCTCGATCCTGTCGCGGAGCGCCCCGATTTCCTGCGCGCGCTCGTCGGTCTCGCCGAGCTCCTTCTGGATCGCCTTCATCTGCTCACGCAGGTAGTACTCGCGCTGCGTCTTCGACATCTCGGACTGGACGTCGGATTGGATCTTGGACCCCAGCTCGAGGACCTCCGCCTCCTTCCCCAGCGCGCCGACGAGCCGCTCGAGCCGCTGCTTGACGTCGACCGTCTCGAGCAGCTCCTGCTTGAGCGTCGTCGACAGCGTCGGCAGCGACGACACGATCAGGTCCGCGAGGGCGCTCGCGCCATCGGCCGCGGCCGCGACGTTCGCGAGCTCGTCGGGGAGCGTCGGCGACAGGGACACGACCTTCTGGAAGAGCGACAGCGCGCTCCGGGAGAGCGCCTCCACTTCGAGGGTCGGCGTGGCGTCGCCGTCCGCGGCGATGGGCTCGATCCGCGCGCGCAGATACGGGGACTCCTGGACCACCTCGACCATTCGGAAGCGCTCGAGCCCCTGGACGATGAGCCGCAGCGTCCCGTCCGCCTGCTTCAACACCCTGTGGATGACGACGACGGTCCCGACCCGGTGAAGGCCGGCGGCGCCCGGCGCGTCTTCGGCGGCATCGCGCTGCATCACCGCGCCGACGAGCCGGCTGCCCGCGAGCGCCTCTTCGATCAGACGCAGGGAGGACGCGCGGCCCGCGCCGAGCGGGACCACCGCGTGCGGAAAGACGACGGTGTTCCGGAGCGGCAGGATGCCCAGGATGTCGGGCACCGGAAGGTCTTTTTCGTTCCGAACGTCAGTCATGCGCGCCCTTTCCAATAATGAATGCCTAGAAGAGATCGACCGGCTTGAGCTGGCCGGAGGCGGCCCGGACGAGCGCCTCGCGCGGCGCCCGCGCGGCCTGGTCCTTCACCTCCACGCCGCTCTCGCGCAGGTACGCGACCAAGTCTTCGATCTGCCTCTGCATCTCGAGCATCCGGCGCCTCATCTTTAGGATGATTTCGACCCCGGCGAGATTCACACCCAGGTCGCGCGTCAGCCGGAGCAGGCGCGAGAGCTCCTCGACGTCCTCGGCCGAGTACATGCGGGTACGGCCCACGGTCCTGCTCGGACGGACGAGCCCCTTCTTCTCGTAGAACCGGAGCGTCTGGGGATGGACGTTCAGCATCTGGGCGACCACCCCGATCATGTACAGCGGCTTGCCACGATCGCTCACGCCGCCCCCCCTCGATATCGCTCGAGCGCGGTGCGCGGCGCGAGCGGGATCAGCCGCTCGAGCTCTCGGACGAGATCGTGCGTGCGCGCGTCGAGCCCGGTCGGGATCTCGACGCGCACGGTCACGTAGAGATCCCCGATCCCCTCGCCCGACAACTTCGGCAACCCCTGGCCCCGGAGGCGAAAGACCTGTCCCCCCGTGGTCCCCGGAGGGACCACCAGCGCCGCCTCGCCCAGGGGCGTCGGCACCCGGATCCGCGCGCCGAGGATCGCTTCCCATACGCTGATCGGGACCTCACAGTGGACGCTGTCGCCCTTGCGACCGAAGAGAGGATGCTCCTGGACCCGCGTGCTGATGAGCAAGTCGCCGCGCGGGCCGCCGAACGGTCCCGCGCTCCCCTCGCCAGGCACGCGGATCTGCGAGCCAGAGTCGACGCCGGCCGGGATCGTGACCGACACGGGGTCGACCGCGCGCCGCACGCCGCGCCCGCCACACGCGGGGCACCGCGCGTCGCCCGCGACGCCCGTCGCGCCGCACGCGGCGCACGGCGAGAACCGCGCGACCTCGAGCCGCAGGCTCGTCCCGCGCACCACGTCCGCGAACGCGAGTTGCACGGTGGCGTGCACGTCCTCACCGCGTCGGCCCGCAGCCAGCGCCTCGCCGTCGCGGAGCGCGTGGCCGAACCGGTCGTACATCGCGCGGGCGGCGGGATCGCTCAGCACGCGGTACGCCTCTTCGATCTCGTCGAAGAGGTCTCGGGCCTGGGCGTCCCAGAAGTTCACGTCGGGCGAGTACTGCCGCGCGAGGTGTCGGTACGCTTGGCGCACCTCGCGCAGCCCCGCCGTGGACGCGACCCCCAGCACGGCGTAGTAGTCGCGCCGCATGACCGCTACTTCTTCTTGTCGCCCAGGTCCTCGAAGTCCGCGTCCACCACCTCACCCTCCTTGGGGCCAGACGCCGCGCGGCCCTCCCCACCCGGCGCGCCGGTGGGCTGCTGCGTCGGCCCCTGTGCCTCGCGGTACATGATCTCCGCAAGCTTGTGGGAGGCGCGCGTCAATTTCTCCTGGGCGCGTTTCATCCGCTCCACGTCCTCGCTCTTCAGCGCCTCGCGCGCCTCCGCGAGGGCCTCGTCGACCGCCTTGCGGTCCGCTTCCCCGAGCTTCGCGCCGTGCTCGTTGAGCGTGCGCTCGGTGGAGTACACGAGCGAGTCGGTCTGGTTGCGGACCTCGATCTCCTGCTTCCGTGCCGTGTCCTCCGCCGCATGCGTCTCGGCGTCCTTCACCATCCGCCCGATCTCGTCCTTCGTCAGGCCCGACGACGCGGTGATGGTGATGTTCTGCTGCTTGCCGGTGGCCTTGTCCTGCGCCGCCACGTTCAGGATGCCGTTCGCGTCGATGTCGAACGTCACCTCGATCTGCGGGACGCCGCGCGGTGCCGGCGGAATGCCGACGAGGTGGAAGCGGCCGAGCGTCCGGTTGTCGCGCGCCATCTGGCGCTCACCCTGCAGCACGTGGACTTCGACCGACGTCTGGCTGTCCGCGGCGGTTGTGAAGATCTCGCTCTTCTTCGTCGGGATCGTCGTGTTCCGCGGGATCAGCACGGTCGTCACGCCGCCGAGCGTCTCGATCCCGAGCGAGAGCGGCGTCACGTCGAGGAGCAGGAGGTCCTTGACCTCGCCCGTGAGTACCGCCGCCTGCACGGCGGCGCCCACCGCGACGACCTCATCCGGGTTCACGCCCTTGTGGGGCTCCCTGCCGAAGAACTGCTTCACGACCTCCTGCACTTTCGGCGTGCGGGTCTGCCCGCCGACGAGGATGACCTCCTGGATGTCCTTCGGCGTCAGGCCGGCGTCCTGCATCGCCTGCCGGCAGGGCCCGATCGTCCGTTCAATGAGATCGGCCACCAGGGCCTCGAGCTTCGCCCGGGTGAGGGTGAGCACGAGGTGCTTGGGCCCGTTCGCATCGGCCGTGATGAAGGGCAGGTTGATCTCCGTCTGCAGCGTCGTCGAGAGCTCGCACTTGGCCTTCTCGGCGGCCTCCTTCAGGCGCTGCAACGCCATGCGGTCCTTGCGGAGGTCGATCCCGTGCTCCTTCTTGAACTCCTCGCCGATCCAGTCGATGATGCGCTGATCGAAGTCGTCCCCGCCGAGGTGCGTGTCTCCGTTGGTCGCCTTCACCTCGAAGACGCCCTCGCCGATGTCGAGGATCGAGATGTCGAAGGTCCCGCCGCCGAGGTCATAGACGGCGATCGTCTCGTCCTTTTTCTTGTCCATTCCGTAGGCGAGCGCGGCCGCCGTCGGCTCGTTGATGATGCGCAGGACCTCGAGCCCCGCGATCTTCCCGGCGTCCTTGGTCGCCTGCCGCTGGCTGTCGTTGAAGTACGCCGGCACGGTGATGACCGCCTGGGTCACCTTCTCGCCCAGGTAGGCCTCCGCCGCCTCCTTCAGCTTGCGGAGGATCAGGGCGGAGATTTCCGGCGGTGAGTACTGCTTGCCGCGGATCTCGACGCGGGCATCGCCGTTCGGGGCCTTGACGACCTTGTACGGGACGAGCTTGATCTCCTGGAGGACCTCGTCGTATCGCCGCCCCATGAAGCGCTTGATCGAGAAGATCGTGTTCTCGGGGTTCGTGATCGCCTGCCGTTTGGCGACCTGGCCGACGAGGATCTCGCCATCCTTCGTGAAGGCTGCTACGGAGGGCGTGAGACGGCTCCCCTCCTGGTTCGCGATCACGGTGGGGTTGCCGCCCTCGACGATCGCCACGACCGAGTTGGTCGTCCCGAGGTCAATCCCGATTACCTTCGCCATGGTCTGATCTCCCTGTGGTATCGACGCTCGGCGGAGCGGGCCCGGGGTGGGCCCGCTCCGCCATTTCCGGACCGGATTACAGAATGTCGATCTTGATTTCCTTCGGCTTGGCCTCTTCGGCCTTCGGGAGCCTCACCTCGAGCACTCCGTCGCGATAGGTCGCCTTCGCACGGTCGGCCTGGACGGGCACCGGTAGCTCGACGCTACGCTCGAACTTCCCGTAGGCGCGCTCGACACGGTACGCGTGATCGTCCTTCGACTCCTGATTGAACGATCGCTCGCCCTTCACCGTGAGCACATCGTCCGTGATCGAGAGCGACACGTCCTTCTCGCTCACGCCTGGAAGCTCGAAGCGCAGAATGAGGTCATCCTTCGTCTCGTACATGTCCACGACGGGCATCCAGGCCCGGCTCTCCGTCCCCGTGGCGATGGCCCTCGGACGAGCGAAGAAGCCGTCGAACAGCCGATTCATCTCGCTCTGGATCTCGGGGAACGGATTCCATTGCTCCACAGAAGTCGCAAACGGACGCCAACGATCGATCGCCATAAGCAACTCCTCCTTCCTTGATTGGCCAGCCTCCTTGCCAGCTTTGATTGAGTCAGTCATTTATATATCAGATGAGTCTTGACCTGTCAAGTTCATCCGAGATAGGAGTGCAAGACCCAACCAGGAAAGGGATTTTACCTGTTGTGGTAGGTTGGAGTTGGTGCGACTCGAATGCTCACGATCGAGGCGGCCCCGGTGGTGATCCGGCTCGCTTCGTCGCCTCGACGTACCGGAGCTGGAGATCGTAGGTCGTAATGTCGCTCGCCCGTCACGGGGTCGGCAGCGTCGCCCATCGCGATCGCCGCCGAGCTCGCGAGCATCACGAAGAGCCCCGTCAAGTCGCGCTCGGGCTCGCGCGCCGGCCTCGGTCGCTCCCGCTGGGCGCTGGGTGTGGGCGCGCCCGGGGGCGCGGGCCGGGCCGGCTCGTCGTCCTGGACCCGCCGACGCCGGTCCGTAACCTTGAACGTTTCCTCGGGGTCGCTGGAAGCCATCAGGAGCGAGCCTAGCATACGCAAAAACGCGTGCTGTATAATCGACTTAGCCCCAGGAACGGATATGACCGAGTCCCCCGGTGTTCTCTTCGAACGACTCCTCGACGTCATGGCGCGGCTGCGCGGGCCCGACGGCTGCCCCTGGGACCGTGAGCAGACGCGGACCTCTCTCAAGCCCTACCTGATCGAGGAGGCGTACGAGGTTCTCGAGGCGATCGCGGTGGGGAACCCAGCGGAGCTGCAAGAGGAGCTTGGCGATCTGCTCTTCCAGGTGGTCTTCCTCGCGCGCCTGGCCGAGGAGGTCGGCGAGTTCGCGATGCCCGACCTTCTGCGGCGCCTCATCGACAAGATGGTGAGCCGCCACCCCCACGTGTTCGGCGACGCGTCGGTCGCGACGCCGAAGGAGGCCCTCGCGCAGTGGGAGGCGATCAAACGGCGCGAAGCCGAGCGGACAGGGCACCCACGCTCCGCGATCGACGGCGTTCCACGGTCGCTGCCCGCGCTGTTGCGCGCGCACCGGATCCAAACCAAGGCCGCGCGTGTGTCCTTCGACTGGCCGGACGCCCGGTCGGCGTGGGCCAAGGTGGAGGAGGAGATCCGCGAAGCCGCCGCGGCACTCGCATCGGGTGAGGTCGAGCGCGTGCAGGAAGAGCTGGGCGACGCGCTGTTCTCTCTCGTGAACGTGGCGCGGCTCTCCTCGATCGACGCCGAGGAGGCCCTGCAGGACGCCATCGAGAAGTTCCGGCGCCGCTTCGCCGAGATGGAGGCGGGCCTCATCGCGCAGGGCAAGTCGGTCGGCGCGGTCCCGCAGGACGAGATGGAGCGGTCGTGGGAGTCCGCCAAGGCCCACGAGCGCAGCCGGGCCAAGCCGTGAAGCTCAGGATCGGCGACTCGTCCGTTTCGATCGAGCGTGGCGACATCACCGACTGCGAGGTCGACGCGATCGTCAACGCCGCGAATTCGACGCTCGCGATGGGCGCCGGCGTCGCGGGCGCCATCAAACGGAAGGGCGGCGTCATCATCGAGGAGGACGCCATGCGCCAGGGCCCGGTGGAGGTGGGCGAGGCCGTGCTGACCACCGGGGGCAACCTGGCCGCGACCCACGTCATTCACGCTGCGGTGATGGGACCCGATCTCAAGACCGACGCGGAGAAGATCGCCGCCACCACGCGCGCGGTCTTGGCGCTCGCCGCCAAGCGCCGGATCACGTCCCTGGCGCTCCCGGCGCTCGGAACGGGCGTCGGGCACGTGCCGCCGGCTGTCTCGGGTGAGGCCATGCTGAACGCGGTCATCGGCCACCTGAAAGCCGGCGGGACCTCCCTCAAGCGGGTCACGTTCGTGCTGTACCAGGACGACGCTTACAAAGCCTTTACCGATACGTTGAAACGACTGGGTGGGGTACAGTAAAAATCTATGGCGCAGCCGCAACAGAAACTGGGACAGTCGTTCAACCGGCGGCTCGGAGACCTCCTGGTCGCCGATGGGCTGCTGACCCCTGCGCAGCTTCAGAAGGCCCTCGGCGAGCAGAAGGGTTCCACCGAGAAGCTCGGCTCCGTTCTCATCAAGCTCGGCTTCATCAACGAGGAGCAGCTGATCGGGTTCCTCTCTCGCCAGTACGGTGTGCCCTCCATCACGCTCGCCCAGCTCGAGATCGACCCCGGGGTCCTCCGCCTCGTGCCGGCGCCCATCGCGAAGAAGTACGAGGTTATTCCCGTCAGGAAAATGGGCAGCTCGCTGGCCGTCGCGATGGCCGACCCGACCAACGTCTTCGCCCTCGACGACATCGCGTTCATGACGAACCTCCAGGTGCTGCCGCTGGTCGCTTCGCAGTCGGCGATCCGGAAGGCCATCGACCGTCACTACGAGTCAAAGACCGATGCGATCGCGAGCGCCATGCAGGACATGTCCACGGACCTCGCGAACGTCGAAGTCGTCGAGGGTGACGAGGAGGAGAAGAGCGCCCAGGTCGACATCTTCGAGCTGAAGGAGTCGGGCGGCGAGGCGCCCGTCGTCAAGCTCGTGAACATGGTGCTCGTGGACGCGATCCAGAAGGGCGCCTCGGACATCCACTTCGAGACGTACGAGAAGGTCTTCCGGATTCGCTTCCGGATGGACGGCGTCCTTCACGAGATGCTCGCCCCGCCCAAGCGCCTCGAGTCGGCGATCCTGTCGCGCATCAAGATCATGTCGAGCCTCGATATCGCCGAGCGGCGCCTACCGCAGGACGGGCGCATCAAGCTGAAGTACAACAACCGCGAGATCGACTTCCGTGTCTCGACCCTGCCGACGATCTTCGGTGAGAAAGCCGTCCTCCGCATCCTCGACAAGGACGCGCTGCAGCTCGACCTCACCAAGCTCGGCTTCGACTCGTGGAGCCTCGAGAAGTTCAACGTCGCGATCCGCCAGCCCTACGGCATGGTCCTCATCACGGGGCCGACCGGCTCGGGCAAGACGACGACCCTCTACTCGGCGATCCACACGATCAATAACCCCGACGTCAACATCATGACCGCCGAGGACCCGGTCGAGTACAACCTCAAGGGCGTCAACCAGCTGCAGGTCAACGAGGGCATCGGGCGGACCTTCGCCGCCGCGCTCCGCTCCTTCCTGCGCCAGGACCCGGACGTGATCCTGGTCGGCGAGACGCGCGACGTCGAGACGGCGCAGATCTCGATCCGCGCAGCGCTCACCGGCCACCTCGTGTTCACCACGCTCCACACGAACGACTGCCCTTCGACCATCGCGCGGCTCCTGGAGATGGGGATCCAGCCGTTTCTCCTTTCGTCCTCGCTCCTGCTGATCCTGGCGCAGCGGCTCGCCCGCCGGCTGTGCGCCGCGTGCAAGGAGCCGTATGAGGTCGACGAGGAGTCGCTCGCCCCCTACGGCCACGTCCCGACCGGGCGCGGGAAGGTCACGATCCACAAGAGCAAGGGCTGCCCGACGTGCAGCTTCACCGGCATGAAGGGGCGCGTGGCGATCTACGAGGTCATGCCGATCAGCGAGGAACTCAAGGACGCGATCCTCCGGTCCGCGACGATCGCGGCAATTCGGGAGATCGCGCAGTCTCAGGGCATGAAGACCCTGCGGCAGGCCGCCCTTCTGAAGGTGCTCGCGGGAACGACGAGCATCGAAGAGGTGCTGCGAGTCACGCTCGCCTAGCCGACGGGCTCCGGCGACGAAGGGGGACCAATGGCCGCGAACATGGCCGATCTGCTCCAGCTCATGGTGGACCGACGGGCGTCCGATCTCCACCTCACGAGCGGGACGTACCCGCAGCTCCGGATCGATGGGAGCCTCGTCCAGCTCACCCAGTTCGAGCAGCTGACGCCGCAGGACACGCAGCGGCTCGCGTACAGCGTCCTCAACGAAACGCAGAAGCAGAAGTTCGAGGAGGAGAACGAGCTCGACCTCTCCTTTGGCATCCAGGGGCTGGCCCGTTTCCGCTGCAACGTGTTTCGCCAGCGCGGCGCCGTGGGCTCGGCGATCCGCCTCATTCCGTACAAGATCCGCACGTTCGAGGACCTCAGCCTGCCCCCCATCGTCCAGCAGCTCGCGGACCGACCGAAGGGGTTGGTCCTCGTAACGGGCCCGACCGGATCGGGCAAGTCCACGACCCTGGCCGCGATGATCGACAAGATCAACAACGAGCGCCACGATCACATCGTGACGGTCGAGGACCCGATCGAATTCGTGCACCCGCACAAGTCGTGCCTCGTGAACCAGCGCGAGGTGTTCTCGGACACGCACTCGTTCCAGAAGGCGCTCAAGGCGATCCCCCGGCAGGACCCGGACGTCGTGCTCGTCGGCGAGATGCGCGACCTCGAGACGATCGCAGCGGCGTTGACGATCGCCGAGACCGGGCACCTCACCTTCGCCACGCTGCACACGAACTCCTGCGCCCAGACGGTCAACCGGATCATCGATGTGTTCCCGACCAACCAGCAGCCGCAGGTCCGCGCCCAGCTCGCCCTCGTCGTCGAGGGTGTGCTCTCGCAGGCCCTGATCCCCAAGGTCGGCGGCGGGCGCGTGATGTCGATGGAGATCATGGTGGCCACGCCCGCCATCCGGAACCTGATCCGCGAGGACAAGATCCACCAGATCTACTCGGCGATCGGGACAGGGGTCAAGTACGGGATGCAGACGATGAACCAGTCGCTCGCCGATCTCGTGAGGCGGAACCAGATCACGCGTGACGAGGCGTTGAACCAGTCGATGATGGTCGAGGAACTGCTCCAGCTTCTCGAAGGCGGCGCCCCCTCGACAGCCGCGTCAGCCGCGCCGGGCGCGCCGGCCCACGGCGGGTCGCCCTTCAGCAAGCGGTAGGAGGGGAGCATGCCCGTCTTCGCGTATCGTGGCCGGTCGGGGGCCGGAATCGTGGCCGGCGAGATCGAGGCCAACGACCGGCCGGCTGCCGTCGCGCAGCTCCGGACGAAAGGCGTGATCGCCCTCTCCGTCCAGGAACGCCAAGCCAAGGTCGCGGCCGTCAAGAAGATCGGCGGCTCAGTCAAGGACAAGGACCTCGCGATCTACACGCGCCAGTTCTCCACGATGGTCGACGCCGGTCTCCCGATCGCCCAGTGCCTGCAGATCCTGTCCGAGCAGAGCGACTCCAAAACCCTGCGCTTGGTGACGAGCCGCATCGCGCGCGAGGTCGAGGGTGGGGCCACCCTGGCGGAGTCGTTCAGGAAGTTCCCGAAGGTGTTCAACGACCTCTTCGTCAACATGCTCGCGGTCGGCGAGTCCGGCGGTGTCCTCGACGTCGTCCTGCAGCGGCTGTCCGGTTACATCGAGAAGGCCGCCAAGCTGAAGAGCAAGGTCAAGGGCGCCATGGTCTACCCGATCACGATCGTCAGCGTCGCCGTCCTCGTGATCATTTTCATGATGATCTTCGTCATCCCGACCTTCGCGAAGATGTTCCAGGGCCTCGGCGCCGGCCTACCGATGCCCACGCGGATCGTCATGTGGGTCTCCGACTTCACGCAGAGATATATCGTCTTCATGGTGCTCGCGGGCGCGGCCGGCGTCTACACGCTCAAGCGCTACTACGGGACCGACCAGGGCAGCAAAGTCATCGACGCATTCCTCCTGAAGGTGCCGGTCATGGGCATGCTGATCCGTAAGGTCGCCGTCGCCCGGTTCACGCGCACGCTCGGCACGCTCATCTCATCCGGCGTCCCGATCCTCGAGGGGCTCCTCATCACGGCGCGGTCAGCCGGCAACCGCGTCGTCGAGGCCACGGTGATGGAGGCGCGCGCGGCCGTCACCTCGGGCCGCACGCTGTCGGAGCCGCTGAAGGGCAGTACCGTGTTCCCGCCCATGGTGGTGCACATGATCAACGTGGGCGAGAACACCGGCGCTCTCGACCAGATGCTCCAGAAGATCGCCGACTTCTACGACGACGAGGTCGACACCGCGGTGACCGCGCTCACGTCGCTGCTCGAGCCGCTCATGATCGTGTTCCTCGGCGTCGTCGTCGGTGGCCTCGTCGTCGCAATGTACTTGCCGATCTTCAAGCTGGTCACGGTGATGAAGTGAAGTAGTGAAGGCGCTCAACGTCAACGCGCTGCTGCGCGGGTTCGCCTGGGCGCGGCTCGGACTCGCCGGGCTGCTGCTCGCGGTCGGGCCGGTCATGCCGTCCGGCTTCGTGCCGGGCCAGGATCCGGTCGTCCTCACGCTCGCGCTGCTCATCGCCGCTGTCTCGTCGGGCGTCCTGCTTCTGTTCGGCCCCGGCGGCCGGCCCCGTCCCGTCGCCTGGCTGTTCGGCCTGCTCGACATCGTGCTCATCACGGCCATCGTGGCGGCGACGGGCGGCGGGCGGTCCATCTTCGCCTTCCTCTACGTGCTGTCGGTCACCGGCGCGTGCATGCTCCTGTCGCGGACCGGCGGTCTGGCGATGGCGGGCGTGGCGAGCGTGCTGTACGCCGGGGTCGTGCTGGGCCGCACCGTGTTGCCGACGAGCGTGTTCTTCGAGTCGCCCGGGGAGACCAGCGCCCTGGAGCTCCTCACCATGTTCCTCAACGCCGGGACCTTCCTGATTGTCGCCATCGTCGCCGGGGGGCTGGCGGAGCAGTTCCGGGCGACCAGCCAGGAGCTAGAGACCCAGCGAAAGGACCTGCGGGACCTGCAGGCATATAAGGACCTCGTCTTCCAGTCGGTGGGCACGGGCCTGATCGCCCTCGACCGCGACCATCGGATCACGGCGTTCAACGGGGCCGCCGAGGAGATCACGGGACGCTCGGCCAACGAGACGATCGGCCGCCCGTGGCGGGCGATCTTCGGCGACGGCGTGCCGTTGCCCGAGGTCGAGGCAGCGATCGAGGCCAGCCCGCGCGCGTCCACACGGCACGAGACGCTGCTCCGCCGGCCAGACGGCACCGCGGTCCCCGTGCGGCTGACCTTCTCCGCGCTCCGCTCGGGCGAGGGCGCCCGACTCGGGCTGATCGGCGCGTGCGACGACCTCTCGGCGATCCGCGCGATGGAAGCGCGGATGCGCCAGGCGGACCGGCTCGCGACGCTGGGCCGGATGGCCGCCAACATCGCTCACGAGATTCGCAACCCGCTCGCGTCGCTGACGGGCGCCATCGAGGTCCTCACGGGCACCGCGGCTGCGGGGGAGGCGCGCGAGCGCCTGTCGCAGATCGTGGTGCGCGAGTCCGAACGGCTCAACCAGATCATCACGAACTTCCTCGAATACGCCCGCCCAGCGCCGCTCGCCTTCCAGGCGGTGAACGTCGCGGGGGCGCTCGAGGGCGTCCTCCTCCTGCTCGAGCACCGCGGGGCGGCGAGCGGCCTCAAGATCGTCCGGGCGTTCTCCTCGCCCCTCGTCTGGCGGGTGGACCCGGAGCAGTTCCGGCAGGTGCTCTGGAATCTCTGTCTGAACGCGGTGGAAGCGATGCCCCAGGGAGGCGAGCTGAGCGTCGGAGCGACGGCGGTCCCGGGCCAGAAGCTGGAGGTGTGGGTGACCGACAGCGGGCACGGCATCGCGCCGGACGACCTCACCCACGTCTTCGAGCCGTTCTTCTCCACCAAACCCGGGGGTACCGGGCTCGGCCTCTCGCTCGTCCACCGGATCGTGCAGGAGCACGGCGGCGAGGTCGACGTGCGCAGCACGCCGGGCCTCGGGACCACGTTCACGGTCACGCTGCCCGCCCGCGATGCCTGACACGCGCGTCCTGGTCGTCGACGACGAGCGCAGCATGCGCGAATTGCTCGCGATCATGCTGAGGCAGGCCGGCCATGACGTGACCGTCGCCGACGGCGGCGAAGCCGCGATCAAGGCGCTGAAGAGCGACACGTTCGACCTCGTCATCACCGACCTCCGCATGCGGGAGGTGGACGGACTCGCGGTGCTGCGCGCCGCCAAGGAGCAGTCGCCTCAGACGGTGGTCCTCGTGATCACCGCGTTCGCCTCCACCGAGACGGCCGTCGAGGCGATGAAGCTCGGCGCCTACGACTACCTGACGAAGCCCTTCAAGGTCGACGAGATCAAGCTGACCATCGCCAACGCGCTCGAGCGGAAACGGCTCCAGGACGAGAACCAGGCTCTCAAACGCCAGCTGAGGCGGGAGCGCGGCTTCGAGAACTTCCTCGGCAAGAGCCCGCAGATGCTCGACATCTTCGAGACGATCCGCAAGGCTGCCGACAGCGTCTCGACCGTGCTGATCACCGGCGAGAGTGGCACAGGCAAGGAGCTCGTCGCGCGCGCGATCCACGAGGAGAGCCCGCGTCGCAACGGCCCGTTCGTGTCGATCAACTGCGGCGCGGTCCCCGAGACGCTGATGGAGTCCGAGCTCTTCGGCCACGTGAAAGGCGCCTTCACCGGCGCGGTGGCCAACACGGTCGGCCTGTTCTCGGCGGCGGCCGGGGGGACGCTCTTCCTCGACGAGGTCACCGAGGTCCCCTCGTCGGTACAGGTCAAGCTCCTGCGCGCGATCCAGGAGCGCGAGATCCGCCGCGTCGGCGACACGCGCGACATCAAGGTCGACGTGCGGCTGATCGCCGCGTCGAACCGCGAGGTCGCGAAGGCCGTCGCTGACGGGGTGCTCCGCGAGGACCTCTTCTATCGCCTGAACGTGATCCCGATCCATCTCCCGCCGCTCCGCGAGCGGCGGGAGGACATCCCGCTCCTCGTGGCACACTTCGTCAGGCGCTTGTCGGCGGAGCTCGGCCGGCCCGTGCGCAGCGTGACGCCGGAGGCGCTCGCGATCCTCGAGACCTACCGCTGGCCGGGCAACGTCCGCGAGCTGGAGAACGTCATAGAGCGGGCCCTCGTGCTCGGCAGCGGTGACAGGCTCGATGCGCCAGGGCTGCCGCCCGACCTTCGGCGTCCCCGAGACGTCCAGGACGTCGCCGTGGAGATCCCCGAGGACGGGCTCGACCTCGAAGCGACGCTGAGCCAGATCGAGCACCGGTACATCCAGACGGCGCTGGCGCGCACGGGCGGCGTGCAGACGCGGGCCGCGGAGCTGCTCCGGGTCAGCCTCCGCCAAATCCGGTACAAGCTCCAGAAGTATACGCGGCTCACAAGGCAAGGCTGACGCCCCCCTGAGAGGGGGATGTCCTGACGTTTCTCGTCACTCGACTGCCCCGTAGAGTCATTATCGGAAGTGCCCCGAGAATGGAACGCGGCGTAAGTCATTGATGATCAGGCGATCCACCAGGATCGGGCGTCTGGCACGCAAGATGCGTAGGCTCGTTAGTCGACGTGGAAAAAGTCGAATGCGGCTCATAGCCTAAGGAGGATTCAAATGATCGCGCAATTCTACAAGAGACGATTCAGAACACGGAACCAGCGGGGCTTCACCCTCATCGAGCTGATGATCGTCGTGGCGATCATCGGCATCCTGGCGGCCATCGCCATCCCGCTCTACGCCAACGTCCAGGCGCGGGCCCGCATCGCCAAGGCCCAGGCCGACTCCCGGACCCTCGCATCGGCCGTCTCGATCTACACGGCTCACATGGGCGCGCTCCCGGCTAACCTCGGTCTGCTGACGGCAGTCGCCACCAACAGTCAGAACATTGCGGCCGGGCCGTTCATGGCCTCGATACCGACGCCGCCGGGTACGGGAGCTGGCTGGCCAGCAGCCTACGCCTACGCGCAAAACAGCGCGGCCGGCACCTACCAAATCTCAGCCTTCGGCGACAGCACCAGCGTCATCGTACCGTAGCGGCAGAAGAGTCAGGCGACTTTGCCCGCGGGAGGTTCACGACCTCCCGCGGGTCGATCGGGTCAATCTCACCGGAAACGAGCAGTATCGCGGGCTCGGCCCGACGCAGCTGAGCTCGTCAGTGAGAAAGTCGTGTAGGGCTCATGTCCTAAGGAGGGACAATGATCGGGCAATTGCGCAGGGGGCGATTCAGAGCGCGGAGCCAGCGGGGCTTCACCCTCATCGAGCTGATGATCGTCGTCGCGATC
>QHTD01000082.1 GCA_003220675.1 Candidatus Rokuibacteriota bacterium | reverse complement strand
CGCCGGCATCAATCGGCCCGGGCCGCTCCTGCACTACCCCGTCGACGACTGGGACCGCCTGTTCGCCGTGAACACGCGGGCGTCGTGGCTCCTCGCCAAGGCGGCCTATCCGGCCCTCAAGGCCTCGCGCGGCGCGATCGTGGCCGTCGCGTCGATGTCCGGCAGCAATCCGCACGCGAACCTCGGCGCGTACGGGCCCAGCAAAGCGGCCCTCATCATGCTGGTGCGGGTGCTGGCACAGGAGCTCGGGCGCGACGGCATCCGGGTCAACGCGCTGTCGCCCGGCATGGTGCGCACGGGCATGACCGCCAAGGTGTACGCCGACCCGCGGATCGCCGCCGAGCGCGACGCGCTCGTCCCCCTCGGGCGCGTGGCCACGCCGGAGGACATGGCCGACGTCATCGCGTTCTTGCTCAGCCCCGACGCACGCTACGTCAACGGCCACGACCTCATCGTCGACGGAGGCGTCAGCGGAAATCTCCTCGGCCGCCTGCCGGGCCTGTCACAGATCACGCGGGGTTGAAGGTCGGCGAGACTGTCCCCGCAAAGCGAAGGGCGGGGCCACCGGGCCCCGCCCTCGTGCGCGGACTCTGCTATTTGGCCGTCCTAGTCATCGTCCTTCGGCTTGCCGACGACTTGGTCGTTGACCCGGATGTTGTCGAGGACCACGTTACCCGGGCTATTGCCCACCGTCCCGCCTACGTCGATCCCTTCGTCGAAGATGAGTTCGAGGAACGCTAAATTGCCTGTTGGAGCCCCGCAGCCCGGGAACCGAGCCTCATTAAATGGTGCCTCGAACTTGATTGTCCACCATCCGGTGACAGGGTCCTGGGTCCTCCTCCCAAACGGGCAGCCGAGGAAACACACTGCGAGTGGACCGGTGCCTACCCGGGAGAAGACGTTGAACCGAGGCGCCCCATTGTTACAGTACCCGTTCGCTCCCGACCCTGACGACGGGTCGAACGTCTGGAAGGGAACGCCGACGACACCGGGGATATCGAACGCAAGAGTGGTAAGTTCACTCACAGTCTTGGGTATGTTCCCCGTGAGCTCCGCTCCCGCCGATGAGAAGTTGGCGGTTTTGGTGTTCTTCTGAAGATAGAGCCCGAACTGGCGGTCGTCATTCTTCTGCCCGGGCTCGCCCGCGCCGCGAATCCACCCGGCGAGGGAGCCGAGCCCGACCTGAAATGGTTCCACTCGAAAAGTCTCGTCGTTGTCCTTGTCATCCGCGCTTGCCAAGCCGACAATCAAACCTACGCTCAAAGCCGCAACTGTCAGTGCTCGTTTCATGCGCATTCCCCCGTTCCGAAGTTTTCGATTGCTGTGCGACCTATTGCTTCCTTCCCTGGACTGGCTCTCACCCCCTTTTCACCGGTGGGCGTGCGTGTAGCCGCGCTTCAGTCGAATTAAAACTGGCCTGTTAGGAGGAAAGTTCCATTTAGAGAAATTCTCTCGTCCTCCCAGCACCCTGGCGGCGTAACATGCACGCGACTGGGGGGGACACATGGGCAAGAAGCTGCTCTTCATCGGCGCCGGAGCCATCGGAAGCTACCTCGGAGCGTTCCTGTCGCGTGCGGGCCACGATGTGACGCTCGTCGATTCGTGGGCCGACCAGGTCGAGACCATCCGCGAGCGCGGCATCTCGGTGACGGGACCGCACGAGCCGTTCGAGGCGCGCCCCGCGGCGGTGCATCTAAACGAGGCAGCCCGGCTACCGCGCGATTACGACATCGCGCTCGTCGCCACGAAGGCCTATGACACGGCGTGGGCGGCTCAGCTCGCCCTCCGGCACCTGGCAGCCCACGGCTACGTGGTCGCGGCCCAGAACTGCTGGCCCGACCCGGTGGTCGCGGGCGTGGCCGGCGCCTCGCGCGCCGTGGGGCTGGTGATGTCCAAGATCGGCGTGGCCCTCTGGAAGCCCGGCCAGGTGGAGCGCGGCGTAGAGAAGGGGCAGGGTAAGGGGCACGACGTCTTCCGCGCCGGCGAGCACGACAGGCGGATCACGCCGCGCGCCACCGAGCTGGCGGAGATGCTCTCGGTCATCGACGGAGCCCAGGTCACGGACAACCTTTGGGGCGAACGGTGGGCGAAGCTCTGCGCGAACGCGATGGGCAACCCCGTCCAGGCCATGTCGGGGCTCGGTTCGCTCGAGGTCGCCGCGAGCGAGGTGGGGCGCACGATCACGATCCACCTCGCGGCAGAGTCTGCGCGCGTCGGGCTGGCGCTCGGGTACCGCGTGCCCAAGTTCAACGGCGCCACGGCCGAACAATGGGCGGGCGCCGATCAGCGAGAGACTTACGAGGCCCTGGACAGGATGCTCACGCCAGCCTCCGCGAGCCGACGGAACTGGCGCTCTTCAATGGCGCAAGACGTCGCCAAGGGCCGGCCCACTGAGATCGACTACATGAACGGCTACGTGGTGGCCCAGGGCCGTGAGCACGGAGTGCCCACGCCGGTCTCCGCGGCCGTCGTCGAGGCCATGCACGAGGTCGAACGAGGCATCCGAAAGCCGGCGCCGCAGAACCTCGAGCTGGTGCTGCGCGGCGCGGGCTTATAGTTCGGCCCGAGGAGGACTTCGGCCCGAGGAGGCGAGTTATGAGTCGGCTCACCCGGCCGCTGAGCGCCCTCGCCCTGCTGCTCTCGATCTGGACTTTCCCCGCCCCCGTCAGAACGGCGGAAGGGGCGGATCCGGCCGCAGCCGGCCCCGACGGCCAGATGGTGTGGGCGGTCCACGTGACCCTCGCCCCTCGCTGGCTCGATCCCGGGGAGACGGAGTCCGCCATCACCCCGTTCATGGTCCTCTACGCGATCCACGACGCGCTGGTGAAGCCGATGCCCGCCGGCCTCAACACGCCGAGCCTCGCAGAGTCGTGGTCGATGTCGCCTGACGGCACCAGCTACGAGTTCGTCCTGCGCCAGGGGGCCAAGTTTCACAACGGCGACCACGTCACCGCCGAGGACGTGAAGTTCTCCTTCGAGCGCTATCGCGGCGGGGCCGCAAAGCTGCTCAAAGACAAGGTCAAGGACGTGCAGGTCGTGGACGCGCGCCGGGTCAGGTTCCAGCTCAAGGAGCCGTGGCCCGACTTCATGACCTTTTTCGGGACGACCGCGACGGGCGCGGGGTGGGTCGTGCCGAAGAAGTACGTCGAGCGCGTCGGCGATGAGGGCTTCAAGAAGCTTCCGATCGGCGCCGGACCCTACCGGTTCGTGAGCTCCACCCCGGGCGTGGAGCTCGTGCTCGAGGCTTTCGAAGGCTACTGGCGGAAGGCTCCGAGCGTCAAGCGCCTGGTCTTCAAGAGTGTCCCCGACGAGACGACACGCGCGGCCGCGCTCAAGCGCAGCGAGGTCGACATCGCGTACTTCCTGAACGGCCCGGTGGCCGAAGACGTCCAGCGGACGCCCGGGCTCAAGCTCACCGCCGTACGGACCAACGCGGTCTTCTTCCTCGACTTCGTGGACCAGTGGGATCCGAAGTCGCCGTGGAGCGACCGTCGAGTCAGGCTCGCGGCGAGCCTCGCCGTCGATCGGAAAGCGATCAACGAGGCCGAGCAACTCGGCTTCGCGGGCACGACCGGCAACATCGTCCCCCGGCACATGGAGTTCGCGCTCCCCATCGACCCGCACCCCTACGATCCCAAGCGCGCCAAGCAGCTCCTGGCCGAGGCCGGGTACCCGAACGGATTCGATGGCGGTGACCTCACACCCAACCCGCCCTACAACTCCATGGCGGAGGCGGTCGCCGGCTATCTGGGCGCCGTCGGCATCCGCACGCGCGTCAGGACGATGGAGCGCGCCACCTTCCTGTCGACCTGGGGGGAGAAGAAGCTCCGCGGCGTCGTGCTGGGCGCGCAGGGCGCCGGCGGAAACGCGGCGACCCGCATCGAGGGGCTCGCGACGCCGACCGGGAGGTATGCGTACGGCGTCCTCCCCGAGGTCGAAGACCTGTTTCACCGCCAGGCCAGAGAGGTCGATCGGAAGAAGCGGGAGGAGCTCCTCCACCAGATCCAGCGGATCCTCCACGAGCGCGTGGTGTTCGCGCCGATCTGGGAGAACGGGTTCCTTCGCGGCGTGGGACCGAGGGTGGAGGAGCCGGGCCTCACCCTGATCCCCTCGTATCCGTACTCGGCGCCCTACGAGGACATCCGGCTCAAGCGACGCTGAGATGCAAAGGGGAGGCAGCTATTTTTGTGTGGAAAGTAAACTGTCTATTGCTTCCTTGAAGACCGTGTAGGGCTGAGCTCCCCTTATAATCCTGACGGCCTTTACTTTTGGGTCGTTAGGTTCGGTGAGCCCCAGGAAAAACGTGGGCGTTCCCTGCACCCCGGCCTTCTGCCCGTCCGCGAGGTCGCTCCTGATTTTGCCCGCATGTTTTCCGCTGTCGAGGCACTGTTGAAATCGTGGCAGGTCCAAACCAAGCGCTTGTGCGTGTTGTGGGAGCTCCGTCAGACCCAAAGCATTCTGATTGCCAAAGAGTCGGTTGTGCATCTCCCAATATTTCCCCTGGTCTCCGGCACAGCTCGCTGCCTCCTGTGCCTTGAACGCGTGGGGATGGATCGATTCAATCGGGAAGCTCCGGAAGACGTACTTGACCCTGCCGTTCACGACGTAGTCACGCTCTATCTGTGGCAGGGTCTCGCGGAAGTGGCGGGCGCAAAAGGGGCACTGGTAATCAGAAAACTCGATGAGTGTGACCTTTGCCCCTTTCTCGCCCTTGAAAGGATCATCAGCGATACTGAAAACAACGTTCTGGGGTGCGGGCGGAGCCTGTCTGCTTTGTAGAAGACTTTTAAGTTCCTGCAGCTCCTTCTGAAGGGCTGAGTGGCTCTGTTTGAGCGCCTCAATCTCGTTTCTCAGGGCGTTGAGCTCTTCGCTCGATTGGCTAAAGGCGGGATGTGTATGGAACAGGGTCAGCACAATCCCCGCAAGAACTATCCCTGGCACCCTCTTTGTCATGGCTTTATACGATACACTGACGACTACTTCTCCGTCGAGTCGTGTCGGTCGTCGTCATCGTCCCTTCCCACCAACCGGATCCCCGGCCTCGCCGTCGGCGTGATCTTGATGATCTCGCCGTCAACCAGCACGTTTCCGCCGAGCGTGATCGTGTATGCGGCGCAGACGTCACTCGGACTTCCTATTCTAGAAGCTTCCCTGGATTCTTTAGAAACTCTCTTTGAATTTCTGGGGATCCTCCCGTATATGGAATTCGCCTCCCCATCGACCCGCACCCCTACGAGGCCATCCGGCTCAAGCGACGCTGAGCCGGTTCCCTCGACCTTCGCGCGGGCAGCCTAGGAGGCGCAGGCGTCAGGAGTATTTTCGACCTTGAACCGGACGACGAAGACCCCGTAACCCTCCCCTGCCCCGATGGGTCGGCCAGTCCGCAAGAACAACCTGTGGTCACCATTGCAGAGTTTGAGCGTCACGGTATCGATCGTCAACGTACGCCACGTA
>QHTD01000239.1 GCA_003220675.1 Candidatus Rokuibacteriota bacterium | reverse complement strand
TCGCGTTCAGGCCGTTGGCCGCGATTGCCGCCAAGTCCCGCTCCACGGCCGCGGCGTCGTGGTACTCACTACCTGTCGCGTCGGGCCGGAAGGGGCCGTAGGTCACGCCCCGGACCAAGAGCTTCTCGTCGCCGACGTAAAGAAACTTGCCATGCACACGGGGCCGGACCGCGACACGAGATAGGGCCCGGCCGCGGCGGGCGTCGGCGATGCGATCTGGAGTGGCGAAGCCCATTACCGAACGAACGAGCAAGACGGGTGCCACCAGTGGAGTTGCCGGCTTGGTTGGATAGGCCCTTTACGTGCCAGATGATTAGGACCACGCGAATTTCCACCAATTCACCCCTTTCGACCAGCCGGCGACACGCCCGGTGAAGCTTGGTCCCCAATTGCTGAAATTGTTTTCTGCATTCCTGTGTGCAAGCATTTGCGTACCGGCTGCTTGGCCTAGCTCCGTGTGGGCGTGTGCTTCCCTGTCAGTTGCGGCGTCGTTCCCTCGAGGCCCTTCTGCTGCCGCTCGAGCCGAGTTTCCCTGGCCCACGTACGCTTCACGTCGTCTCGCACGTGCAGGCACAGCCGGCCCAGCCCCTCAGTCTCCAGCTCGATCAGGTCGCCTTCCTGGAAGGCGCTGAGCCCACGGTGGTTGGTTCCGGTGGCGAGGACATCGCCGGGCTCCAGGGTGTGGATCGAGCTGACCCATTCGACGCACCGAGGAATCCTGTGGGCCATGTCGCTCGTGTTGAAGTTCTGCTTGAGCGTCCCGTTCACCCAGAGCCGTACTTGGAGTTTGTGAGGATCGGACACCTCATCGGCGGTCACGAGACACGGGCCGATCGGAGCGAAGGTGTCAC
>QHTD01000238.1 GCA_003220675.1 Candidatus Rokuibacteriota bacterium | reverse complement strand
CCATGTAATTCACCGCCATCGCCACGATGTTGGAGGGCTTCGGCAGGGGCGGCCGGACCCTGGCCTGGCTGACTGGCACTCCCCGTCCCCGGTCGACCGCCTCTTGCAAGCGCTCCTTGTAGTCGGCGAACCGCGCGATCAGCCCGCTGATCAGATCGTGCGGGCCGGTGTGCGGGATGTTCCGCACCGTCTCCGACACGTCGATCACCGCGTCGCCCTTGAGCACGCCCAACTTGAAGTCGTCGAAGAAGAGGAGCTTCATGGTTCCCTCCTGCACGCTAGTTTGTCTCGGCACTGTACAGCGCATTGACGGCCGTCGGCTGCTCGCTTAGCCTTTCCCCCTGTCGCTCAAGTCTCCGTAGGGAGGTCCGCCATGAAGAGGCTCTCGGCCCCGATCGCCGCCCTCGTCGCTCTCTTCTTCACAACGTTCGTCTGGGCCGACGCCCTGCCCTCGGCCAAGCCCGAGCAGGTCGGACTCTCGTCGGAGAGGCTCGCACGCGTGACCCAGGTGCTCAAGGCCGAAATCGCAAAGGGCCAATACCCGGGCGCGGTCGTCCTGGTGGCGCGCAAGGGAAGGATCGCCTACTTCGAGGGCCTCGGCGAGCGCGACCCGGCGGCCGGCGCGTCGATGCCGACGGACGCGATCTTCCGGCTCTACTCGATGACCAAGCCGTTCACCTCGGTCGCGGCGATGATGCTCGTCGAGGAGGGGCGGCTCGTCCTGAGCGACCCCGTCTCGAAGTACCTCCCGCCGCTCGGGAGGCTCGACGTCAGTGTGCCGCGGTTCGATCCCGACACCGGGAAGGCGGTCTACGCGCTGATACCCGCCGAGCGCGAGATGACGATTCAGGACCTGCTCCGCCACACCTCGGGACTCGTGTATGCGGGCTTCACCGGGCACGCCAGGGTGAAGGAGCTTTACGGCAAGGTCGGCGTCGACTGGCGCGACGTCAGCCCGGCCGAGCAGATCGAGCGGCTGGCGAAAGTGCCATTGGCCCATCAGCCCGGGACCGCCTGGGAGTACGGCCTCTCGACGGACGTGCTGGGCCGTGTGATCGAGGTGGTCTCGGGCACGACGCTCGGCGGATTCCTCGCGGAGCGCCTGTTCGCGCCGCTCAAGATGACTGACACCGCGTTCCTGGTGCCGAAGGACAAGGTCGGCCGGCTGGCGCAGCCGTTCCAGACCGATCGGGCGACGGGAAAGCCGATCGAGTTGCTCGACGTGACCGTGTCGCAGAAGAACGACGCCGGCGGCGCCGGCGCGGCCGGGACGGCGGAGGACTACGCGCGCTTCTTGCAGATGCTGCTCGGAGGCGGCCAGCTCGACGGCGTCCGGTTGCTAGGCCGCGCCACCGTGAGCCACATGACCGCGGACCATCTCGGTGACATCAGGGTCGCGTCGCCGATTCTGGCGCGAGGCTACACGTTCGGGCTCGGATTTGCGATCCGGAAGGAGACGGGCCTCAACCCGGTGACTGGCTCGGCCGGCGAGTACCGGTGGGGCGGGGCGGCCGGGACGGCGTTCTGGGTCGACCCGAAGGAGCAGATGATCGTCGTTTTCATGACCCAGAACGCGCCCGGCCCGGCGCGCGGCTACGATAGGCAGCTGTTCCTGCAGCTCATCCAGGCAGCGATCGTCGATTGAGGCGCAGGGCGGGCAGCCGCATCGAACGCCGCGGAGCCTGATGAAGCTCAACGGCAAGATCGCGCTCATCACCGGCGCCAGCCGCAACATCGGCCGCGCCATCGCGCTGGCGTTCGCTGCCGAGGGAGCGGACCTCGTGCTGAACACCCGCGTCAACCGCGAGGAACTGGAGGCCGTCGCCGCCGAGTGCCGGACGGCCGGCGTGCGCGCCGTCCCCGTGCTCGCCGACGTCGCCGACGCCGCCGCGGTGGATTCGATGGTCAGGCTCGGGCTCGCCGAGCTGGGGGCGATCGACGTGCTCGTGTGCAATGCGGCCATCCGGCCACACACGGCCATCACCGAGACATCGCTCGACGACTGGCACCGCGTCCTCGCCGTCAACCTCCACTCGGCGTTCTACCTGGCGCGCGCGGTCGTGCCCGCGATGAAGGAGCGACGGCGCGGCAGCATCATCGCCATCGGCGGGCAGTCGAGCCTGACCGGGCGGCCGAACACGGCGGCGGTCACCGCGGCCAAGACCGGGCTGCTCGGCCTCGTGCGTGCGCTCGCCGCCGAGCTGGGGCCGTTCGGCATCCGTGCGAACATGGTCGTGCCCGGTTTCATGGACACCGAGCGGCGCTACGCCGCGTGGTATCCGGAGTTCCGCCAGTCGCCGCCGGGCGCGCCCGAGCAGCTCAAGGAGATCCCGCTCGGCCGGCTCGGCCGGCCCGAGGAGATCGCCGACGCCTGCGTGTTCCTCGCCTCCGACGCCTCCGCGTACGTGACCGGCGACACGATCCGCGTGATGGGCGGACGCCTCATCGGCTGACGACACGGGTCTTCTGCACGCCGCGCTGGCCGTTCAGAC
Source organism: Candidatus Rokuibacteriota bacterium (assembly GCA_003220675.1). Taxonomy (GTDB): domain Bacteria; phylum Methylomirabilota; class Methylomirabilia; order Rokubacteriales; family CSP1-6; genus 20CM-2-70-11. Next base: position 687 of record QHTD01000238.1, on the reverse strand, counting down.
GGCGAGAAAGTCCTTCAGCGCGGCGAGAACCGCCTCGGGGTTGTCCTCGTGCAGGGTGTGAACTGCGCGTGGGATCTCGAGGAATCTGCCGTGCGGCAGCTCCTTGGCCATTCGCTCGGCGACGTGCCGGTCGAGCACGTGGCTTCCCTCCCCGCGCAGCACCAGGGTCGGCCGCGTGATGGCTCGCACGATGGCCCACCAATCGATGTCCGGCTGAGATTGGCGCTCCTTGATGCTGGGATGCCACTTCCACACCAGCCCGCCGTCGGGGCGCTGGCGGAGGCTGTGCGACACGACCCAGCGGTAATAGTGAATACCGGGATACGGGTTCGCGCGATAGAGGTGCTGTGCCGCCTGCTCGATACTCTCCCAGGAGTCGGGCTCGGGAGCTCCGGCCGGCGCTTGGGCGGCTCGCGGGCTGATCTCCGGACCGATGTCGACGACGACCAGCTTCTGGACCAGGTCTGGCCGCTTTGAGGTGAAATACATCGCGTTGCGGCCACCCATCGAGAGCCCGACGAGGACGAGCGAGGTCAGACCGAGCTGGTCGACGACGCCGGAGATGTCGTCGAAGGCCGCGACGGCGTTGTACGTGTCGGCCGGATCACTGTCCCCATGACCCCGCTGGTCGAGGGCGTAGACGTGAAAGTGGGGCTGCAGCGCGATGCTGAGCGTGTCCCACGCGTG
>QHTD01000188.1 GCA_003220675.1 Candidatus Rokuibacteriota bacterium | reverse complement strand
GACCAAGGTGTGGCGCGAGTACCGGGAGGACGCGGGAATCGTCGGGATCATCGCCGCGAACACGCGCACGCCCGGCAAGGTCCTCGGCGACCTGCGCGCCCAACGAAGCGCGCTGCGCGTCGGCGAGCTGAGACTCCAGGAGCTCGCCGCGCGCTACGGCCGCGACGTGCTGGTCCGCGCGATGGACGAGATCATCGAGCGGACCGAGGCGAACATGCGTGCCGCGATCCGCGCCGTCCCCGACGGCGTCTACACGTTCGAGGACTTCATGGACGACTGGGGGCCGGGGACCGAGCCGCTCCGCGTCGCCGTCGCGGTGACCGTCGCCGGCGACTCGATGGTGATCGACTATGAGGGCTCGAGCCCGCAGACCGCGTCGGGCATGAACTCGTACATCAACTACACGCGCTCGTACTCGTACGCCGCGGTGAAGTGCCTGACCGACCCGTTCGGCCCGATGAACGCGGGCGCGCTCGCTCCCATCACCGTGAAGGCGCCGGAAGGGTCCTTCCTCAACCCGCGCCCGCCGGCGGGCGGCGGGCCGCGCGCGATCATCTGCTACCGGACGTTCGAGTCGGTCATCGGCGCGCTCGCCCGAGCCGTGCCCGAGCGCGTGGCGGCGGCGGCCTCGCACATGGCGAACCCGACCTTCGGCGGTTGGGACCGCGCGAAGCGGCGCCGGTTCGTCGCGTACGAGCTGGTCCTGTCGGGGACGGGCGCTCGGGCGACCAAGGACGGGTGCGAGGCGATGGCGTGGGCGTTCAACGCCGCGAACATCCCCGTCGAGGCCCAGGAGGCGCACCAGCCGATCGTCGTCGAGCGCTTCGAGCTGATCCGCGACTCCGCCGGCGCGGGGAAATTCCGCGGCGGCTGCGGGGTCCGGCGCGACATGCGTTTCCTCGCCGACGAGGGCCAGCTCACGAACCTCTCGGACCGCCAGCGGTTCCCTCCGTACGGGCTCTTCGGCGGCAAACCCGGGACGCTCGGTCGCACGCTGATCAACCCCGGGCCGGGCGAGCAGGTCGTCCACGGCAAGCAGTCGCGCGGGTTCGCCTACGGCGACGTCATATCGTTCCAGCAGCCCGGTGCCGGAGGCCACGGCGATCCGCTCGAGCGCGATCCTCGGCGCGTGCTCGAGGACGTCCTGGACGACTACGTCTCGATCGAGGCCGCGCGCGATGCGTACGGCGTGATGATCACGGGGACGGGGCTCGACCTCCGGGTGGACGACCGGGCCACGCGCGAGCTCCGCAAGAGGATGCGGCGATGATCGAGTTCACGCCGGAGCAGGAAGAGTTCCGCCGCGCCGTCGCCCGGTTCGTGGACGCCGAAGTGGTGCCGGCCGCGGAGGCGATCGACGCGCGCGCCGAGTTCCCGTGGACGCTCTTCAAGCGCATCGGCGAGCTCGGCTATCTGGGCCTCCGCTACCCCGAGGCGTACGGCGGCGCCGGCGCGGACATGGTGACCTACTGCCTCTTCGCCGAGGAGCTCGCGCGCGGCTCGCTCTCGGTCGCCGCGGCCGCGGCGATGCAGTCGCTGATGGGGACGTACTTCATCTACGCGCATGGCTCCGAGGCGCTGCGGCGGAAGTACCTGGTCCCGGCGCTGCGGGGCGATCTCGTGGCGACCTTCGCCCTGACGGAGCCCAACGCGGGCTCGGACGTCGCCAACATCACCACGCGCGCCGAGCGGCGCGGGGACCGCTGGGTCCTCAGTGGCGGCAAGACCTGGGTGACCAACGCGCCGGTGGCCGACGTGCTGACCGTCGCGGCGAAGACCTCCGCCGAGCGCGGCATGAAGAACATCGCGCTCTTCCTCCTGGACCGCTCGACGATGCGCGGGATCACCCTCGGCAAGAAGATCGACAAGATGTCGGTGCGCGCCTCGGAGACGGGCGAGATTCTCCTCGAGGACGTCGAGGTGCCGGCCGAGCACCTCCTCGGCGGCGAGACGGGGGGTGTGGAGAAGATCGGCGGGATCCTCTCCGAGATCCGGGTGATGACTGCGGCGATCTCCGTTGGCCTCGCGCGCGCCGCGTACGGGGCCGCGCTCGCCTACGCTCGCGAGCGTGTCGCGTTCGGGAAACCGATCGTCGAGCACCAGGCGATCGGTTTCAAGCTCGCCGACATGGTCACGCAGCTCCACGCCGCGACGCTCATGACCTACCAGGCCGCGGCCCGGCTCGACGCCCGGCGCGCGATCACCCGCGAGGCGGCGATGGTGAAGCTCTTCGCCTCGGAGATGGCGGTGACGGTCACCGACGAGGCGGTGCGCATCTTCGCCTCGTACGGGCTCGCGATGGAGTATCCGGTCCAGCGCTACTTCCGCGACGCCCGCTTCCTCCTGCCTGGCGGCGGGACCTCGGAGATCCTGCGCGTCGTGATCGGCCGCGATCTCGATTGGGACCGGAGCCAGGCCTTCGCATAGACCGCACGAGGAGGACGATGCAGGCGCGAGGACACGACTGGAAGGACTTCAAGGTCTGCGGGAGGCGGGCATGAGAGGCGTCGCGCTGGTCGGGGCGGGGGTCTCGAAGTTCGGCGTGCGCAAGGCGAGCTACCGCGACCTCATCTGGGAGGCGGGCAAGGTGTGCTTCGATTCGATCCCCGGGGTGAAGCCGAAGGACGTCGAAGGTCTTGTCGTCGGTTCCGTGATGCCGGAACGAACGGCCTTCCAGTCCCATATCTCATCGCTCGCCGCCGAGGCGCTCGGGATCAAGCCGAGCGCGCTCAGCGCGCGGACCGAGCACATGTGCGCCTCGGGCACCGTCGGGATCCGTTACGCGTACGCCTTCATCGCCGCGGGGCTCGCCGACCTCGTCATGGTGCTCGGCGTCGAGAAGCTCAACCAGCCGACGGGCGAGGAGGCGATCCTCAACATGTCTGCGGGCGTGGACCGCGAGTGGGAAGCGGCGTTCGGGCTCACCGCGCCGCCGTGTTTCGCGCTCGCGGCCCAGCGGCACATGGCCGAGTTCGGGACGACCGAGGAGCAGCTCGCGCTGGTCGGCGTGAAGAACCACAACCACGCCGCCAAGAACCCGAACGCGCACTTCAGCAAGGGCGCCACGCTCGACCAGGTGCTCGGCTCGCGGATGATCGCGACGCCGTTGCGCCTGTTCATGTGCTCGCCGATCACCGACGGCGCGGCGGCGGTCATCCTCGCCAGCGAAGACCGGGCGCGCGAGCTCACCGACAAGCCCGTCTGGATCCGCGGGACGGGGCAGGCGCTCGACGGCTTCCAGCTCACCTCGCTCCACGAGGACTACGCGCACTGGCCGGCGCTCAAGCGCGCCGCGCGGACGGCGTACGCGATGGCGGGGGTCGGGCCGCACGAGGTCGACGTGGCCGAGGTCCACGATTGCTTCGCGATCGCCGAGCTGATCGCGTACGAAGAGCTCGGCTTCTGTCATAAGGGCGAGGCCGGGCCGTTCGCGGCTGCCGGGCGGAGCGACTACGGGGGCGACGTGGTCGTGAACCCACGGGGCGGGCTGATCGGCTGCGGCCACCCGCTCGGCGCCACGGGCGTCGCCCAGGCGGCCGAGATCTTCGTCCAGCTCCGCGACGCGGCGGGTGGACGGCAAGCGCCCGGCGCCGCGATCGGGCTCACCCACAACAACAGCGGGATGGGCGAGCACGTCGTCATGATCTACGGGCGCGAACGGGCGTGACCGCGATGGCCGCGGGTGTGGATGACACCGCTGTCGTGGTGGTGGGGCCCGGGAGGATCGGGCGCCAGATCGCGCTTGCCTTCGCCCTCGGGGGGCGGCGCGTCCTCCTCGTCGACGTCAAGGAGCGCGCACCCGAGGCGCGACGGGCGGTCTTCACCGACGCCCGGCGCGAGATCGCCCGCGACCTCAAGCTCATGGCCGAGGAGGGCGTGATCGAGGACGGCGACGTCGCGCCGGCGCTTGACCGGGTCGAGGACCGCGTGGGCCTCGACGGCCTCGACACTTGCGGCTTCGTCCAGGAGGCGCTGCCCGAGCTGCTCGACCTCAAGCGCGACGTTCTCCGCCGGCTCTCGGCGCGCGTCGACTCCGAGGCGATCATCGCCTCGACGAGCTCGACGATCTCGCCCGCGCACCTCGCCGACGCCGTCCAGCGTCCGGAGCGCTTCCTCGTGGCGCACTGGCTCAACCCCGCCCACATCATCCCGCTCGTGGAGGTCGTTCCCGGCCAGGCGACCGCGGCCGCCGCCGTCGACCGCACCATCGAGGTGCTCGAGGAGCTCGGCAAAGTCCCCGTGCGCTGCGCCGACTCACCCGGCTTCATCGGGCCGCGGATGCAGGCGCTCCTCATGAACGAGGCGGTGCGCCTCGTCGAGGAAGGCGTGGCGACGCCCGAGGACGTGGACCGGGCGTTCAAGGCAGGCATGGGCTTCCGCTACGCGCAGATCGGGATCTTCGAGTTCATCGACTGGGGCGGCGTGGACGTCCTCCACCGCGCGAGCGGGTTCCTCGCCAAGGCCCTCGGCGACGACCGCTTCAGGCCTCCGCGTCTCGTCGAGGACAAGATCGCGCGGCACGAGCTCGGGCCGAAGACCGGGCGCGGGTTCTTCGACTACGCGGGCGACAAGCGCGAGGCCTTCGAGACCGCCAAGGTGCGTGCGCTGCTCCGGCAGCTCAAGCAGGGGCGCTCGTGACCTACTTCCGCGCGGTCGACCCGTTCCCGCTCGAGTCGGCGGACCACACGAAGCTCCACGAGTTCTATTCGCACCTCGCGTCGGGGCGGCTCGTGACCACCCGCTGCCTCGATTGCCGGACGACGGCGTGGCCGCCGCGCGGCTTCTGTGGCGAGTGCACGTCCGACCGGTTCGAGTGGGTGGACCTCCCCGGTGAGGGGACGATCCACGCCTTCACCGTGCAGGAGACGGGGCTCCCGGCGGGCTTCGACGGGCGGCGCGTCTTCGCGATCGTGAAGGTCGACGTCCACCGCGTCTTCGCGGTCCTCGTCGACGCCGACCCGCTTCAGCTCAGGATCGGCCAGCGCGTGCGGCTGGCACCCCTTCGCGTCGCCGACGACCCGAAGGGCAACGCGCGATGGCTGCCCGCGTTCACCCCGACATGACGGGCCCGCGCGCGAGGGCGGTCGGCGTCATCTCCGACACCCACGGGCTCCTGAGACCCGAGGCGGTCGTGGCCCTGCGGGGCGTCGACGCGATCGTCCACGCCGGGGACATCGGTACGTCGGACGTGCTGGACAGGCTGGGCGCGATCGCGCCGGTGACGGCCGTCCGCGGCAACAACGATCGCGGCGCCTGGGCGGGGAAGCTGCCGGCCACCGAGGTTCTCGAGATCGGTGGCGTGCTCCTCTACGTGCTGCACGACGTGAAGGAGCTCGGCCTCGACCCTCGCGCGGCGGGGTTCGGCGCGGTCATTTCCGGTCACAGTCACCAGCCGCGGCAGGAGGAGCGCGACGGCGTGCTGTTTTTCAATCCGGGAAGCGCCGGCCCCCGCCGCTTCAAGCTCCCGGTGGCATTGGGACGACTCAGCGTCGAAGACGGGCGAGTGCGGGGTCGTATCCTCGAGCTTCTGTGCCGAGTGGAATGACGAGTGACATGATGAACGGAGCCGGGTCGCGCCTCGTCTCGGGCCACCCCCGGAGTGTGGCGGCCTCGCGGACCCCGTTACAGTGAAAGTCCTGATTGCCAAGCCGGGGCTCGACGGCCACGACCGCGGCGCGAAGGTCGTGGCCCTGGCGCTCCGCGACGCGGGGGTCGAGGTCGTCTACTCGGGCCTCAAGCGGACGCCGGACGAGATCGTGCAAGAGGCGATCCAGGAGGACGTGGACGTCATCGGGCTCTCGGTGCTCTCTGGCGCCCACCTGCTCCTCTCGTGTCGGGTGATCGAGGGGCTGCGGGCGTACGGGGCCGAGGAGATCAAGGTCGTCGTGGGCGGCATCATCCCGCCGCGCGATGTGGCGGAGCTCCGGAAGCTCGGCGTCGCGCACGTGTTCCCGATGGGCACGCCGCTCCCGGAGATCATCAAAGTGTTCACGAAGGAGGCGAGCGAGAGATGAAGGAAATACGCGCGCACGCGGGCTTCCCGATCAAGCCCGTCTACGGCCCCGAGGACGTCGCCGACGTCGATTTCGAGCGCGATATCGGGCGCCCCGGCGAGTACCCGTTCACGCGCGGCATCCACACGCACATGTACCGCGCGCGGCCCTGGACGATGCGCCAGTACGTCGGCTTCGGCACGCCCGCCGAGACCAACGCGCGGTTCAAGTACCTCATGGGGCACGGGCAGGACGCGCTCAACGTCGCCTTCGACCTGCCGACCCAGCTCGGCCTCGACTCCGACGACCGGCGCGCTGAGGGCGAGGTGGGCCGTGTCGGCATGGCCATCGACACGCTGGCGGACATGGAGGAAGCGTTCGCCGGGATCCCGCTCGACCGCGTGAGCGTCTCGCTCACGATCAACGGGATGGCCGCGGCGATCACCGCCATGTACTACGCCGTCGCCGAGAAGCAGGGCGCGGCGGCCGACCGGGTCGTCACGACGCCACAGAACGACATCCTCAAGGAGTTCATCGCGCGGGGCACGTGGATCTACCCCGTGGAGCCGTCGCTCCGGCTCGTGGCGGACCTCATCGAGTTCTCGGCGAAGCACTATCCGCGCTCGAACCCGGTCTCGGTGTGCGGCTACCACATCCGTGAGGCGGGCTGCACGACGGCGCAGGAGATGGCGTACGGGCTCGAGATCGCCGCCGCGTACGTCGAGCTCATGCTCGCGCGCGGGATCCCCGTCGACGACTTCGCGCCGCGGATCTCGTTCAACTTCACGGCGTGGGGGAAGATCTTCGAGGAGGTCGCGAAGTTCCGCGCGGGCCGGCGCCTGTACGCGCGCATGCTGCGCGGACGGTTCGGCGCGAAAAATCCAAAATCGTGGATGTTCCGAACGCTGATCGGGGGCGGCGGCTCGGCGTTCGTCGTCCAGGAGCCCGAGAACAACATCGTCCGCGGCGCCTACATCGCCCTCGCCGGGGCATTGTCCGGCGCTCAGACGATGGCGCTGCCGACCTACGACGAGGCCTACACGATCCCGTCGGCGAAGGCGCAGCTCATCGCGCTCCGCACCATGCAGATCTGCGCCGAGGAGTCTGGCGCCGCGGACACGGTAGACCCGCTCGCGGGCTCGTACTACGTCGAGGCGCTGACGAGTGCCATGGAGACGCAGATCCTCGAGGAGATGGCCCGGGTCGAGCGCATGGGCGGCATCGTCGAGGCCGTGAAAGGCGGCGCGCTCCAGGCCGAGGTCGCGCGCCAGGCCTACCTGTTCGAGCAGAAGCTCGTCTCGGGCGAGATCCCGAAGGTCGGCGCCAACTGCCACGTCGGCGACAAGGCCGCGGAGGCCGACCGCGAGGTCGAGCTGTACGCCTTCGACCCGCAGGTGGCCGCGGCGCAGGTCGCCAAGCTCGAGCGGATCCGTCGTGACCGCGACAACAGCGCGGCGGCCCGCGCGCTCAGGCGCCTCTCCGACGAGGCGCGCTCCACGGGCAACCTCATGTATCCCATCCTGGAAGCCGTGCGGGCGTACGCGACGCTGGGCGAGATCGCGCGCGCCATGAAGGACGTGTTCGGTGAGCACAAGGAGCCGGTGAGGTTCTGACGCGACCGTGACGCAACCCTTCGACATCATCGGCAAGACGGTCCCGAAGCGGGACGGCGCGGAGAAGGTCACCGGCCGGACGCGCTATCTCCACGATCTCGTCCTGCCGCGCCTGGCGCACGGCAAGATCCTGCGCGCGCGGTACCCTCACGCGCGCATCGTCCGGATCGACACGAGCCGGGCGCGCGCGCTGCCGGGGGTTCTGGCCGTGCTGACCGGCGACGACGTCGAGCCGCAGCCGTTCGGCTTCGCCAAGGACCAGGTCGCCCTCAAGCGCCGCAAGGTCCGCTGCATCCGGGACGAGGTGGCCGCGGTCGCCGCCGAGACGCCGGAGATCGCCGAGGGGGCGCTCGCCCTCATCGACGTCGAGTACGAGGAGCTGGCGGCGGTGTTCGACCCGCGCGCGGCGCTCGAGCCGGGCGCGCCGCTCGTCCATGAGGAGCTCGGCACCAACGCGCACCACCTCCAATACCAGTTCACCCGTGGCGACGTGGACCGCGCGTTCGCCGAGGCGGCCGCAGTCGTCGAGGACACGTACACGCTCAATTTCGTCACGCCCGCCTGTCTCGGCACGATGGTGGCGATCGCCGACTGGGACGCGGCCGACACGCTGACGATGTGGAGCACCACCCAGGTCCCGTTCCTCTACCAGCGCGACCTCGCCGCGGCCCTCGGGATCACTGGCGACCGGGTGCGGGTGCTCCAGCCGCCGATCGGCGGCAACTTCGGCCGCGGCCTCGACCTCTACCCGATCGACGTGATCGCTGCGCTCCTCGCCCGGCGCGTGCGCCGGCCGGTCAAGATCGAGTTCGACCGCGTCGAGGAGTTTATCGCCTGCCCGACGCGGGAGCCGTGCGCGATTCGCCTCAGGACCGCCGCGGACCGCGACGGCCGGCTTCTCGCGCGCGCGGCGCACGTGATGATCGACAACGGCGCCTACACGTCGTGGGGCTCGACGACGCCGTCCGTGATGCTCTCGACCGTCGCCGGGCTCTACCGCGTCCCGAACGTCCGTTTCGACACCACGATCGTCTATACGAACAACCCGTACTCGGGCTCGATGCGCGGCTACGGCAACCCCGAATCCACATTCGCGGTCGAGTCCCAGATGGACGAGCTCGCCGAGCGTCTCGGCATCGACCCGCTCGAGCTGCGACGCCGGAACGCGACGAAGCCGGGCGACGTGAATCCGCAGGGGTTCGTGATCACGTCGTTCGCGATGCTCGAGTGCCTGGACGCCGCCGCCGAGGAGATCCGGAAAGACCCGCCGCCGCTCAGGTCCGGCTGGAAGCGCGGCGTCGGGTATGCCGGCATGTTCCACGTCGGCGGCGGCGCCCGGGTCTACCGCTCCGACGGCTGCGGCGCCATCGTCAAGCTCGACGACTTCGGCAGGGTGACGCTGCTCACCGGCGCCACGGAGATCGGGCAGGGCTCGGACACGGTCCTCGCGATGATCGTGGCCGAGACGCTCGGCGTCCCGATCGAGCGCGTGGACGTGGTCAACTCGGACACGAGCGTGCGGCCGTGGGACGTCGGCACCCACGCGAGCCGGACGACGTTCGTCGCGGGCAACGCGGCGCGCCTCGCCGCCGAGAAAGTCAAGGCGCAGCTCCTGGAGATGGCGGCCGCCGAGCTCGAGGAGCCGGCGGCGCGGCTCGACGTCAAGGGGGGCTTCGTGTTCGTGAAGGGCGAGCCGCAGCAGCGGCTCCCGTACGCCGAGGTCGCGCGGGCGGGCCACTTCCGGCACCACGGACGGGTGCTCGTCGCCGAGGCCTTCTACGACCCGCCGACGGCGATGCTCGACAAGGACTTCCAGGGCAACATCTCCGCCGCGTACACCTGCGCCGTTCAGGCGGCGCTCTTGGACGTCGACCCGGAGACGGGCACGGTCGAGGTGCGCCGCGTGGCCTCGGCTCACGACGTGGGGCGGGCGCTCAATCCAGGCGCAGCGGAAGGCCAGGTGCACGGGGGCATCCACATGGGCCTCGGCTACGCGCTGACCGAGCACCTCGTCGTCGCCGAGGGCCAGGTGCTGACCCAGTCGTTCATGGACTATGCGGTTCTCAAGGCCGACGCCATGCCCGAGATCGTCGTGAGGCTCATCGAGACCGTGGACCAGGAAGGCCCGTTTGGCGCCAAGGGCCTCGGCGAGTCGGGCGTCATTCCCGTCGCCGCCGCCGTCGCGAACGCGATCAAGAACGCGATCGGGATCCGCTTCACCGAGCTGCCGATCACGCCGGCGCGCGTGCGCGCGGCGCTGGCCGCCCACGGCGCGGCGAAGGACGGTCGGTGATGGTTGCGCGGCGGGGTCAGACGACCCGAGCCCGGCGGCTCACGCGCGACCACGATCGATCGCAGGTAAGCGCGGTCGCGTCCAGCGCGTCCGTGGTCGCGAGCACCAGCGCGTCGGGGAGCCGGAGGGTGCGGTGTCCTGCACGGAGCCCGGCGGCGCGCTCGGAGATGCTTGCCGTGAGCGGCTCGATGCGAATACCCAGGTCGGTCAGGAACCGCTTGACGAGCGCGACCGTGTCGGGCCCGCGGCGCCAGGGGTCGACGAGGACCTCGGCGTACGCGCTCGCGGGCAGGACCAGCTCCTCCCGCCGTGCCCGGCCGACGGCAGCGACCGCGGCGGCGTGGTGGGCGTCGTGCGCGTCGAGGAACGCGATGACAAGGCTCGCGTCGAGGACGACTATCGCCACTCGCGGCGGAGCTTCCGCAGGGATCCCTTCGGATAGACCCCGGTCAGGCGGCCGGCGTAGCCGGCCAGCGTCTCCTCCACGCGGGTGAGCACGATGCGGCCGGCTCCGGCGGCCTCCACCCGCAGCTCGTCCCCGGGCTTGAGCCCGGCGCGCCTGAGCGCGGCAACCGGAATCGTGGCCTGGTGCTTGGCACTCAGTCGGGTCCGGCCTCGGCGCCTGGATTGCTTTACAAACGCCATGGAAAGTAGAGCTATCGTGGTCAGGACGCGACGTCAATGGTCGTGCGCGAGATGAGACTCTTCGAGGGCGTCCGCGTTCTCGACCTCTCCCGCATGCTCGCGGGGCCGTACGGCTCGATGCTGCTCGCAGACATGGGCGCCGAGGTGATCAAGATCGAAGACCCCGACGGCGGCGACCCGATGCGGGTCATGGGGCCCCCGTTCCTCCCCGACGGCGAGTCGGCCTACTTCCTTGCCATCAACCGCAATAAGAAGTCCGTCGCGCTCGACCTCGCGAAAGAGGCGGGGCGCGAGGTCTTCTACGACCTCGTCCGCCAGGCCGACGTGGTCTGGGAGAACTTCCGCCCCGGCGTGATGGAGCGTCTGGGCGGGGCGTATTCCAGGCTGTGGTCCCTCAACCAGCGCGTGATCCTCTGCTCGATCTCCGCCTATGGCCAGGAGGGGCCGTACCGCGACTGGCCGGCATTCGATCTTGCGCTCCAGGCGATGGGCGGCGCGATGTCGATCACGGGTGAGCCCGGCCGGCCGCCGGTGCGCATGGGGCTCCCGATGGGCGACCTCGCCGGCGGGATCTTCGGCGCCTTCGCGGTCGCGGGCGCCCTCTTCCGGCGCGAGCGGACGGGCGAGGGGAGCTACATCGACCTGTCGCTGCTCGACTGCCAAGTCTCGCTCCTCACGTACATCGCGCAGTACTTCTGGGCGAATGGCCGCGTCCCCGAGCCGCTCGGCTCGGGCCACGCCTCCGTCGTCCCCTACCAGGCGCTCGCGGCGCGTGACGGCCACCTGATCGTCGCCGTCTTCGCCGAGAAGTTCTGGTCGGGGTTCTGCCGTGTGGTCGAGCACCCGGAGTGGGAGCACGACCTCCGCTTCAAGACCAACCGCGATCGCGTCGCGAACCGCGACGTGCTGGCCCCCCTGATCGAAGCCGCCTTCGGCCGGCGGACGACGGACGACTGGCTCGCGCGCCTGCAGGCAGAGGGCGTGCCCTGCGCGCCGATCCGCTCCGTCGATCGCGTCCTCGCGGATCCCCAGGTGAGGCGGCGCGGGATGGTTGTCGAGATGGCCCATCCGGTCCACGGGAAGCTCCCGGCGCTCGGCACGCCGGTCAAGGTCGACGGCGCGATGGGCCTCGAAGTGCCGCCGCCGCCGAAGCTCGGCGAGCACACCGACGCCGTCCTCGGCGGGTTGCTCAAGTACTCCACGGCGAGGATCGCCGAGCTGCGAGCCTCAGGCGTCGTGGCATGAAGATCGCGGTCCTGGGCGCGGGCAACGGCGGATGCGCGACGGCGGCCGATCTCGCGCTGGCCGGTCACCGCGTGAGGCTCTGGAGTCGCTCCGCCGACGCGCTCGGCCCGCTCGCCGACAACGCGACGATCACGCTCGAGGCGGAAGGGCGGCACGGAGCGGCGCGCCTCGAGCGCGCCACGACGGACCTCGGCGAGGCGGTCGAGGGCGCGGAGATCCTGATCGCGCCGCTGCCCGCGACGAGCCACGAGGACCTCGCCAAGCGCCTGGCCCCGTGCCTCAACGACCGACAGATCGTCCTGCTCACGCCGGGATCGCTCGGCAGCTACGCGATGGCGCGGGCGATCGCGCGCGCCGGTGGCACGCTGCCGCTGGCGCTCGCCGAGACCGGGACGCTCCCGTACCTCGCGCGCAAGACAGCGCCGGCCGTCGTGAAGGCGCCCGTGCGCGCCGCCAACCTGCCCATCGGCGTGTTCCCTGCGTCGCGGGGCCCGAGCGTCGTGCCGCGGCTCGCCGAGCTCTTCCCGGCCGTCCGCCCTTGCGTGGACGCCCTCGACGTCGCCCTCACCAACGCGGGGCCGGTGATCCATCCGCCGCTCGTGCTCCTCAACACGGGACCGATCGAGGGCGGGCGCTTCGACGTCCACGCCGCCGGCACGACGCCGCGCGTGCGCCGGCTCATCGACGCCGTGGACGCCGAGCGCCTCGTGACGCGCCGGGGCTGGGGCTACCCGGCACCCCACTACGAGCTGGCGACGTACTACGACGACGCACGCGCGGCCGAGGGGCTCTATGGCGTGGGGGCGAAGACGAAGCTCGTGGCGAGCGGCCTGTGGAGCGAGATCCTCACGTTCGAGCACCGCTATGTCACCGAGGACGTCGCCCTCGGGCTCGCGCTCTTCGAGTCGGCCGCACGGGCAGCCGGTGCGGCGACGCCCGCCGTCACGGGGCTCCTCCTCGTGTTCGGCGCGCTGCTCGGGCGCGAGCTGTCGGGCGGCGGCCGCGCGCTCGAGCACCTGGGGCTCGGAGACTTCAGCCGGCGCGAGATCCGCGCGTTCCTTCAGGACGGGTGGGCCTCGACGGCGTGGCGGAAGGTGATCCAGTGAACATGAGGGCCCTCCTCCCGCTGCTCGCCCTCGCCGTGCTGGCCGGGGTCCCTGCTCGCGCGGAGCAGGGCGTGACCGACACCGAGATCTTGCTCGGAGGATCGAACTCGCTCTCGGGCCCGCTGGCCTTCACGGGCGAGCAGATGACGAAGTTCGGGGTCGACCTCTACCTCAAGGTCGTCAACGACGCCGGGGGCATCCACGGCCGGAAGGTACGGACGATGTGGTACGACGACGGTTACAGACCGCGGGAGGCGCAGGCCAACACCAAGAAGCTCGTCGAGCAGGACCGTGTCTTCGCGATCATCGCGCCGCAGGGCGCGACGCCGGTGGTCGCGACGCTCAAGTACCTGGAGGAGAACAAGGTCCCGCTCCTGTTCCCATACCAGGGCTCGACCGTCACTCGCGGGCGGCGCTGGGTCGTCCAGGGCATGATGGTGAGCGACCGCATGTCGAAGATGATGATC
>QHTD01000237.1 GCA_003220675.1 Candidatus Rokuibacteriota bacterium | reverse complement strand
CGGCGAGCAATTCCAGAATGCCGTGCCACTCCGCCGCCGACAGCTCGCGGTACGGACCCCAGCGCTTGATCGGCGGCACGTACTTGAGCCAGAGGCAGTTGCCCGGGAACGGAATGCGGAACGGCCCGAGGGCAAGTCGCGTGACGCCGTAGACCTCGTGGCGCTTCGATGCCGCGCCCACGTCGTCCATCCGGATCATGAGCGGACCCGGCGGAGTCGTCACCCGGCTCGAATCGCGAGGCGCCTCGCGAACGGAGGCGCGAGCGGTTGCGGCGACGTGGAGCGGTCTAACGTGTGGCGGCGGGACGCGGCTGCGCCTACTCGCCGATCACCTGGATGCTGATCTCGCGCGCGCGAGGCCCGTCGAGCTCCGCGAAGATGATGGACTGGAACCGGCCGAGCGTCAGCTCGCCGTGGTTGATCCCGACGGCGATGTTTCGTCCGAGCAGGGCGGCCCGGAGGTGCGAGTGCGCGTTGCCCCGCTCGCAGTCGGAGACGCGCGGGTCGTCGTGGCGGTAGCCGTCCCGCTCCGGGACGAGCCGCTCGATGAGCCGCTTCAGGTCGTCGATCAGCGCGCTCTGGAACTCGTTGATGAACAGGGCGCAGGTGGTGTGCAGCGTGTTGATGAGCGCGATGCCCGCGGAGATCGGGAGCTGTTGGATCGCATCCCGGACGAGCTTGGTGACATCCGAGACCTCGGTGCGCTCCTCACTCGACAGCGTGAACGAAGTGTTGAATACCTTCATTTTCAGCTCTCTCCGGGGCGCATCACCCTGGATTCGCTGACAGCACCGCCAGCAAGGCTGCGCCCAGACCAACGGATACGATAACGACACACTGCGGTAAAAGTCAATCGATGCCTCCTCCCCGCCCGACCGGCCCCGGCGCGTGGCGCCTTCGCGGCGGCCGTTCGTTCAGGCGGTCTTCGGGTCAAGGAGGTCGCGCAGCCCGTCGCCCAGGAGGTTGAGACCGAGCACGGTGAGGGCGATCGCGCCGCCGGGAAAGACGGCGAACAATGGGTGCAGGGAAAGAAAGTTCTGCGCCTCCTTCAGCATGAGCCCCCACGAGGGATTGGGCGGCTGCGTGCCGAGCCCGAGGTAGGCGAGGGCCGCTTCGGCCAGGATCGCTACGGGAAAGCTCGTCGTCGCCTGGATGACGAGAGGCGGAAGCGTGTTCGGCAGGATGTGCCGGGCGATGAGACGGCGGTCGCCAGCGCCCAGCGCCCGCGCAGCGACGACGAACTCCCGCTCGCGGAGCTCGAGAAAGCTGGCGCGCGTCAGCCGGGCGAAGGCCGGCGCGAAGGCGATGCCGATCGCGACCATGCTGACCGCGACCCCCGGCGCGAACACGGCGGAGAAGAGCAGCGCGGAGAGGATCGCGGGGAAGCCCTGCACCGCGTCGATCAGGCGCATGAGCGCCTCGTCGAGCCAGCCCCCCGTGTATCCGCTCAGCACGCCGATGAAGATTCCGGCGGCGGCCCCGAGCCCGACCGCGATGACCCCGACGGCGATCGACGTCACCGCGCCGCGCATGATGCGCGAGAGCACGTCACGGCCGTACTGGTCGGTGCCGAACGGGTGCGCCGCCGACGGTCCCTGAAAGCGCCAGGCGATCGCCATGGCGAGCGGGTCCGACGGCGTGTAGACGAGGCTCAGCGCGGCGGTCACGACCAGGAGCGTCGTGATCGCGGCGCCGAGCGCGAACGTGAGGTGCCGGAGAGGCCGTCGGCGCATCGCCCGCCTCAGTCGTACCGGATTCGGGGATCGAGGATCACGTAGGCAATGTCCACGGCGAAGTTGATCAGGACGATGCACGCGGCCACGAACAGGGTCACACCCTGGACGACCGGCAGGTCGCGGGCCGTGATCGCGCCGAGCGCCAACCGCCCGAGTCCGGGCAGCGCGAACACCGACTCGAGGATGATCGAGCCCGCCATGAGCTGACCGAGCTGGATCCCCGCGACGGTCACGATCGGGACCAGGGCGTTGCGGAGGGTGTGCTTGCCGAGGACGAGCGCCTCGCTCACGCCCTTGGCGCGGGCGGTGCGGACGTACTCCTCGCGCAGGACGTCCAGCACCGCCGAACGCGTGGCGCGGACGAGAACGGCGGCCTGGAAGAGGCCGAGCGCGATCGCGGGCAGCAGCAGCGAGCGAATCCCCGGCCAGAGCCCGCCGGACCATCCTTCGAAGCCGCCCGACTGCACCCAGCCGAGCCGCACGGAGAAGAGGAGGATCAGCAGCAGCCCGGCCCAGAAGGACGGGATCGCGATCCCGATCTGCGAGAAGACCATCGCGACGTAGTCGCCGGCACGTCGGTGACGCGTCGCCGCGTAGAGGCCGAGCGGCAGCGCCGTCACGGACATGAGGCACGCCGCCAGCAGCGTCAGCGGAAGCGTAACCGGCAGGCGGCTCACGATGAGGCGCGCGACCGGCACGTCGTACTGGATCGACACGCCGAGATCGCCGCGTAGCGCTCTCCAGAGCCAGTCGGCGTACTGGACGGGGATCGCGCGGTTCAGCCCCATCGCCTCGCGCAGCCGCGCCGCCGCCTCCGGGCTCCCCTCCGTGCCCATGATGAGGAGCGCGGGGTCGCCCGGGAGCACGCGCACGACCACGAAGACGAGCACCGAGACGAAGAACAGGGTCGCGACGAACGCCGCGAGCCTCCGCACGAGATACCGCCGCACGCCGCTACGCGACCGGACGCGCTACTATTTGGCCCACGCGACCTCGGAGAGGTCCGCCGACGGGACGGGCAGGTCCTTCCAGATCCCCTGGATGCCCTTCTTCGCCACGACCAGGCGCGGGTGCATGTAGAGCCACACCGCGGGCGCGTCCTCGACGAGCTTCCTCTGCATCTTCACGTACAGCTCACGGCGCGCCTTGTCGTCGAGGGTGACCTCGGACGCGTTGAACAGGTTCTGGAACTCCGCGCTGTCGTAGCGGAAGTAGTACTTGGGGTTCGCGTAGTTGGCGATGTCCCACGCCTCGGCGTGACCGATGATCGTCAGGTCGTAGTCCGCGTCGCGCCAGACCCGCGAGATCCATTGCCCCCACTCGATCTGCTCGATCTTCACCTTCACGCCCACCTTCGCGAGGTGGTTGACGATGATCTCACCCGTGCGGACCGTGTAGTAGTACTGCGGCGCGACTTTCAGCACGGTCTCGAAGCCGTTCGGGTAGCCCGCCTCCGCCAGGAGCTTCTTCGCCTTCGCCGGGTCGTACGGCATGAGGCCCGACACGTCGATGTAGTAGGGGTTCAGCGGGTCCACGTTCGAGCCGAGGATCTTGCCCAATCCGAACATCGCACCCTTGAGGACGTCCTGCTTGTCGATCGCGTAGGTGATCGCCCGCCGCACGCCGACGTCGGCGTAGGGCTTGCGCGAATTGTTCGTCGCCAGGATCACGTCGTTCGTCGTGTCGCCGACGATGACCTGGAAGCGCGCGTCCTTCTGCAATTCCTGCACGTGCTCGGGGCCGAGGCCGAAGAGCGATGCGTCGACGTCGCCCGCCTTGAGCGCCGCCAGCGTCGCGTTCGGGTCGGGGATGAAGCGGAACACGACCCGGTCGAGCATGGGCAGCCCCTTGACGTGATAGTCGGGGTTCCGCGTGAGCACGATCCGGTCGCCGCGCACCCACTCCGCGAGCTTGAACGGACCGGTGCCCATCGGCTCGCTCTTCAGCGCGTCCACGGCCTCGCGCGGGTAAATGACCGAGCCCTGGCGCGCCAGGTTGAGGAGGAAGTTCGCGTTGAGGCTCTTGAGCGAGAACGTGATCGTGTAGTCGTCCCTGACGATGATGTCGCCGATCGCCGCGTAGTAGCCGGGGTACGGGTGCTTCGTTTCCGGGTTCATCGCGCGCTCGAAGACGTACTTGACGTCAGCCGCCGTCATTTCGCGACCGTTGTGGAAGCGAACGCCGCGCTTGAGGAAGAACGTGTAGTTCCTGTTGTCCGTCGTGTGCCACCGCTCGGCGAGCCAGGGGACGAGCTTGCCGTAGCGGTCAACCTTCACGAGCGCCTCCTGGATGTTGTAGAAGACGACCGCCGCTGTCGCCGATGCGGGGGTCGCCGTCAGGTCCAGCCCCGGCGGCTCGGTCACGGTCTGCACGACCACGCTCCTCGGCGCCTGCGCCGCCGCCGGGCTCAGGAGAAGGCCGAGCACGAGCGCGGCTGACAGCCCTAGCGTCCTCACGAGGCGCATCCGGGAATCCTCCCTTGCTCTACCGTGTGAC
>QHTD01000236.1 GCA_003220675.1 Candidatus Rokuibacteriota bacterium | reverse complement strand
GAGAATTCCACAGCTCGGTGTTCCTCGCTGAGATGGAAGTCGCGCACAAGGCGGGCATCCCGATCATCGCCGTCGACGTGTGGGCGCTCAAGATCACCGCGAAGGGGTACCCGGAGGTGTTCCGGGTTGCGCCCAATCAAGCGCTGATCGCGGCGAAATACGGCGACTGGATGGCGGCCGCGGGATTCAAGAACGTCGCCGTTATGTTCGAGAAGACCGACGGCGGGCAGAGTGGGCGCGACGTCCTGCTGCCCGTGCTGGATAAACACGGCATCAAATACGAGGTGGTCGGCGCCGATCCGAGCGCGACGGAGTTCACGGCGCAGATCGAGCGGTTCAAGAGTCACCAGCCGCCCTTCGACTTCTTCATGACGTTTTATAGCGAGGCCGGCGCCTATCCGTTGGTCAGTCAATCGCATACGCTCGGCTTCGCGCCGACGGCCCGCACGGGCATGGCGAATTCCGGCGGCCCGGCGGTCGATCCGACGTTCTGGAAGAACGTCGGCCAGGCCGGCAAATACCTGCTCACGGAGATCGTCGGCCTGCCCAAGGCCGCGTGGAACGACAAGACCAAGGCGTTCGTGGCGGCCTTCAAGAAGAAGTACAACCAGACCCCGTCACCGCAGGCGATCGAGAACTACGACGCGATGCTGGTGCTTGCCGACGCGATCCAGCGCGCGAAATCAACCGACGGCAAGGCGCTCATCGCCGCGCTCGAGAAGACCGACATCGTCCTCGGCCGCGGCCGGTACACGTTCTCGACCAGTCACGAGCCGGACTGGGCCTATCACCAGTTCATGAGCGCGCCGGTCGCGCTGGTGCAATACGACAAGGTCGACCAGGAGGCTGAGGACGCTCCGATCATCTGGCCGCGCGACATCGCGGACGTCAAGTACATGTATCTGAAGCCGGGCCAGTGAGTCGCCGCTCGGACGCGTGAGCCGCGTGCGCAGGGGGACCGTGCGCTGACGCCGGCGCATGGTCTCCCCGGCCGCGGTTCTGAGGGGGCGTTCACGAGGTGATGAGCTGGGATTACCTTCTTGTCCAGGTCACGAACGGGGCCGTCATCGGCGTGATCTACGCCTTGATCGCCGTCGGCGTGACCCTCATCTTCTCCATCCTGAAGATCGTCAACTTCGCGCACGGCGACCTGTACATGCTCGGGGGCTACTGCGCGTACTACGTCATCGAGTATGGGGGCGTTCCGCCGCTGGCGGCGATGGTCGTGGCGATGGCGGCGCTGTTCCTGGGGGCGATGATCCTCGAGCGCCTGATGCTGACGCCGCTCTACAGCGACGCCACCGAGCGTAAGGACGAATACGGGCTCATCGTCACGTTCGGCCTCGCGTATTTCCTGCGGAACACCGCGGTCATCGCCTTCGGTCCCTTTCCGCTGAAGCCGCCGTCCTTCATCCCGGGCGTCCAGCGCATCGGCAATGTGATCGTGACCAACGACCGCTTGGTCGCCGGAGGCGTCGGCGTCGCCCTGATCGTAGGTCTCCTCTACTTCATGAAGCGCACGATCTGGGGACAGGCGCTGGATGCGGTCAGCCAATCGCGGGATGCCGCGGCGATCGTCGGCATCAACGCGCAGCGGTTCAACTCGTTCGCCTTCGGCTTCGGGGCGGCGCTCGCCGCCGCCGCCGGCGCCCTCGTGGCGCCAATTTTCTCGCTGGCGCCCGACATGGGCGTGCTGCCGAACATCCATGCCTACGTCATCGTGATCCTCGGCGGCATGGGCTCGGTGGGCGGCAGCATCATCGCGGGCCTCCTGCTCGGCGAGTCCGAGAATCTCTTCACGGCCTTCTTCCCGGATCCGACACGAGCGTTCGCCTACACGAACGCGTTCGGCGTGTTGGTGTTGATGGTGTTCCTGATCTTCCGGCCGCAGGGCCTCTTCGGTCGTCGCCATCTGCGAATGGAGTGAGCCGCGTGCGGGGGCTGCCGATCGCCATCGTGCTCGCCGCCGCCGCGCTGGCGCTGGCCAATGCGGGCCGGCTCAACCCGTACTGGACGCACGTCGCCATCATCGCGATGTATTACGGGATCCTCGCCGCGAGCTGGTCGTTGCTGGCCGGCTATGTCGGTCTGTTTTCGCTGAGCCACATGGCGTTCGCGTCGATCGGCGGCTACACCTCGGCCTTGCTGATCCAGTGGTTCCGTCTTCCGATTCCTCTGGGCATAGTCGCCGGTGTCGTCATGTGCTGCGCACTCGGCGGCGCCATCGGCTGGGTTTGCCTGCGCATGAGCGGCCCCTACCTGGCGATCTTCACGCTCGGGTTCTCGGAGATCGTCCGCATCACGATCTCGACCGAGGACGAGGTGACCGCGGGGATGGCCGGGCTGCACACCCACTCGCTCCTCGCGAGCGCCACGCGGCTGCCCTATCTCTATGTCGCCTTCGCGCTGCTCGCTCTGTCACTGTTGCTCATGGGCCTGCTCGTGCGCTCGCGCTGGGGGCTCTTCTTCCGTGCCATCCGCGAGGACGAGCAGGCGGCCGCCGCCTCGGGCGTGGCCGTGGCGCGCTGCCGCATCGTCGCCTTCGCGGTCGCGAGCGGCTTCGCCGGGCTCGCCGGCGGTTTCTACGCGCACTACATCGGCATCATGACCCCGAGCGTCGGCGACCTCGACGAGATGGCCAAGCTGCTCGTCATGACCGTGATCGGCGGCATGGAGCGCCTGCCGACGGCGGTCGGCGGCGCCTTCGTCGTGGAGTTCCTGCTGGAGTGGCTCCGCGAGTACGGCCAGTGGCGGCTGCCGGTCTTCGGCATCGTCCTCCTGCTCACCATGCGCTTCGCCCGCAATGGCCTCGTCACGCCCTTCTGGCTGCAGTTCCTCCGGCTGGGGGAGGCGCGCGTCAGTCCGCTGTCCGCCGCGCCCACCGTGCCGGACAAGGAATCCGGCACGTGAGCGGGCGCGCCGAGCTCGTGCGGGGCGTGGGCCTCGTCAAGCGGTTCGGGGGCATCGTCGCCAACGACGCCGTGGACTTCGTCGTCGCCGAGGGTGACCTCCTCGGGCTGATCGGCCCGAATGGCTCCGGCAAGACGACGCTCATCAATATGCTGACCGGCCATCTCGAGCCCGATGGCGGAGACGTGCTGGTCCGCGGGCAGCGGATGAGCGGCCGCCCACCGAACGTCTATGCCGCGATGGGCGTCGCGCGGACGTTCCAGCAGACACAACTCTTCGGCCGCATGACCGTGCTCGAGAACATGCTCGTCCCGGGCCTGGCGCGTCCGCATTCGACCTGGGACGAGGTCGCCCGGCGCGCGCGCCGCTACCTAGACTTCCTGTCGCTCTCCGACGTCGAGCAGCTGCCGGCGAAGAACCTTTCGGGCGGGCAACAGAAGCTGCTGGAGCTCGGGCGCTGCCTGATGCTGGAGCCCGCAGTGTTGTTCCTGGACGAGCCGTTCGCGGGCGTGCATCCGCGGCTGCGTGACAAGCTCCTCGACCGGATTCGCGAGCTCCACCAGGGCGGCCGGACGTTCGTCGTCGTCGATCACGACATGGAGTCCATCTTGCGCATCTCGCGGCGCCTCGTCGTCATGGCGCGCGGGAGCAAGATCGCCGACGGTGAGCCGGACGCGGTGCGGGCGGATCAGGCCGTGCTGGCCGCCTATGCGGGGCTCTGACATGACGAGCGAGCCCCTCACCACGGCCTCCCGGCTCGTCGCGCGAGGCCTGGTGGCGGGCTACCTGCGGGGCGTCGACATTCTCCGGGGCGTCTCGGTCGAGGCGCCGCGCGGGCAGGTGCGATGCGTGCTCGGCCCCAATGGCACCGGCAAATCGACGTTACTGAAGGTGCTCTTCGGCTTTCTGCCGCCGCGGGACGGAGAGATCCGTTTGGACGGGCAACCGTTGCGGTCCGTCGGGGCGCACGAGATGGGGCGGCACCGCGTCGTCTATCTGCCGCAGCGCCCGAGCATCTTTCCGTATCTCAGCGTCGAGGTGAACTTGCGGCTGGGCGCCTGGCGCTACCGCGGCGAGCGCCGACGCGTTGACGAGCTGGTAAGCCGAGCCTGCGAACAATTCCCGGTGCTGCGTGACCGGCGCCGGCAACCTGCTGGCACGCTGAGCGGCGGACAGCAGCGCCAGCTTGAGATCGCCCGCAGCCTGATGCACGATCCCGCGGTCCTGCTCATCGACGAGCCCACCGCTGGCGTCGAGCCACGCGTCGCGGCCGTCATCTACGAGACGATCAAAAGCCTGGCGGCGCAGGGCAAGGCGGTCCTGTTGGTGGACCAGAACATCAAACGAGCGCTTGAGATCGCCGACTATGTTTACGTCATGCGGACCGGCACGGTGCTGTCGGAAGGCTCGCGGGAGGTCTTCGGCGACGATACCAAGGCGCTCGTCTCCCGCTGGCTATACCCCAGCGGGAACGCCTAAGGTCTCTCATTATTCGTCTG
>QHTD01000187.1 GCA_003220675.1 Candidatus Rokuibacteriota bacterium | reverse complement strand
ATGACGGACAAGATCACCCGCGTCCTGGTGCCGACGGAGAAGGTGGTCGAGGTCCGGAACAAGCAGAAGCGCGAGACCGAGCAGAAGTTCTTCCCCGGGTACGTCCTCGTCGAGATGGAGCTGACCGACGACACGTGGCACCTGGTGCGCTCGACGCCCAAGGTCACCGGGTTCGTCGGCTCGGGCTCGAAGCCCGTCCCGCTCTCGCAGGAGCAGGTCGACGACATCATGCGGCAGATGGAAGCCGGGGCCGAGAAGCCCAAGCCGAAGTCGGTGTTCCAGCGCGGCGACAAGGTGCGGGTCGTCGACGGGCCGTTCGTCAACTTCCAGGGCGTTGTCGAGGACATGAATCCCGAGCGCGGCCGGATGAAGGTCGCCGTGCCGGTCTTCGGCCGGCCGACCTCGGTCGAGCTCGAGTACTACCAGGTGGAGCGACTCTGATGAGTGGCGCGTTGATGGGTGCCTCCACGTGAAAAAAGTCCAGGCGGTTGTCAAGCTCCAGATTCCGGCGGGCAAGGCGAATCCCTCGCCGCCGGTGGGGCCCGCGCTTGGCCAGCACGGTGTCAACATCATGGAGTTCTGCAAAGGGTTCAACGCGCAGACGGCGAGCCAGGAGGGGCTGATCCTGCCGGTGGTCGTGACGATCTACCAGGACCGCTCGTTCACGTTCATCGTGAAGACGCCGCCCGCGGCCGTGCTCCTGAAGCGCGCGGCGGGGATCGCCAAGGCCTCGGCGGTGCCGCACAAGGACAAGATCGGCAAGGTGACCCGGCAGCAGGTGCGCGAGATCGCGCAGACGAAGCTGCCCGATCTCAATACCGCGTCGATCGAGGCGGCGATGCGGATCGTCGAGGGCACGGCGCGCAGCATGGGCATCGACGTGGTGTAGGTCATCCCAAGGGAAGGGGTTGCGCGGGCGAAGCCCGCGCTCGAACGGCGGTTACTCCGAGGAGAGACGGACATGGCGACGATGGTGAGCAAGCGTTACGACGCGGCGGCATCGAAGATCGCGCCGGGAAAGCAGTACTCACTGGACGAGGCGGTCGCGATCATCAAGAGCATGCCGCCGACGAAGTTCGACCAGTCTGTCGACTTGTCGTTCCGGCTGGGCGTCGATCCCAAGCATGCCGACCAGATGGTGCGGGGTGCGGTGGTGCTGCCGCACGGCATTGGCAAGGCGGTGCGTGTCGCGGTCTTCGCGAAGGGTGACAAGGAGCGCGAGGCGCGCGAGGCGGGCGCCGACATCGTGGGCGCCGAAGACCTCGTCGAGCGCGTCCAGGGCGGTTGGATGGAGTTCGACACGGCCATCGCGACGCCCGACCTCATGGGTCAGGTCGGCCGGCTCGGCAAAGTGCTCGGTC
Organism: Candidatus Rokuibacteriota bacterium; assembly: GCA_003220675.1. Lineage (GTDB taxonomy): Bacteria > Methylomirabilota > Methylomirabilia > Rokubacteriales > CSP1-6 > 20CM-2-70-11. The sequence continues at coordinate 12,922 of QHTD01000187.1, read as the reverse complement.
CGCGCGGCCTCATGCCGAACCCGAAGCTCGGCACCGTGACCTTCGACATCGCTCGCGCGGTGCGCGAGGCGAAGGCGGGCAAGGTCGAGTTTCGGGTGGACAAGGCCGGCAACGTGCACACGCCGATCGGCAAGCACTCGTTCCCCGCCGAGCACCTGGTGGCGAACGCGATGGCCGTGATCGAGGCGATCGTGCGGGCGAAGCCCGCGGCCGCGAAGGGGACCTACCTCCGGTCGCTCACCGTCTCGACGACGATGGGGCCGGGCGTGCCGATCGACGCGCAGGCGATCGCGAACCTGTTCAAGAAAGCGGTATAGGGCGGAGGGTCCGACGGTGCCGACGCAAGAGAAGGTCGAAGCGGTCGCGGAGCTGAAGTCGCGGCTCGACGGGGTGAAGACCGTGGTGCTCACGGAGTACCGCGGCCTGACCGTGCAGCAGCTCTCCGACCTCCGCAAGCAGCTCCGCGCGGTGTCGGCAGACTACAGGGTCGTCAAGAACCGGCTCGCGCGGCTGGCGATCAAGTCGTCCGGGCTCGAGGCGCTGGGTCCGCACCTCACGGGTCCCACGGGCGTGGTCTTCTCGAAAGCGGATCCGGTCGCCGTCGCCAAGGCGCTCCACACGTTCGCGAAGGCGAACCAGGCGCTCGGGATCAGGACGGGGTACGTCGAGGGCCAGATGCTGGCTCCGGCGGCGCTCAAGGCGCTCGCCGACCTCCCGTCGCGGGAGCAGCTGCGCGCCCAATTGATCGGCGCGATCCAGGGGATTCTGGCACAGCTCGTCGGCGTGCTCACGGCGCCGCAGCGGGAGCTCGTGTACGTCCTGCAACAGCGCGGCAAGAACGCCGCCGAGTAATCAAAGGAGACTGATCGATGTCCACGGTTGAGCAGATCGCCGAACAACTCAACAAGCTGACACTGCTCGAGGCCGCCCAGCTCTCCAAGCTGCTCCAGGAGAAGTGGGGCGTGTCTGCGGCCGCGCCGATGGCGGTGGCCGCCATGCCGGGCGCCGCGGGGGCGCCGGCAGGGGGCGGCGCCGCGACCGAGGAGAAGACGGAGTTCGATGTCGTCCTCACTGCTGCGGGCGAGAAGAAGATCCAGGTCATCAAGGTCGTGCGCGAGCTGACCGCGCTCGGGCTCAAGGAAGCGAAGGACCTCGTCGACGGTGCGCCGAAGGCGGTGAAGGAGAAGGTCACTAAGGCCGAGGCGGAGGAGATGAAGAAGAAGCTCGAGGAGCAGGGAGCGAGCGTCCAGATCAAGTAGGGGGGGGCGAACCCCCCTGCGGGGCTAACCGAGGTGCAGGACGCGTCGAGGACGATGTGACCGTCCTCCGGGAGAACATATGGCAGGAGTGATCCAGTGCGGGCGCCGCAGCCGTAAGGACTTCGGCAAGATCCCGTCGATCGTTGAGATTCCGAACCTCATTGAGGTGCAGAAGCGCTCGTACGAGACGTTTCTGCAGCAGGATGCCCTCTCGGACCGCCGGGAGGACATCGGGCTCCAGGCTGTCTTCAAGTCGGTGTTCCCGATCGCCGACTACAACGACAACGCGCTGCTGGAGTTCGACTCGTTCCACTTCGGCGATCCGAAGTACACGGTCGAGGAATGCCATGACCGCGGCATGACCTTCGCGATCCCGCTGAAGGTCACGCTCCGCCTTGTCGTCTTCGACCATGACAAGGAGGCGAAGACGCGCACGATCCGGGAGCAGCGCGGCCAGGAGGTGTACCTGGGCGAGCTCCCGCTCATGACCGACAAGGGGACGTTCATCATCAACGGCACCGAACGGGTCGTCGTCAGCCAGCTCCAGCGCTCCGCCGGCGTCTTCTTCGACGACGACAAAGGCAAGACGCTCGCGTCCGGGAAACCCCTGTATTCGGCGCGCGTGATCCCCTACCGGGGCTCGTGGGTCGAGTTCGACTTCGACGCCAACGACATCCTCCATGTGCGCGTGGACAGGCGTCGGAAGATGCTCGCCACGGCGTTCCTGCGCGCGTTCTGGTTCCTCGAGAAGAACAACGTGATTCTCTCGGACGAGGAGATCCTGGCCCACTTCTACGAGAGCGAGGAGGTCCTCGGGTTCGAAGAGGGCAACGCCTGGGTGAAGCTCCACCCCGAGGCGCACCTCGGCGCGCGGGTCGCCGAGGACGTGAAGCCGGCGCGCCACCGCGAGCCCGTCGTCGCGGCGGGCAAGACGCTCAACGCAAAGCTGATCGAGAAGCTCGTCGAGGCGAACGTCGAGAAGATCCCCGTCCGCGCCGAGTCCCTGGTGGGACGGCGCACCGCCACGCGCATCGTGGACACCGAGAGCGGCGAGGTGCTCGTCCAGACAAACACCGAGATCAACTCCCAGATGCTCTCGCAGATCATGGGCCGGCGGGTGGCACCGTTCAAGCTGCTGGTCTTGATGCTGCCGAATCTGCCGGGGGTGAAGCCCGAGGACAAGAAGATCGATGCGTCCATCTACGAGACGCTGGCGCGCGACCACTTCAAGCTCCCCGACGAGGCGCTCGTCGAGATCTACCGGCGGCTCCGGCCGGGCGATCCGCCCACTGTGGAATCCGCCCGCGCCCTGTTCCGGGGCATGTTCATGGACCCGCGGCGCTATGACCTGGCGCGCGTCGGGCGGTTCATGATCAACAAGAAGCTGCAGATCGACGCGCCGCTCTCCGTCAAGACGCTGCGCAGCGAGGACATCGTGGCGGTGATCCGCCACCTCCTCATGGTCAAGCTCGGTGCCAAGGCGACCGACGACATCGACCACCTCGGCAATCGCCGCGTCCGGTCCGTCGGCGAGCTGCTCGAGAACCAGTTCCGCGTGGGCCTGACGCGGATGGAGCGCGCGGTGAAGGAGCGGATGTCCATCTCGGACATCACGAACCTGATGCCGCACGACCTCATCAACGCGAAGCCGGTCTCGGCGGTCGTGAAGGAGTTTTTCGGCTCGTCGCAGCTCTCGCAGTTCATGGACCAGACGAACCCGCTGGCAGAGCTGACTCACAAGCGCCGCCTCTCGGCGCTGGGTCCGCGAGGCCTCTCCCGCGAACGCGCCGGGTTCGAGGTGCGCGACGTCCATCCGACGCACTACGGCCGGATCTGCCCGATCGAGACGCCCGAAGGCCCGAACATCGGCCTGATCTCGTCGCTCTCGACCTACGCGCGAACGAACGAGTTCGGCTTCATCGAGACGCCGTACCGGAAGGTCCTGCATGGGCGCGTCACGGACGAGATCGTGTTCCTGACGGCGCTCGAGGAGGAGCAGTTCGTCATCGCTCAGGCTAACGCCGAGATCGACCGGAACGGTCGCTTCGTCCAGGAGCGGGTCTCGGCGCGCAAGGGTGGCGAGTTTCGCATGGTCCCGCCCGAGGAGCTGCACTACATGGACGTGTCGCCGAAGCAGCTCGTCTCGGTGGCCGCGTCGCTGATCCCGTTCCTCGAGAACGACGACGCGAACCGCGCGCTCATGGGCTCGAACATGCAGCGCCAGGCGGTGCCGCTCCTGCAGCCCGAGTCGCCGCTGGTGGGCACCGGGATGGAGCACGTGGTCGCGCGCGACTCGGGCGCGGTCGTCGTGGCCAAGCGGCTGGGTGTGGTCGAGTACGTGTCGGCCGACCGCGTGGTGGTGCGCGCCGAGAGCCGGTCGAAGAAGACCGATCCGGTGCAGGACCTCCCGCTCGACATCTACAACCTGACGAAGTACCGGCGGTCGAACCAGAACACCTGCATCAACCAGAAGCCGATCGTCCGTAAGGGCCAGCGCGTGGCGGCGGGCGACGTGATCGCCGACGGCCCGGGGACCGACCAGGGCGAGCTCGCGCTGGGGCGGAACGTGCTCGTCGCGTTCATGCCGTGGGGTGGCTACAACTTCGAGGACGCGATCCTCGTGTCCGAGCGCCTCGTCAAGGGCGAGCGGTTCACGTCGATCCACATCGAGGAATTCGAGATCCAGGCGCGCGACACGAAGCTCGGCAAGGAGGAGGTCACCCGGGACATCCCGAACGTCGCGGAGGAGGCGCTGAAGGACCTCGACGAGTCGGGCATCGTGCGGATCGGCGCCAAGGTGAAGCCGGGCGACATCCTGGTGGGCAAGATCACGCCCAAGGGCGAGACCCAGCTCACCCCCGAGGAGAAGCTGCTGCGGGCGATCTTCGGCGAGAAGGCCGGCGACGTCCGCGACACCTCGCTCACCGTCCCGCCGGGCATCGAGGGCACCGTGGTGGACGTCAAAGTGTTCTCACGGCGAGGCGTGGACAAGGACGAGCGGGCCAAGTCGATCGAGGAGGAGGAGGTCGCGCGCCTGGAGAAGGATTATCAAGATGAGATCGCGATGGTCGAAATGGAACGCGATCAAAAGCTGAAGAACCTTCTCGTGGGCAAGACGCTCGTTCAGGAGCTGTTCGATCCCACCAACAAGACGCACCGGCTCGGGAAGAAGGGCGACCGGATCGCGCGCGAGGACCTCGAGAACTTCGCCTGGAACGAGCTGAAGAAGATCAGGATCAAGGAGGACGAGGGTCTCGCTCAGACGATCAAGCGCATCGAGGAGCTGGCCGAGGAGCAGATCGCGATCTACGACTCGATGCTCGAGGAGCGGATCGGCCGACTGCGGCGTGGCGACGACCTGCCGCCCGGCGTGATCAAGATGGTGAAGGTCTACGTGGCGGTCAAGCGCAAGCTCTCCGTCGGCGACAAGATGGCGGGCCGCCACGGCAACAAGGGCGTCGTCTCCAAGATCCTGCCCGAGGAGGACATGCCCTACCTGCCCGACGGCACGTCCGCCGAGATCGTGCTGAACCCGCTCGGCGTGCCGTCCCGGATGAACGTCGGCCAGATCCTCGAGACGCACCTGGGGTGGGCCGCGCGGGCGCTCGGCCTGTGGGTGGCGAGCCCTGTCTTCGACGGCGCGACCGAGGAGGAGATCAAGGAGCACCTGCGGCAGGCGGGCCTGCCGACCTCCGGCAAGACCGTGCTCTACGACGGACGGACCGGCAAGCGCTTCCACCAGGAGGTCACCGTCGGCCAGATCTATATCTTGAAGTTGGCGCACCTCGTGGACGACAAGATGCACGCGCGGTCCATCGGACCCTACTCGCTGGTGACCCAGCAGCCGCTGGGCGGCAAGGCGCAGTTCGGCGGCCAGCGGTTCGGCGAGATGGAGGTGTGGGCGCTCGAGGCCTACGGCGCCGCCCACACGCTCCAGGAGATGCTCACCGTCAAGTCCGACGACGTGGAGGGACGCAACCGCATCTACGAGGCGATCGTGAAGGGCGAGAACTTCCTCGAGCCCGGGACGCCGGAGTCCTTCAACGTGCTGGTGAAGGAGCTCCAGAGCCTGGCGCTCGACGTCGAGCTGATCATGAAGGACGGCAAGAAAGCCTCCTGAGAGGAGAAGACTGAATGCTGACGGATCGGCCTTTCGGCAGCCTGATCAGAGAGGACAAGCCAACGAAGGATCTGTGGGGCATCCTCGATCGGCATGCGAAGCCCATCACGTTTGACGCGATCCGGATCAAGCTCGCCGCGCCCCAGAAGATCCGTGACTGGTCGCACGGTGAGGTGAAGAAGCCCGAGACCATCAACTACCGAACGTTCAAGCCCGAGCGCGACGGCCTGTTCTGCGCGCGGATCTTCGGCCCGACGAAGGACTACGAGTGCGCCTGCGGCAAGTACAAGCGCATGAAGTTCGCGGGTGTCGTGTGCGACAAATGCGGCGTCGAGGTGACCCGCGCTCGCGTGCGGCGCGAGCGGATGGGGCACATCGAGCTGGCCTCGCCGGTCTCGCACGTCTGGTTCTTCAAGGGGCTCCCGAGTCGCATCGGACAGCTCCTGGACATGTCCCTGCGCGAGCTGGAGAAGATCCTCTACTTCGAGGAATACGTCGTCCTCGACTCGAGGCTCCCCAGCGCCAAGAAGAAGGACCTGCTCGCGGTCGACAAGGCGCGCAAGCTTCATGAGGAGCACGGCGCCGACGCGCTCAAGCTCGGCATGGGCGCCGAGGCGATCCGCGAGCTGCTGCGCGACATGGACCTCGACTCGCTGGCGCGAGACCTCCGCGCCCAGATGCTCGGCGAGACGTCGGTCCAGAAGCGGAAGAAGATCGTCAAGCGGCTGAAGGTCATCGAGGCCTTTCTGAAGTCGGGCAACCAGCCGGAGTGGATGATCCTCGAGGTCATCCCGGTCATCCCGCCCGAGCTGCGCCCGCTGGTGCCGCTCGACGGCGGGAGGTTCGCGACTTCGGACCTGAACGATCTGTACCGCCGCGTCATCAACCGGAACAACCGGCTGAAGCGGCTCATGGACCTCAAGGCGCCGGAGATCATCATCCGGAACGAGAAGCGGATGCTCCAGGAGGCCGTGGACGCGCTGTTCGACAACGGTCGTCGTGGGCGCGTGATCACGGGTCCGAACAACCGCCCGCTCAAGTCGCTGTCGGACACGCTGAAGGGTAAACAAGGGCGCTTCCGCCAGAACCTCCTTGGGAAGCGGGTCGATTATTCCGGTCGGTCTGTGATCGTTGTCGGCCCCTATCTGAAACTTCATCAGTGTGGTCTTCCCAAGAAGATGGCGCTCGAGCTGTTCAAGCCCTTCATCCTCCGCAAGCTCGAGGAGCGGGGGATCGCGTCCTCGATCAAGGCCGCGAAGAAGTTCGTCGAGAAGGAGCGGCCCGAAGTCTGGGACATCCTTGAAGATGTCATCAAGGAGCACCCGGTCCTCCTCAATCGTGCTCCGACTCTCCATCGTCTCGGAATTCAGGCCTTCGAACCCATCCTGGTCGAGGGCAAGGCGATCGAGATCCACCCGCTCGTCTGCACCGCGTTCAACGCCGACTTCGACGGCGACCAGATGGCGGTCCACGTGCCGCTCTCGATGGAGGCGCAGCTCGAGGCCCAGGTGCTCATGCTGTCCTCGAACAACATCCTCTCGCCGGCGAACGGCGCCCCGCTCGCGGTGCCGACACAGGACATGGTCCTCGGCATCTACTACCTCACCAAGGAGCGCCTGGGCACGCCGGAGCGCCCGGTGCGGGGCGAGGGGCGCCTCTTCGCCGACTCCGAGGAGGTCCGGATTGCCTACGACAACGAGGACGTCGACCTCCAGGCGCGAATCCGCCTGCGCTGGAACGGCGAGGTCATCGAGACGACCGTGGGGCGGACGCTCTTCAACAGCATCGTCCCCGAGTCGCTTCGGTTCGTGAACCAGGAGCTCAAGAAGAAGGAGGTCACGTCGCTCGTCGGCCGCTGCTACAACCTGCTCGGCAACGAGGTGACGGTCGGGTTCCTCGACGAGTTGAAGGACGTCGGCTTCCGCTATGCGACGCTGTCGGGGCTGTCCATCGGCATCGACGACATGCACATCCCGTCGTCCAAGGAGCGGCACATCGCCTCGGCCCGCGAGCAGGTCAACGAGGTCGAGCAGCAGTACCAGGACGGCGTCATCACCAACGGCGAGCGCTACAACAAGGTCGTCGACATCTGGGCGCATGTCACCGAGCAGATCTCGGAGGAGATGTTCCGCGAGCTCGAGGCGGGCGAGCAGGGCGGCGAGTTCAACCCGATCTACATGATGGCCGACTCCGGCGCGCGCGGCTCGAAGCAGCAGATCCGCCAGCTGGCCGGCATGCGCGGCCTCATGGCGAAGCCGTCGGGCGAGATCATCGAGACGCCGATCACCTCGAACTTCCGCGAGGGGCTCACCGTCCTCGAGTACTTCACGTCGACCCACGGGGCGCGGAAGGGCCTCGCCGACACAGCGCTGAAGACCGCGGACTCAGGGTATCTCACGCGGCGGTTGGTCGACGTCTCGCAGGACGTCATCGTGAGCGAGTACGACTGCGGCACGGTGAAGTACATCGAGGCGACGCCGCTGGTCGAGGGCGGCGACATCATCCAGTCGCTCCGCGACCGGATCCTGGGTCGTGTCGCGGCGGAGGACGTGCGCGATCCGGTCTCGAACGAGATCATCGTGCAGGTCAACAGCGAGATCACCGAGGAGCTGGCACAGAAGATCGAGGACTCGGGCCTGGAGCGCGTGCGCATCCGCTCCGGGCTTACCTGCGACACCAAGCGCGGCATATGCGTGATGTGCTACGGCCGCAACCTGGGCTCGGGGCGCCTGGCCGAGCTGGGGGAGGCGGTGGGCATCATCGCCGCGCAGTCCATCGGCGAGCCGGGCACCCAGCTCACGATGCGGACCTTCCACATCGGCGGCACCGCTCAGCGGGTCGCCGAGGGCAAGCACGAATCAAAGGCACCGGGCATCGTGAAGTTCCACAATGTCCGAACGGTTGTGAACCGCGATGGCGATCTGATTGCGACAAATCGGAATGGCGAAGTTGGCGTGGCCGACGAGCGCGGCCGGGAGCGCGAGCGCTATCCGGTCGCCTACGGCGCCAAGATCAAGGTGAAGCCGGAGCAGCGGATCAAGGCGCGCACGGTTCTCGTCGAGTGGGACCCGTTCACCAACCCGATCCTCACCGAGTTCACTGGCCGGACCGAGTACCAGGAGATCGTCGAGGGTGTGACCGTGCGGGAGGAGTTCGACGAGGTCACGGGCCTCGCGCGCAAGGTCGTCATCGAGGATCCGGAGAGCAAGCTCCAGCCGGGCATCGTCATCCGGTCGACGGACGCCGGGAACGCCTCCGGTGAGCGCCACCGGTACCCGCTGCCGGTGGGCGCGAACCTCGCGGTCGCCGACGGCGGCGATGTATTCGTCGGTGACGTGATCGCGAAGATCGTGCGGGAAGCTACGCGGACAAAGGACATCACCGGCGGTCTGCCGCGCGTGGCGGAGCTCTTCGAGGCGCGCAAGCCGAAGGAGCAGGCGGTCATCACCGAGATCGACGGCCGCGTCGAGATGGGCAGCTTCGTGAAGGGCATGCGCAAGATCGTCATCCGCGCCGACAACGGCGAGACGCGCGAGTACCTGATCCCGCGCGGCAAGCACATCATCGTCCACGAGAGCGACCGGGTGAAGGCCGGCGAGGCGCTCATGGACGGGTCGCCCAACCCCCACGACTACCTGGCGGTGCTCGGCGACCGTGAGCTGCAGCGCTACCTGGTGAACGAGGTGCAGGAGGTCTACCGCCTGCAGGGCGTCACGATCAACGACAAGCACATCGAGATCATCGTCCGGCAGATGCTCCGGCGCGTCCGCATCGAGGAGGTCGGAGACACGGAGTTCGTCGTGGGCGAGCTCGTGGACAAGTTCGCGTTTCAGGAGGAGAACGAGCGGATCATCGCTCAGGGCAAGCGGCCCGCCACGGCCAAGCCCGTGCTCCTCGGCATCACCAAGGCGTCGCTGTCGACCGACAGCTTCATCTCGGCCGCCTCGTTCCAGGAGACGACACGCGTGCTCACCGAGGCGGCGATCTCCGGCAAGACGGATGAGCTGCGCGGCCTCAAGGAGAACGTCATCGTCGGGCGCCTGATCCCTGCAGGCACCGGGCTCTCGAACTACACGCGGGTCGAGGTGCTGACGCCGGGCGGCGAGACCGTGAAGACGCTCGACAGCGTGCTCTCGCTCACGCCGCCGCCTGTCGCCGAGACCGGTGAGGCGCCGGGCGACGTTGCGGCCGTCGGCTAGGAGCCGCCACCGACGGCTAAATTGTTGACAATACAGGGTCTTCCGGTTATAAAGAACGGGTTTTGTCACCGCGTTGGGTGATGGAGAACCATGCCGACCATTAACCAGTTGGTGCGACGGGGTCGCGAGGCGGCGCGGAAGAAGTCGAAGACGCCCGCGATGCAGGCGTGCCCGCAGAAGCGAGGCGTCTGCATCCGCGTCTACACGACGACGCCGAAGAAGCCGAACTCCGCCCTCCGGAAGGTCGCGCGGGTGCGCCTCACCAACGGCCTGGAGGTGACCTCCTACATCCCGGGCGTCGGCCACAACCTCCAGGAGCACTCGATCGTAATGATCCGGGGCGGCCGCGTGAAGGACCTCCCCGGGATCCGGTATCACATCATTCGGGGCACCCTCGACACCGCGGGCGTCGCGGGCCGGAAGCAGAGCCGCTCTAAATATGGCGCCAAGGCGCCCAAGGCCGGAGGGGCGTAATCCATGCGACGGGCGGGCGCCGCGAGGCGCGAGGTGCTACCGGACCCCAAGTACGGCTCGCGCCTCGTCGCGAAGTTCGTGAACATCATGATGATCCGCGGCAAGAAGTCGACGGCGGAACGGATCATGTACGACGCCCTCGCGGCGATCGAGGACCGCGCCAAGCAGGACGCCCTGAAGATGTTCAAGACGGCCATCGACAACGTGAAGCCGGCCGTCGAGGTCAAGTCGCGGCGGGTCGGCGGCTCGACCTACCAGGTGCCCGTCGAGGTGCGTCCGGACCGGCGGACGTCGCTGTCGATGCGGTGGATCATCGGCGCCGCGAGGCGGCGGGCCGAGCGCTCGATGGCCGAGAAGCTGTCCGCCGAGCTGCTCGACGCCGCGAACAACCGGGGCACCGCAGTGAAGAAGCGCGAGGACACGCACAAGATGGCGGAGGCGAACAAGGCGTTCGCTCACTATCGCTGGTAGCTGGAGGGCCGAACCGAGAGGGGGGCCGCAGGCTGACCCCCCTCTTCGCATGTATCGGGCAGACAGCGCCTGTAGAGAAGGCAGGGACGACACGTGGAGCGGCAGTACTCGCTGGAGAAGACGCGGAACATCGGCATCATGGCGCACATCGATGCCGGCAAGACGACCACGACCGAGCGGATCCTGTACTACACCGGGCGGTCATACAAGATCGGCGAGGTGCACGAAGGCACCGCGACGATGGACTGGATGGTGCAGGAGCAGGAGCGCGGGATCACCATCACCTCCGCCGCCACCACCTGCTTCTGGCGCGACTGCCGGATCAACATCATCGACACGCCGGGCCACGTGGACTTCACCGTCGAAGTCGAGCGCTCGCTGCGCGTGCTCGACGGCGCGGTCGCCATCCTCGACGCGGTGTCCGGCGTTGAGCCCCAGACCGAGACCGTGTGGCGCCAGGCGGACAAGTACCGCGTCCCCCGGATGGTCTACGTCAACAAGATGGATCGCGTCGGCGCGGACTACTTTCAAAGCATCGAGATGATCAAGAGCCGACTCGGTGCCCACCCGGTAGTGATCCAGATCCCCATCGGCCGTGAGGACCAGTACCGAGGGCTCGTCGACCTGATCGACCAGGTCGCGCTCGTCTGGGAGGAAGACGACGAGACGCTGGGCAAGGACTTCAAGAAGGTCCCCATCCCGGCCGACCTCCGCGACCACGTGCGAGAGCACCGGGAGAAGATGATCGAGGCACTCGCCGAGGTGGACGAGCACCTCATGGCCAAGTACGTCGCGAGCGAGCCCATCAGCGCCGAGGAGATCCGGGCAGCCGTGCGCAAGGGCACGATCGCGATGAAGCTCTTCCCCGTCATCTGCGGCGCGTCCTTCAAGAACAAGGGTGTCCAGCCGCTCCTGGACGCGGTCATCGACTACCTGCCGTCGCCGCTGGACGTCCCGCCGGTCGAGGGCATCAATCCCGAGACGCGGGCGATCGAAACGCGGCGCGCGGCCGACGACGCGCCGTTCGCCGCGCTCGCGTTCAAGATCATGAACGACCAGCACGTCGGCCAGCTCGTCTTCCTCCGCGTCTACTCTGGCACGCTCGAGGCGGGCTCCGGCGTCTACAACTCCACGAAGGGCAAGAAGGAGCGGGTCGGACGGCTCCTCCGCATGCACGCGAACAAGAAGGAGGAGGTCGAGGCCGTCGCAGCCGGCGACATCACCGCGGCCATCGGCCTCAAGCTCACCACCACCGGCGACACCCTCTGCGATCCCGACAAGCCGATCGTGCTCGAGTCGATGACGTTCCCCGCGCCCGTGATTGCGGTCGCGATCGAGCCGAAGACGCGCGCCGACGACGAGAAGCTCGGCGTGTCGCTGTCGCGCCTGGCCCTCGAGGATCCGACGTTCAAGGTGACGAGCGAGGAGGAGACGGGCCAGACGCTCATCCACGGGATGGGCGAGCTGCACCTCGAGATCATCGTCGACCGCCTCCTGCGCGAGTTCAGGGTCGACGCCAACGTCGGCAAGCCCCAGGTGGCCTACCGCGAGACGATCCGCAAGCCGGCCGCCGCACAGGGACGCTACGTGCGCCAGACGGGCGGCCGCGGCCAGTACGGCGACGTCCACCTCGAGGTGGAGCCCGCGCCGCCCGGCGAGGGGGTCTCGTTCGAAAACAAGATCATCGGCGGCACGATCCCGAGGGAGTTCATCCCCGCGATCGAGAAGGGCGTGCGCGAGGCGCTCGAGACGGGGGTGCTGGCCGGTTACCCCGTGGTGGATGTCCGGGTGCGCCTGGTGGACGGCTCCTACCACGAGGTGGACTCGTCGGAGATGGCCTTCAAGATCGCGGCGTCGATGGCCTTCAAGGAGGCGGCGCGCCGTGCCAAGACCGTGCTCCTCGAGCCCGTGATGGACGTCGAGGTCGTCACGCCCGAGGAGTACATGGGCGCCGTGGTGGGTGACCTGAACAGCCGCCGCGGCCGCATCGTCGCGATGGAGGCGCGCGGTAGCTCGCAGGTGATCCGCGCCAACGTCCCCCTCGGGCAGATGTTCGGCTATGTGACGGATCTCCGCTCGATGACCCAGGGACGGGCGACGTCCACGATGCAGTTCGCCCGGTACGAAGAGGTTCCGGCGGCGATCGCCGACGAGATCATGGCGAAAGTTGCGGGCAAGCCGGCGGCGCGCGCCGGCACCCGCTAGAACACGGAGTCGGAGGCCAGACCCATGGCGAAGGCGAAGTACGAGCGGACGAAGCCGCACGTGAACGTGGGGACGATCGGGCACATCGACCACGGCAAGACGACGCTGACCTCGGCGATCACGAAGGTATTGCACACGAAGATCAGTGCGGTGGCGGTGCGGGAGTTTGGGTCGATCGACAACGCGCCGGAGGA
>QHTD01000235.1 GCA_003220675.1 Candidatus Rokuibacteriota bacterium | reverse complement strand
CGCTGCTCGCGCGCATCGTCGCGCCGACCTTGATCGTGCGCGGAGAGCGAAGCCTCGTCTTACCGCGCGAGATGGCCGAGCGGATGCGCGCGGCGATCCCGCTGGCGACGCTCGTCGAGATCCCCGGCGCCTATCATCACCTCGTCCTCGACGACCCCGCCGCGTTCGTCCGCGCCCTCGACGCGTTCCTCGCCCAGTAGGACCCGGCGGGGAGGCATCGCTCCGCGGCTCCTACACGGGAATGCGTTCGACGCGGACGGCGCAGACTTTGTATTCGGGGATCTTCGACGACGGGTCGAACGCGGAGTTCGTCAAGAAGTTCGCGGCCGACTCCTCGAGCTTCACGAACGGGACGAACACGGCGCCCGGCCGCACCGCCTCGGTGACGCACGCGTGGCCGGTCAGCTCGCCCCGCCGCGAGGCCACACGGATCCGCGCCCCTGTGTCCACGCCGAGCCGCCGCGCATCGCTCGGGTGGATGGCGACCTCGAGGCGCGGTGCCAGCTCCAGGAGCCCCTGGACGCGGCGAGTGAGCGTCCCGCCGTGCCAGTGGTAGAGGAGGCGGCCGGTGTTCAGGACGAACGGGAAGTCGCGGTCGGGAAGCTCCGCGGCCTCGGCGGTCTGGAGCGCCGGGATGAACCGCGCGCGCCCCGTCGGGAACGACTCCGCGTACAGGTACCGCGTGCCCGGATGGTCGGGGGTGGGGCAGGGCCACTGGATGCCGCCCTCGCGGTCGAGACGCGCGTGCGAGAGCCCCGCGAGGAACGGCGTGAGCCGAGCCATCTCGTCGAAGATCTCGCCGGGCCCCGCGTAGTCGAACTGGCCGCCGACGTCCAGCGTGAGGGTTCGCGCCACGCGCTTGGCGAGCTCGCACGTGATCCACCAGTCTGGACGCGCCTCGCCCGGTGCCGGCAGGGCCTGCCGCACGCGCTGGACGCGCCGCTCCGAGTTGGTGTACGTGCCGTCTTTCTCGGCGAACGCGGCAGCCGGCAGGAAGACGTGGGCGCGCTCCGCCGTCTCGTGCATGAAGAGGTCCTGCACGACGAGGAAGTCGAGCTGGTCGATCGCCTTCTCGGCGTGATGGAGGTCCGGCTCCGAGAGGAGCGGGTTCTCGCCGACGACGTACATCGCGCGCGTCGCGCCGTCGAGGCACCCCTCGATCATCTCGGTCACGACGCGCCCCGTCGTGCCCGGGGGCCGGACCCCCCAGCGCGCCTCGAACTTCGCGAGCGTGTCGGGCTCGTACGTCTGGTACCCGGGAAGGTTCGTCGGGATGCAGCCGGCGTCGCCGCACCCCTGGACGTTGTTCTGGCCGCGCAGCGGGGAGATGCCGCTGCCGGGAAAGCCCATCTGGCCAGCGACGAGCGACAGGTTCAGGAGCGCGTGGGCGTTGTGGATGCCGTTCGTGTGCTGGGTGATGCCCATGCCCCAGATCAGGCAGGAGCCCGCGAACGGTGGCCGCGCGTACCAGCGCGCGGCTTGCGCGATGTCGCTCGCGGGCACGCCCGTCATCCGTTCGGCGTACTCGAGCGTGAAGGGCCGAAGCGAGGCTCGCCAGTCCTCGAATCCCGCCGTCCGGGTCTGGACGAAGGCGAGGTTCGCGAGGTCCTCGTCCAGGATGACGCGCGCCATCGCGTTGAAGAGCGCCACGTCGGTGCCGGGCCGCGGCTGGAGCCAGAGGTCCGCCTGGTCGCACAGGTCGACGCGCTTGGGGTTGACCACGATGAGTCGCGCACCGCGGCTGACGGCGCGGCGGAAGCGGATCGCGATCACGGGATGGTTCGCCGACGCGTCGGCGCCGACGACCATGAGGCAGCCTGCCTCCGCGTAGTCCTGGTAGGAGTTCGACGTGGCGCCCGATCCCATGCAGGCGAGCATCGCCTCGACCGACGGCGAGTGGCAGAGCCGCGTGCAGTGGTCCACGTCGTTCGTTTGCATGACGACGCGGCAGAACTTCTGGATGGCGTAGCCGTCCTCGTTGGTGGCCTTGGCGCTCGCGAGGGCGCCGAACCTCCCGCGATGCTTCGCGAGCCCTGCCGCCGCCGTCGCGAGCGCCTCGTCCCAGCTCGTCCGGACCCAGCGGCCGTCGCGCCGGACCATCGGGTGCGTGATGCGGTCGGGTGAGTGGACAAAGCCGGTCCCGAACCGTCCTTTGACGCAGAGGGTGCCGAGGCTCGACTTGTTCGACGGCACGTCGTCCGCCATGAGCGCGAGCCGCCCGTCCTCGCGGACGGGGACGACGAGGCCGCAGCCGACGCCGCAGTAGGGGCAAGTCGTCTCCACGCGGCGCACGATCTTCGCGGGCGCCTCCTTCGTGGAGAGCGCCCCCGTCGGGCACGTCGCCACGCACTGGCCGCACGAGGTGCAGACGGAGGCGGCCAGTGGCCCGTCGCCGAACACGCCGACCCTCGTCGTGTGGCCGCGGCCGAGGAGCGCGATCGCGCCGATCTGCTGGACCTCGTCGCACGCGACCGTGCAACGCCCGCAGAGGATGCACGCCTCGCGGTCGAGCACGAAGAACGATTTGCTCGCGTCCACATCGAAGCGATGCAGGGGCGCGAAGCCCGGCTCGCCGAGCCCGTGGCGCGCGGCCGCGTCGCCGAGCGCGCCGAACTCCTCCTTTGCCGGGGTGAGCATCGAGAGCGTGAGGTCGAGGACGCCACGGCGAACGCGCACGGCGTCGGGATGCGCGGTCGAGACGACCATGCCCTCGCGGGCCGGCAGGTGACACGCGGCGGAGAGGCCGCGCTGGCCCTCGACGTGGACGAGGCACGTCCGGCAGGCGCCGAGCGGCGCGCGGTCCGGATCCTTGCAGAGCTGGGGCAGCGGGATCGCGAGGCGGTTCACGCCGTCGAGGACCGTCGCACCCTCGGCGACCTCGACCAGGCAACCGTCGATCGTGAGCTTCATCGGTCCCTCATGATAGCTCGAACTCGCCCGGGAACTCGGCGAGGGCCGAGAGGACGGCGAGGGGTGCTGCCTGGCCGAGCCCGCAGAGCGAGGCGATCTGGATCACCTCGGCGAGCGAGCTCACGCGCTCACGCTCGATGGGCCCGTCGAGCATCCTGAGGAGCCGCGCGGTCCCCTCCCGGCACGGGGTGCACTTGCCGCACGACTCGCGCGTGTTGAAGGCGAGGAGCGTCCGCACGACGTCCTGAACCGCCACGCCCTCGTCGAGGGCGACGACGCCGCCCGTTCCCGGATTGACCGGACCGCGCGGGACGAGCGGCTCGTCGAACTGCCGCGCGGGAACGACACTCCCGGATGGCCCGCCCAGGACGGCGGCGCGGATCGGCCGGCCCGTCGAGGAGCCGCCGCCGAGATCGTCGAGCAGCGCCCTGAGCGTCGTGCCGAGGGGGACCTCGACGATCCCCGGGCGCCTGACGTGACCCGAGAGGCCGAAGAGCTTGGTCCCGCCGCCACCGCCGAGGCTCGCGAACCAGGCCCCGCCCTCGGCGACGATGGACGGCACGGCGCAGAGCGTCTCGACGTTGTTGATGACGGTCGGCTTGCCCCAGAGCCCCGACTCGACGGGGAAGGGCGGGCGCGTGCGGGGCATCGCGCGATAGCCTTCGATCGACTCGAGGAGCGCGGTTTCCTCGCCCAGGACGAAGCCGCCGGCGCCGCGGCGTAGCTCGACGTCGAGCGAGAAGTCGGATCCGAGGATGCGCTCGCCGAGGAGCCCCCACTCGCCCGCCTGCGCCACGGCGACGCGGAGGCGCTCGGCCGAAAGCTCGGCCTCCCCGTGGATATAGAGGATGGCGCGCGTGGCGCCGCCGGCGTACGCGGCGAGCAGCGTGGCTTCGAGGAGCCGGTGAGGGTCGCCCTCCATCAGGTGGCGGTCCTTGAAGATGCCGGGCTCGCCTTCCTCGCCGTTGACGACGAGGTACTTCGGGGCGCCCTTCGCCTCGCGGCACGCTGCCCACTTCA
>QHTD01000233.1 GCA_003220675.1 Candidatus Rokuibacteriota bacterium | reverse complement strand
CTTGAAGACGACCTTCACGTCGGCCGCCATTCGCTGCACCCCGTCGCGCCGCCCCGGCAAGTCGATCGTGTAGAGGAAGCGGTTTATGCTGGCGCGCTGGAAGCGCGCGCCGACGGCGACCCAGCCACAGGGTCGCCCGTCCCTGAGCCGGACGGGCACGATCGGATAGGGTGAGAGGTCAACACCGGCGCCGTTGACCTCCAGGGAAAAGCGTGCGCCGGCCAGCTCCTGCCGGAGCTCCGCGTCCGTCGGCGCGCACCAGGCCGGGCCGACCGAAAGCGGCAGCCCCTCGATGATGCCCTCGC
>QHTD01000234.1 GCA_003220675.1 Candidatus Rokuibacteriota bacterium | reverse complement strand
CGCGCTCGACGTCCCGAACCTCCTCGGCGCGCTTGCCGACGTGGACCGGGCCACGCGACAGGTCCAACTTCTGAACGACCGGACTAAGGTCATCACGATCTCGCTCGACGACTACGCGCACCGAAGCTGGGCCCAGACGTATCTTTCGCTCGTACCGGTCGACCTCCCGATCGCCGCGCATCCGGCCGTCGCCCTGCCGGCTCTGGTGGCGCTGGTCGAGGATCGCCTGAAGAACGATCCCGAGGCGGGAACCCGCCGAGCCCGAGCAGAGCGAATCGCCGCCCGGCGCACGGCCCTCGCGGCCGAGTGGCGCAAGACCCTGGAGCGCCAGCGCTCCGAGCGACCGATTGCCCAAGCGGTGCTCGCCGCCGAGGTGTGGGAAGCGATCAAGACGGAGGACTGGATCCTGGCGAACGGCACGGCCAACGGATGGGCGCGCCGCCTCTGGGAGTGGCGGCCCGAACGGAGCTACGGCGGCAGCGGCGGGGCGGGGCTCGGCTATGGTCTCGGCGCCTCGATCGGCGTGGCCCTCGCGCATCGCGACTCAGGACGGCTGTGCATCGACCTTCAGTCGGACGGCGATCTGCTCTACGTCCTCGGCGGCCTCCATACCCTCACGCACCATCGGCTGCCGCTCCTCATCGTCATGTGCAACAACCGCTCGTACTACAACGACGAGGAGCACCAGGAGCGCATGGCCCTGGTGCGGGGACGGCCGGTGGAGAACAAGGGCATCGGGATCCGGATCGACGACCCCGCCCCGGACTTTGCGAAAATCGCCCAGGGTTTTGGAATCTACGCCGAAGGTCCCGTCGAGGATCCCGCGATGCTCCCACCCGCCCTGAAGCGCGCGCTTCGGGTTGTGCGGGACGAGCGACGGCCCGCGCTGATCGACGTGGTGATCCAGCCCCGATGAGCGTGACGACCATCGATCGAACCGCCCTGCGCGCGCGTCTCATCGAGCTCGGCGTGCTGCTCGCTGTGAGCGTCCCCTTCCTGTTCGTCGAGCTCGGGATGCCGCTGCTCGACCCCGACGAAGGGCTCTACGCCACCATCGCGCAGGAGATCCTGAACCGCCGGGACTGGGTGATCCCGCACATCAATGGCCTCCCGTACCTGGAAAAACCGCCACTCTACTTCTGGCTGACCGCGCTGACCTTCTGGGTCTTCGGCCCCTCGGAATGGGCGGTGCGTTTGTGGTCGGCGCTCGCCACGCTGGGCTCGGTGCTCCTCACGTGGGGGATCGGGAGGCGCCTCTACGACGATCGCGCAGGGGTGCTCGCCGGCCTCGCGCTCGCAACCGTCGTCGGCAACGCCCTCTACGTGCGCAAGGCCTCCACCGACCAGCTCTTCGTGTTCTGTCTCGCGCTGGCCATGTACGGGTTCCTGCGCGACGTCGAGCGCCCGGACCTCAAGCTCACGCGCTTCCTCCTCTTCTACGTCGGCGCGGCGCTCGGCGTGCTCGCCAAGGGGTTTCTCGGACTGATCTTCCCGCTGCTGATCTTCGGGGTCGGCCTCGCCGTGGCGCGGGGGCTCACCTGGCGCGAGCTCAACTTCGCTCCCGGTGCGGCCCTGTTCCTGCTCATCGCGGCGCCCTGGCACGTGCTCGCGGCCTGGCGATCGCCGACGCTGTTCGAATTCTACGTCCTCGACAACCATCTGCTCCGGTTCCTCAACGCCCGGCGGTTCGTGGAAGACGACGTGCCGATCTCCACCCTCGGCTTTCTGGTGGTGAGCTTCCTCTGGGCGTTTCCGTGGGGAGTCTTCGTGCTGGCGCGGCCCGCGCCGGATCCATCCCCTGTCGCGCGCTGGCGGCCGGTGATCGCGGTCTGGGCGCTCGTGATCGTGGGGCTCTTCGCGCTCTCGCGGTTCAAGCACGAGTACTACGCGCTGCCCGCGTTCCCTGCGATCGCCGTCCTGGTTGGCGCCGCATGGGCGAGCGGTCGCGACATCCGACGCTGGCTGTGGGTCGGAATGGTCGGGTGCGGAGCAGGCGGCCTCTGGGCCCTCTTTATGGGCGCCGGGCTCACGCCCGCGCAGGCCATGAGCGGGCTCGCTGTGCTGAACGCGTACTACCGGATCCTCCACGAGCAGGGTGTCCTCTTCCCGTTCGCGTCGCCACGTCCGTTCGGCGTGCTCCTGCAGTGGTTGGGGTTGACACTCCTCCTGGGCTGGAGTGTCGCCACCTTCTGCTGGGCGCGCGGCTGGCGCCGGGCCTCGTTCGGCTCGCTCGTGGCCGTCGCGGGTGTGATCACCGTCCTGATCCTCAGGCTCTTGGCCGTCGTCGAGCCCCACCACTCGGCGAAAGAGATCTCGAGGGCGATCATGGCCCACGCCCGGCCGACCGACGTGATCGTGGTCGAAGGCTCGCTGGAGTACAGTCCGGCGCTCCTGTTCTACACGGGGCGCCCGGTGCTGATTGTCAACGGCGCCGTCGGCTATTTCTCGTTCGCCTCGACGCTGCCGGAGGCGAACGGCGTCTTCATCGACACCCAGGAGTTGATCCAATCGTGGGAAGGGCCGCGACGAGTGTTCCTCGTGGTCCGGCGCCCTCGGGCCGAAAGCGTCGTGGCGGCGTTACCCGCGACCAGCGTGATCGAGCTCGGGCGCTACGGCTCGCGCTGGCTCTTCTCGAATCGCTAGCCACCGAAGGAACAGCCTCGGCGACGCGAGTCAGGTAGGTCATCAGGGCCGGTTCGTCACCAGCTGGAAGCGTGGTCCCGTGGCGAGTCGGACGGCGCCGGGGAGGTCACGGCCGCGGTCGCCGACGACGAAAACGCGGCCGCTCGAGGCCCACAACCGCTCGAACGCCTCGCGCGTCAGGAAGAGTCCGGGCGCGTCGCCCTTGTGGTATCCGAAGAGGAGGTCGCCGCCAGCGCCATCGAGCATTCGGGTGGGATAGCCCGTGTAGAGCGACACACCGCAGTAGTCTTCGTAGTTCCCCCAGACGACGAGCTCCGCCCGTGGCTCCCAGAGCTTGCGGATGATCGGCGCGAGATCACGCTGCGAGCGATCCGGAGCGACCAGGCGGTGGCCGAGCTCGACGAACCACAGGAGCCCGACCGCCCCGGCCAGCCAGATCGTGAACGCCAGGCGAGCGCGGGGGAGGCGCGACGCGAGCACGGCCGCGCCTCCGAGGACGACGATGAACACGGCAAACGGGAGGACGAGCCGCAGGCATTCTTCGACGAAAGCGAACGACGCCTCCCGGTGGTGGGCGAAGTACTCGCGGTAGACGCCGTCGAGCAGCGTGAAGAGTAAGGTGAGCGACTCCGCGGCGCTTTGCCGGAACAAGACGAGCCACGAGAGGACGGCGACTCCAAAGAAGAGGACCATCCACGCGGGGACGCGGACGCCGGCCCGCGATGGCCGGGTGTCGATCGCTCCCCGCCAGTATGCCGCCACGACCACGGCGAGGGCCGGGAACGCGGGCAGGGCGTAATATTCGAGCCGCGAGCCGCTCGTCGTGAAGAACGCGATCACCCAGGCCGACCAGACGAGCGGCAGCGCGAGAGCCTTCCGGAGATCGGCCGACGCAAGGGCAGCGGGGAGGAAGAGCGACCACGGGAGGAGCCAGAGGACGCTCGCGAGCCAGAACCCGCCGATCGCGAGAGGCGTGTAGTCGATCGGCTCCCGCGCGTTGAAGAAGCGGAGGAGGTGCTCGTTCACGAGGTAGAAGCGGAGAAAGTCAGGGTCCCGTACGCCGAGGAGGAGGTGCCAGGGGACGAGGACGAGCGACACGACCGCCACGCCGAGGCGCGGGCGGAGGTCGTGCAGGAGGCGTATCGGGCCGAAGAGGAGCGCGCAGGTGGCCGCGGTTCCCAGCGGAAAGACGAGGCCGGCGAGGCCTTTGGTGAGCCCCGCCAGCGAAAGACCGCCCCAGAACAAGAGGGGTCCGAGTAGGCCGCGCTGGCCCCGCGCGACGACCACGAGGCCGAGCAGCGAGACGGCGAGCCAGAGAACGAAGAGGGTGTCGGTGAAGAGGAACCGCCCGTAGAGGAAGGGGCCCGCCGAGGTCGCGAAGACGAGCGCCGCCAGCGGCGCCGTCGCGGCGCCGAGAAGCTCGCGCGCGAGAAAGAACGTGACCGCGACCGTGGCGACGTACGCCACCGCGCTCGGCACGCGCGACGCCCCCTCGGTCTGGCCGAACAGCCGGTACGAGGCGGCCACGCTCCAGTAGAGGAGCGGCGGCTTCTCATAGTAACGGACGCCGTTCAGGCGCGGCTGCACCCAGTCGCCGTCGTCGAGCATCGCGCGTGCGATCAGCGCATAGCGCGCTTCGGCCGGGCTGGAGAGCGGTCGCTCGCCGAGCTGGTAGAAAGCGAGGACGGCCGACAGGCCGAGACACGCGGCCAGCCGCAGCGCCGTCCGCCCGCTCATTCGGCCGCGCGATCGCGCGCGACCCGGGTCGGATCCAACCCGACGACCTCGTCGACGACGAAGATCGGGCGGTTCTGGACCTCCTCGAGGACACGGCCGACGTACTCGCCGAGCATGCCGATCACCAGGAGCTGGAGACCGAAGCAGAACGCAAGCGCGGCCACGACGCCGGCGAGGACCGGCATCTGCCCGAGCAGCACGACAAGTCCTGCCGCGAGCGAGAGCGCCGAGATTGTGGCGCCCGCGAGCGCCACCAGCCGGAGCGGGATGACGGAAAACGACACGATCCCCGAGACCGCCAAGTCCAGGAGCCGCCAGACCGTGTACGTGGCCCTGCCCTTGCGGCGGCGATCGCGCTCGTAAGGAAACGCGACCTGACGGAAGCCGACCCAGCTCCTGAGCCCGCGCAGATAGGGGTGGCGCTCGCGAATGGCGACGATCAGGTCCACGACCCGGCGGTCCATCACCGCGAAGTCGGCGGAGTCGAGGGGCATCGTGGTCTTCGAGAGGCGCGTCTGAACACGGTAGAAGGTCGCCGCCGCCGCGCGGGTGAACCATCCCTCGCTCCGCGCCGCGCGGACGCCGTAGACGACCTCGGCACCCTTCCGCCACACGCGCACCATCTCACGGATCAGCTCGGGCGGGTCCTGGAGGTCGCCGTCCATCACGGCCACACACGCGCCGCGGGCGAAGGTGAGGCCGGCGAAGATCGCCGCCTGATGGCCGAAGTTGCGCGAGAGGCTCACGAGCTTGAAGCGCGGATCCTCGCGGGCGAAGTCGCGGATGATGACGGGCGTGGCGTCGGTGCTACCGTCGTCGACCAGGATGCACTCGAACTCGTGATCGGCGAGCGCCGCCACGAGCCGGGCGCGGAGCTCGGGAAGGTTCGCCTCCTCGTTGCACACCGGGACGACCACCGAGACCAGCTCGCCCATCAGCGTGCCTTCACACTAGCTCGGCTCGCAGGCTAGAATGTCGCTCACCGTGATCTCGCGCCGGGCACGGCGATGCTGACCATCTATCGCTTCCCGACGCTGTACCGCCTCGCGATGCGAGTCGGCTACGGAGCGGACGCCGAAGCGCGCTATCCGCTTGTCGCCGACCTCGTGGCCGACCGCACCGATCAGCCGGGCCACATCCTGGAGCTCTGCTGCGGCGACCTCGCGCTCTACCGGCATCTCTTGCGGCGAGGACTTGCGCGGTCGTATCTCGGCCTCGAGCAGTCGTCGGCCATGCTGAGGCTCGCCCGCCGGCGCGGTGTGGATGTCCGCGCGTTCGACGTGCGCGCCGCTGGCGAGCTGCCGACGGCCGACACCGTGATCATGCAGGCAAGCTTATATCAGTTCCACGACATCGCCGACACCTTGCTTCCGCGCCTGTGGGCGGCCGCCAGGCGTCTCCTCGTGATCGCCGAGCCCGTGCGCAATTTGTCGCAGTCGCGATACGGCGCGGCCCACTGGGCCGCGCGCATTCTGACGCGGACCGACGACCGCGTTCATATCTTCCGCTACACCGAAGCGACGCTGCTCGAGCTCTATCAGCGCTGCAAGATCCCGGTGAGCCGTCTCGATCGCACCCCGGGCGGGCGCGAGATCGTCGTCTGCTCATTCAAGGCTCCTTCACTCTCAGCTGGACCGTGATGCTCGACGGCGGCAGCGAGTCGCGCTCCGCCGTGTAGCGCAGCTCCTGGAATCCCGGGAGCGGTGTCGTTGCCACGACGCCGACCCACTCGCACCGCGAGCCGTCTCGCATCCGTCGGCGCGTCCTCGGATAGCCTGCAAGGGCCACCGGCTCTCCGTTGATGCTGAGCGCGAACCGCGTGGTCGCCAGCTCCCGCGCGAGGCCGGGCTCGTCGCGCGCGCACCACGCGGGACCGAGGGGAATGCCGTGCCCGTCGATGATCGCCTCCTGGTACGCGTGATGCGCGCCGGGCTCGCGCCAGCCATCGGGCAAGAGCGCCTCCCAGAAGACGGCGTCGCGGTAGTCGAATCCGATGTCGGGCGCGAGCCCGAGCGCGGCGACGCTCGCCGGCGGCTCGGCCCCTGACGGCCGGTACGCGGCGGCGAGCCCGAGGGCCACGAGCGCGAGCGCCGCAGCCACCGTCGCTCGAGCGCTCTGCCGGCTGCCGAACGTCTTCCCGGCTGGCCGCCCCGCCGCCACGCTCGCAACCAGGGCTCCCAGCACCCAGCCGACCCAGGCGCTCCCGATCGCGGTGAGGGTGACGCCGGGGAAGGCCGCGGCGACACGTCCGAGATCCCAGGGACGGCCGACGGCCCACACCATCCACGCGGCCTCCTGCGTGTAGAGCACGAGCGAGAGCGCGACGCCCGCGAGGACAGGCGCCAGGGCCGAGTAGCGCGGGACGGGGAACGCGGCGACGACGAGGTCGATCGCCAGCGCGGGCAGGATCGGGATCGGCGTGAAGGTCGGGATCCGCATGTCGAACGCGCGAAGCACGAGAAGGATCACGACGTGCTGGACCGTGAAGATCACCGCCGTCGCCGTGGCGGCGCCGGGGCCGAGCGCGCGCGTGGCGGTCACGAGGATGGCCGGCAGGAACAGCGCCAGGAGAAACGGATAGAAGTCGGGCGTGCGCCCCCACGCGTCGAGGGTGTAGTGGTCGAGCGCGACCATGGATTTGTGGATCAGGTCGGCGAGGCAGAAGAGCAGGATCACGCGCGGCGCCCACCAGCGATGCGTGCGCGCGAAACGTGTGTGGGCGGCGACGGCGAAGACGAGCCCCAACGCGATGAGGACCGTCCCGGCGAGGCCGACGAGGTGCGGCGGGCTCCAGAGGTTCACGTCCTTTCCGACGTTCACGTGCCACCACTCGTCGAGCGCAGCGCCGGCCACGGCCAGGAGAAATCCCGCGCCGCTCAGCCAGAGCCCGGCGGGGGCGCCGTAGCGTCTCCGCCCCCAGGCGAGCGCCCACGCACTGACGAGGCCGTTGGCTGCGACGCCGGTGTACATGAGGACGTGAGGGGGTGAGAGGAAGCTGTCGCG
>QHTD01000232.1 GCA_003220675.1 Candidatus Rokuibacteriota bacterium | reverse complement strand
CGTCGAGTGCGACGCGACCGTCCGGGCGCGCGTGGAGCTCGTGAAGGGGCGGAAGCTCGACCGCCCGATCATCGAGGTGGACGACACCGTGCAGGTTCTCGGCTTCGGCGGGACGGTCGAGCTGGCCACGGAGGACGCCGCGCGCGGCGCCGTCGAGTGGTTCGTCGGGCGCACGGGCATGGACCGCCGCGAGGCCTACATGCTGCTCTCGATCGTCGGCGAGCTGCGGATCGGCACCTCGCCGCGCCCGGTCATGGCCGCGCGCCTCATCATCCCGCGGCCCGTGATCGACGCCGCGGCCGGGGGCTGAGCCGGATGCTGGTCGGGGCGTTCGCGTGTGCCCACACGCCCCAGCTCCTCTCGCGGCCCGAGACCGAGGATCGCAATCTCGTGCTGCGCGTCCACACCGCGTTCGCGCGGGTCAAGGGGCGGCTCCAGGCACTCAGGCCGGACGCGATCGCGATGGTCGCGGGCGACCACATCGAGGCGTTTTTTCTGAACGCAGTGCCCGCGCTCGCCGTCTACGCGGGGACGGAGTGCGCCGGGACGTTCGGCCGCTACCGGTACCGGTTCCCGATCCACGAGCCGCTGGCCCGCGCGATCGTCGAGCAGGGGATCGAGCGGGGGTTCGACCTCTTCTACACCCAGGACGCCCCGCTCGACTACGCGTTCTATGTCCCGCTGCACTTCACGATGCCGGAGCCGTCCGTCCCCCTCGTCCCGCTGCACGTCAACGTCTACCTGCCGCCTCAGCCGACGCCGCGCCGCTGCTACGAGTGGGGCAGGGCGCTCGGCGAGATCCTGCGCGCGCGCTCGGAGCGCGTCGTGCTCATGGCCTCGGGCGGCATGTCCCACTTCCCGGGGACCGACCGGTACGCGTCGCCGGAGTTCGACTACGACAGGCGGTTGCTCAACCTGCTGACCGCGGGGCGCGGCCGGGAGCTCGCCGCGATCACGGCCGAGGAGCTTGACCGTGCCGGCAACATCGAGCTGCGGACGTGGATCACCCTGCTCGGCGCGGTCGGCGACGCGAAGGCCGACGTGTACTGCTACGAGCCGTCGTGGCATCACGGCAACGCGGTCGTGGAATGGCCGCTGTGAACGCGCTCCACTACCGGTTCCCGCCCGGCTCAGCCTACCGGTTGAACCGGTGCCTCTTCGCGATCAAGTCGGACGACGCGTTCCGGGCGCGCTTCCTGGCGGATGCCCGGGCCGCGATCGATGAGATGGAGTTGGATGACACGGATTCGGCGGCGCTCCTCCGCGGCGACCGCGATGCGCTCGTGGCGCGCGGCGCGCATCCCTACCTCGTGTTCATGGCGGACCTCCGGCTCAGAATGGAGCGCGAGGCGATGACGTTCGAGGACTTCTGAGGAGGACACCCGTGGCGATGACCCTGACCGAGAGCGATGTGATCAAGATGATCTCGAGCCTCAGCAACTGGGGCCGCTGGGGCACGGACGACGAGCTGGGAACCATCAATCTCATCACGGCCGCGAAGCGGAAACGCGCCGCAGCGCTCGTCGCGGACGGCGTGCCGGTCAGCTGCGCGCGCCCGATCGCGACCAACGCGATCAGCGCCGACACGACGTTCCAGCCCCTCCGCTTCATGGTGGACTCGGGCGAGGGGCGCGACCATGACTCGCCCGAGCGGATCCTCGCTCGTCGCGGCGCCTCCGAGTTCATCGGCATGGTGTTCCACGGCTACACGATCACCCACGTGGACACGCCGGCCCATTACTTCTGGCAGGGCAAGATCTACAACGGCCGCTCGTGCAACCTGATCACCTCGCGCGAGGGCGCCCAGGTCGAGTCGGTGGACCTGTTGCGCGACGGCGTCGTGAGCCGCGGCGTCCTGCTCGACGTCGCCGCGCTCAAGGGGCGCTGGCTGGAGGCGGGCGAGGGCGTGATGCCCGAGGACCTCGAGGCCGCCGAGAAAGCCCAGAACGTGCGTGTCGAGGCTGGGGACATCCTCTTGATCAGGACCGGCTATTACGCGCGACGGCTCACGGAGCCGCGCCATCCGCTGAAGGACGGCTCGCCCGCGGCCCACGTGGCGTGCATGCCGTGGTTCCGCGAGCGCGACATCGCCATGCTCGGCACCGACACCCACAACGACGTGAGCCCGGCGACCCACCCCGCCCTCGGCAACGTCGTGCACATCGTGAGCCTCGTCGGCATGGGGCTCTGGCTCATCGACAACGCCAACCTCGAGGAGTTGGCGAAGGCGTGTAGCGCGCGGAAGCGCTGGGAGTTCATGCTCACCGTCGCGCCGCTCCGGCTTCAGGGCGTGACCGGCTCGCCGGTGAACCCGATCGCGCTCTTCTGAGCGAGCGGTCCGGGACAGCTCGGGGGTCGTGCGGCGTCACGCGATCGCGCGAACGAAGTCGGCGAGCTGGCGCAGGTTGCGCGCCTCGAAGACGCCGTCGCAGTAGGGCGCATACGCGGCCATGATCGAGTCCGTCGTGTTCCACTCGGGCCGCGGCTCCGGATTCAACCAGTAGACCTTGCGGGCGCATTCCTGGATCGCGCGCAGCGCCGCGAGCCCCGGGTCGCGGTAGTTGTTGCGAGCGTCACCGGTGATGATGACCGTGGTCCTCGGCCCGAGGGCGCCCAGTCCGTAGACGTTCCAGAACCGCTCGAACACATGGCCGTAGTCGCTGTGTCCGTCCGCCCACACGACGTCGGCCCGCGCCAGGAGGTGGCGGGCGTCCAGCTGGATCGAGCGGTCGTCGAACACCTTCGTCACCTCGTCGATCCCGTCGACGAACGCGAAGGACCGGATTCGAGCGAACTCCTCGTTCATCGCGTACAGGAGCGACATGGTGAAGTGAGCGAATTCCGCGACCGACCCCGAGACATCGCAGAGCAGGTAGAGATCCGCCTTGGACACTCTCGGATATCGGAAGGCAGGCTCGAGCGGCACGCCCCCGGCGGACAGAGAGCGCCGGATCGTTCGGCGCGCATCGAGACGCCCGTGCCGGCGGAAGCGGCGCCGGTGCGCGATCCGTGCGGCGAGCTTTCGCGCGAGTGGCCGGATCGCATGCCGCATTTCCCGCAGCTGGGCCGGGGTGGCGCCGAGGAAGTCGACGTCTTCGATCGCCGTGCGGGACATGTCGGCGACCGCCGCGAGCCCCTTGACCTCGAGAAGGCGATGGCGGATCTCGTCGGCAAGCAGTCGGCGGAACTCTTCGATCCGGTGGCGCTGCTCGTCCCGAAACAGGCGGTCGTCGAGGAGCGTTGCGTCGCCACCTGTCTCGCCCGCATCGTGGATGACCCGCTGCAGGAGATTGGACAGATCGAGGTGACGGAGGACCCGGTACAGGTGGTAGTGCTGGGACCCGACGCGCGTTTCGTTGATGCCGCCGAACTGCTGGACGGCGAGCGCCGCGATCGCCCGCAGGGCGCCTTCGTCGTTTCGTCGCAGGGCGTCGAGGAGGGCCTGCAGGAGCTCTTGGGAGGCGGCTTCGCCGGCGGTTTCACCGGTGAGATCGGCGGGGGATGGCGACGCGCCTCCCGATTGGGGGGCTGCGGTTCGGCGCGAGGCGAAGTAGACGTCGAACAGCGCCGCGAAGGACGCCCGGTGCTCCGCGCGCTTCACGAGCGCGGCTTCGAGGGCCGCTCTGAGCTCGGCGCGGCT
>QHTD01000231.1 GCA_003220675.1 Candidatus Rokuibacteriota bacterium | reverse complement strand
CTCCCCTCAGGCCGCCGGCGACTCTTGCCGCGATGGCGCGCACGCTCGACCTGGCACTCGGCGGACGCCTCGAGATCGGCGTGCGAAGCGCTGGGGAGGGCGTGGAGGAATACGCGCGGACCCTTCGTGAGATTCTCGTCGACGGACCGCCGCTCTCGGTCGAGATCACCGACCCCCCTGAGATCGGCGTGGCCGCGCGCGTGGCGGATGATGTCGTGATTCCCGCCACAGCCCTCCAGGACGTGCGTGCGCTGTGCGAGCAGATTCGCGCAGGCTGCGAGGCCGCGGGCCGGG